>NZ_JBFAIV010000041.1:0-71154 GCF_040654875.1 Streptomyces sp. NPDC050610 | reverse complement strand
TGGGCCGGAGTTCCGGGTTCCTTCAGGATTCAGGGCGAGCGGCCCGTAAATATACGGTCCCGGACCCCCGCCCCGGAGAGCCCGACGCCGCACCCCGACGCTCCCGTCCTTACAAACCGGCCGCCACCTCAGCAGCACCCAGCCCCTGGCAGAGTCCGCTTGTTACGGGCGGCAAGATTCCGGGCGGCAAGCTCCCCGTCCGCCGGGTACCCGACCTCCTCCAGCGTCAGTCCATGCGGCCGCACCACGTGCACCGCGGAATCCCGCACCCCGGCCGCCAGCACCTTCCCCGGCCACTCGACCCCCCGGTGCCCGTCCCCCACGAACAGCAGCGCCCCCACCAGCGACCGCACCATGTTGTGACAGAAGGCGTCGGCCCGCACACTGGCGGTGACAACCCCATCCGCCCCCCGCTCCCAGCGAAACCGCTGAAGCGTACGAATAGTGGTGGCGCCCTCACGCCGCTTGCAGTAAGCCGCGAAGTCGTGCTCGCCGAGCAACACAGCAGACGCCTCATTCATGGCCTCGACGTCGAGCGGCCAGTCATGCCACAGCACATGGCCGCGCAGCAACGGATCGACGCCGCCCACATGGTCGGTGACCCGGTACGCGTACCGCCGCCAAATGGCGGAGAACCGAGCGTTGAAGGCAGCCGGCGCCTCACCCACCCGCCACACCCGCACATCATGCGGCAGCCGCCCCGCAAGCCGCCGCAAGAGCTTCTCCGAGTGCTCGGCCCACACCTCCGCCGGCAGATCCACGTGCGCGACCTGCCCCCGCGCGTGCACCCCGGAGTCCGTACGCCCCGCGACGGTCAGCTCCACGGGCTCGGCGAGCCGCAGCACGGTCCGCAACGCGCTCTCCAACTCGCCCTGGACCGTGCGCTGTTCACGCTGGCGGGCCCAGCCCGAGAACTCCTTCCCGTCATAGGAAAGATCCAGCCGAACCCGCACGAAGCCGGACGCCACGTAGTCGCTCACCACAAGCTCCTCTCAACCTGCCTGCCAAAAGCGAACGGGCCCACACCCCCTCTTCCAAGGGAATGCGGACCCGTCCGTACCACGCTCAGCGAGCGTCAGGCGTCCTTGGACTCCTCGGCCGGAGCCGCGTCCTCGACAGCCTTCTCGCCCTCGGCACCCTTGGCGGCCTCGGCGCCTTCGGCGTCCTTGGCGGAACGCTTGGTGGCGGCCTCGGCCTCACCGACAGCGGACTGCTGCACGGTCAGGGCCTCGACGAGCTCGATGACGGCCATCGGGGCGTTGTCGCCACGACGGTTGCCGATCTTGGTGATGCGCGTGTAACCACCGGGGCGGTTCTCGTAGCGCGGCGCGATCTCCGTGAAGAGCGTGTGCACGACGCTCTTGTCGGTGATCGTCTGAAGAACCTGGCGACGGTTGTGGATGTCGCCCTTCTTCGCCTTGGTCACCAGACGCTCGGCGACCGGACGGAGCCGGCGCGCCTTGGCCTCGGTGGTGGTGATGCGGCCGTGCTCGAACAGCGACTTCGCGAGGTTCGCGAGCAGGTGACGCTCGTGCGCGGCGCTGCCGCCCAGACGGGCGCCCTTGGCGGGCTTCGGCATGGTCTTTCTCCTTCATTTCTGCACCGGCCGTATCAGGTACCGGTGTCAGTTCCCGACGAGCGGCCGCCCGCCGGAAGCATTCAGTGGTGCGCGAACAAGCCGCCCGCGGCTCAGTACTGCTCGGTCTCCACGAACCCGGCATCGGCGTCGTCGTCGGCGCCGAAGGCGTCGGCGGCGGCGGTCGGGTCGAACCCGGGAGGCGAGTCCTTGAGCGCGAGGCCCATGCCGGCCAGCTTCGCCTTGACCTCGTCGATCGACTTGGCGCCGAAGTTGCGGATGTCGAGCAGGTCCGCCTCGGAGCGGGCCACGAGCTCGCCCACCGAGTGGATGCCCTCGCGCTTGAGGCAGTTGTACGAGCGGACCGTGAGCTCCAGCTCCTCGATCGGCAGCGCCAGATCGGCGGCGAGCGCGGCGTCCGTCGGGGACGGGCCCATGTCGATGCCCTCGGCGTCGATGTTGAGCTCGCGCGCCAGGCCGAACAGCTCGACCAGGGTCTTGCCGGCGGACGCCATGGCGTCGCGCGGCCGCATGGCCTGCTTGGTCTCGACGTCGACGATCAGCTTGTCGAAGTCGGTGCGCTGCTCGACACGGGTCGCCTCGACCTTGTACGTGACCTTGAGCACCGGCGAGTAGATGGAGTCGACCGGAATCCGGCCGATCTCCTGGCCCACCTGCTTGTTCTGCACGGCGGAGACGTAGCCGCGACCGCGCTCGACGGTCAGCTCCATCTCCAGCTTGCCCTTGCCGTTGAGCGTGGCGAGGACCAGGTCGGGGTTGTGCACCTCGACACCGGCCGGCGGGGCGATGTCGGCGGCGGTGACCAGCCCGGGGCCCTGCTTGCGCAGGTACATCACGACGGGCTCGTCGTGCTCGCTGCTGACGACGAGCTGCTTGATGTTGAGGATGAGGTCGGTGACGTCTTCCTTGACGCCCGGCACGGTGGTGAACTCGTGCAGAACGCCGTCGATCCGGATGGACGTGACCGCCGCACCGGGGATCGAGGACAGAAGAGTCCGACGAAGGGAGTTACCGAGGGTGTAACCGAAGCCCGGCTCCAGCGGCTCGATCACGAACCGCGAGCGGTATTCGTCGACGACCTCTTCGGTCAGCGACGGACGCTGAGCGATAAGCATGTGTGTGTTCCTTCAGTCGTGGACGCCCGCTATTTGACGTCCGCTGCAATACAAGGGTACGGGCGGTACGGCCCCGATGACCAGAAATCGGGATCGCACCGCCCGCGACCGTGAGCTCTGCCTACTTGGAGTAGAGCTCGACGATCAACTGCTCCTGCACCTGGGTGTCGATGACCGGGCGCTCGGGCAGGGAGTGCACCAGGATCCGCAGGTTCGACGGGCTCGACTCCAGCCACGCGGGCACGGTCTTCTCGCCGGCCTCGGCGCGGGCGACCACGAAGGGGGTCATCTCGCGCGAGGCTTCGCGGACCTCGATGATGTCGTTCACGGCGACGCGGGCCGACGGGATGTCGGTCTTGCGGCCGTTCACAACGATGTGTCCGTGACGCACCAGCTGACGGGCGTGGTCGCGGGACTTGGCGAAGCCGGCCCGGTAGACCACGTTGTCGAGGCGGGTCTCAAGGATGCGCAGAAGGTTCTCACCGGTCTTGCCGGTCTTCTGGTTCGCTTCCTTGTAGTAGTTCACGAACTGCTTCTCAAGGACACCGTAGATACGGCTGCACTTCTGCTTCTCACGAAGCTGGAGCAGGTACTCGCTGTCCTTGGTGCGCCCGCGACCGTGCTCACCCGGGGGGTAAGGACGGATCTCGATCGGGCACTTCGCGCTCTCGCACTTGCTCCCCTTGAGGAAGAGCTTCTGCTTCTCCCGACGGCAACGCTTGCAGTCGGCCCCGGTGTAACGCGCCATATTATATTTTCTCCTACTTCAGCTGGTCAGACGCGGCGGCGCTTCGGCGGGCGGCAGCCGTTGTGCGGAGTCGGAGTGACGTCCTGGATCGAACCCACCTCAAGGCCGGTGGCCTGCAGCGAGCGGATCGCGGTCTCACGGCCGGAGCCCGGACCCTTGACGAACACGTCGACCTTGCGCATGCCGTGCTCCTGCGCGCGACGGGCAGCCGACTCGGCGGCCATCTGCGCGGCGAACGGAGTCGACTTGCGCGAGCCCTTGAAGCCGACGTGGCCGGCGGAGGCCCAGGAGATCACGTTGCCCGTGGGGTCGGTGATCGAGACGATCGTGTTGTTGAACGTGCTCTTGATGTGGGCGTGCCCGTGAGCGACGTTCTTCTTTTCCTTGCGGCGCACCTTCTTGGCTGCGCCCTGTCGGCCCTTCGGAGGCATGTATTACTCCCGTGGAGGTGGTCGGTCCTACAGCGAAGACCGCTGGTGAGCGTCCGCTGAGGACTACTTCTTGCCCGGCTTCTTCTTGCCGGCGATCGCGCGACGCGGGCCCTTGCGGGTGCGGGCGTTGGTGCTGGTGCGCTGACCGTGGACGGGCAGGCCACGGCGGTGACGCAGACCCTGGTAGCAGCCGATCTCGACCTTGCGGCGGATGTCGGCCTGGATCTCGCGACGGAGGTCACCCTCGGTCTTGAGGTTGGCGTCCACGTACTCGCGGATCTTGACCAGGTCTTCCTCGGCCAGGTCGCGAACGCGCGTGTCGGGGTTCACACCGGTGTTTTCCAGGGTCTCCTTGGCACGGGTGCGACCAATGCCGAAGACGTAGGTGAGGGCGACCTCCACGCGCTTTTCGCGCGGGAGATCAACGCCTGCGAGGCGTGCCATTGATGTGGCTCCTGAGAGGTTCGGAGGTCTTCCGCAGCACCGTTCCCGTAAGACTCCGCAAGAGTTACGAGCCGGGTCCCCGGCCTCCGCCGGGGGTATCGTCCCCTCGCGTTCGTACGGCGAGGGGTCGGGTGTCTGCGTATGTACGTTTCGCTATGCGTCGCGCGAAGTAACTGCGGAGTGCAGGTGGTCGTGCGTCAGCCCTGGCGCTGCTTGTGGCGCAGGTTGTCGCAGATGACCATGACCCGGCCGTGACGGCGGATCACCTTGCACTTGTCGCAGATCTTCTTGACGCTCGGCTTGACCTTCATGGGATGTGAGGTTCTCCGGGTCAGTGCCAGCGCCCCGCGGTGAAACGGGGCGCGAGCAAGATCTACTTGTATCGGTAGACGATCCGGCCACGCGTCAGGTCGTACGGAGACAGCTCCACCACGACCCGGTCATCCGGGAGGATGCGGATGTAGTGCATCCGCATCTTGCCGCTGATGTGCGCGAGGACCTTGTGACCGTTCTGGAGCTCTACCTTGAACATCGCGTTCGGCAGAGACTCGATCACGGTGCCCTCGATCTCGATGGCACCTTGCTTCTTGGCCACGCTTCGCCTTTCGAATCGGCTACCTTGATCGGCTCGCGGCGTGCGCGAAGGCAGGCGAGAGCCGACGTGTCAGTCTACGTCAGGGCACCCGGAAAGACGAATCCAGGTCTATTGCCCAGCCGTGGAGATCCTTAAGCCAGGGGGTCCGGGGCCGTCTCGACGCCGTACTCGGCCAGCTTGGCCTTGCCGCCGTCGACCGCCGTGAGGACCAGCGGGCCCTCCTCGGTCAGCGCCACCGAGTGCTCCCAGTGCGAGGACCAGGTGCCGTCGTCCGTCTTGACCGTCCAGTCGTCGGCCAGTACGTGCGTACGGGCCGTCCCCAGGCTGACCATCGGCTCGATCGCCAGGCAGAACCCCGGCACCAGCTTCGGGCCCTTGCCCCGCTTGCGCGAGACGTAGTTCAGCAGATGCGGGTCCATGTGCATCTCGGAGCCGATGCCGTGCCCGCCGTAGTCCTCGATGATCCCGTACTTGCCCGAGGCCGGCCGCGGCTGGCGGCGGATGTAGCCCTCGATGGCCCGCGAGACGTCGACCAGCCGGCTGCCCTTGCGGACCGCCGCGATCCCCGCCCACATCGACTCCTCCGTGACCCGGCTCAGCTCACGCAGCTCCGGCGCGTGGCCCTCGCCGACGAACGCCGTGAACGCGGCGTCACCGTGCCAGCCGTCCACGATCGCGCCCGCGTCGATGGAGATGATGTCCCCGTCCTTCAGCACCGTGTCGGTGTCCGGGATGCCATGCACCACGACGTCGTTCACCGACGTGCAGATCGTCGCGGGGAAGCCGCCGTACCCGAGGAAGTTCGACTTGGCGCCGTGCTCGGCCAGCACCTTGCGGGAAGCGTCGTCCAGATCCTTGGTGGTGGCCCCCGGCACAGCCGCCGCCCGCGTAGCCGCGTGCACCGCGGCGACGACCAGCCCCGCCTCGCGCATCTTCGCGATCTGCTCAGGGGTCTTGATCTCCACCATCGCGGCTAACGCCTTCCTGTTCGCTTTCCCGACATCCAACACAACACTACGGCCGCGACACCCCAAGGGGCACCGCGGCCGTTCCCAGCCCATCAACCGTCACACAATCCAGCCCGCCCGGCCCTTGAGGACAGGGCCACGCATTCCAGCCCGCCCGGCGCTTGAGGACAAAGGCCCCGCAACCAAGCCCGTCCGGCGCTTGAGGACAAAGGCCACGCATTCCAGCCCGTCCGGCGTTTGAGGACCGGGGTCCGGGGCGGAGCCCCGAAATCCCGGCACTCCAGCCCGTCCGGCGCTTGAGGACAAAGGCCCCGCATTCCAGCCCGTCCGGCGTTTGAGGACCGGGCCCCGGGGCGGAGCCCCGAAAGCCCCAACCCCAGGGCGCCAGCTAAGCGGCCTGCGCCGCAATGGCCTCCATGGCCCGCCCAGTGACCTCCGCCACCTTCCCGAGCGCCGAAATCGTCACGACAAGCCCCTGCCCCTTGTAGTGGTCGATGATCGGCTCGGTCTCGCTGTGGTAGACCTCAAGGCGCTTGCGGACCGTGTCCTCGCTGTCGTCCTCGCGCTGGTAAAGCTCACCGCCGCACTTGTCGCACACGCCCTCCCGCTTCGGGGGGCTGTAGATCACGTGGAAGGTGTGGCTGCTGTCCGTACGGCAGGTGCGCCGTCCGGCGATCCGCTTGACGACCTCGTCCTCCGGGACCTCCAGGTCCAGGACCGCGTCCAGCCCCAGCCCGTCGGCCTTGAGGAACTCGTCCAGCGCCTCGGCCTGTGCCAGGTTGCGCGGGAACCCGTCCAGCAGGAAGCCGCCCGCGGCGTCCTCCTGCCGCATCCGGTCCTCGGCCATCCCGATGGTGACCGAGTCCGGCACCAGGTGCCCGGCGTTCATGTACTCCTTGGCCTCCTGGCCCAGCGGAGTGCCCTGGCTCATGTTGGCGCGGAAGAGGTCACCCGTGGAGATGTGCGGGATCGCGAGGTTCTTGGCCAGGTATGCGGCCTGCGTACCCTTACCGGCTCCAGGAGGCCCGACGAGGACGATTCGCATCAGCGGAGGAACCCTTCGTAGTTGCGCTGCTGAAGCTGGCTCTCGATCTGCTTCACGGTCTCCAGGCCGACACCCACGATGATCAGGATGCTGGTCCCGCCGAACGGGAAGTTCTGGTTCGCATTGAGCGTCACCAGAGCGACGGTGGGCACCAGAGCGATCAGACCAAGGTAGAGAGAGCCGGGCCACGTGATGCGGTTCAGCACGTAGCTCAGGTACTCCGCAGTGGGACGACCAGCCCGGATGCCCGGGATGAAGCCACCATACTTCTTCATGTTGTCGGCGACTTCTTCGGGGTTGAAGGAGATTGCGACGTAGAAGAAGGCGAAGAAAACGATCAGCAGGAAGTACGTGACGATGTAGACGGGGTGGTCGCCCTTGACCAGGTTCTGCTGGACCCACACCGCCCAGCCGGCCTTGGAGCCGGTGAACTGGACGATCAGTGCGGGGATGTAGAGCAGCGACGAGGCGAAGATGACCGGGATGACGCCGGCCTGGTTCACCTTGAGCGGGATGTACGTCGAGGTGCCGCCGTACGAGCGGCGGCCGATCATGCGCTTCGCGTACTGAACAGGGATGCGACGCTGCGCCTGTTCCACGAAGACCACCAGCGCGACCATCGCCAGGCCGCAGAGGATCACGAGGCCGAACTCCAGCCAGCCGCCGAGCAGCTTGCCCTGCATCTTGATGCCCCACAGGCCGCTGGGGAAGCCGGCGGCGATGGAGGTGAACATCAGGATGGACATGCCGTTGCCGATGCCGCGGTCGGTGATCAGCTCACCGAGCCACATGACGCAGGCGGTGCCCGCGGTCATCGTGACGACCATCGTGATCGTGGTGAAGATCGAGTGGTTCGGGACGATCTGGTTGCCGACGGTGCAGTTGCCGAAGAGCGCGCCCGTACGGGCGGTGGTGACCAGGCCTGCGCCCTGGAGCACCGCGAGGGCCACGGTCAGATAGCGGGTGTACTGGGTGATCTTGCCCTGCCCCGACTGCCCCTCCTTCTTGAGGGCTTCGAGGCGCGGAATCACTACGGTCAGCAGTTGGAGGATGATGCTCGCCGTGATGTACGGCATGATCCCGAGCGCGAAGATGGTGATCTGCAGCAGCGCGCCACCGCTGAACATGTTCACGAGGCCGAACAGGCCCTGCGCATTCTTGGACTGGTCCATGCACAGCTGGACGTTCTGGTAATTGATACCGGGGATCGGGACGTGCGCCCCGAGCCGGAAGATCACCATGATGCCCAGCGTGAACAGCAGCTTCTTGCGCAGGTCGGGCGTCTTGAACGCCCGGGCGAACGCGGTGAGCACGGTGCCTCCTGCGCCCCTCACGCAACTGCGCGAGAGGTGACGGTCTTGAGGATCGACGGGGATACGTATCAGTCAAAATCCGCGCGAACAGCCCGCACGGAAGCCAACAGTGCACGCCACCTTACCGGCGACCATGCCCCCCTTGGAACGACCAACCGGGGATGCCCCTTTTGGGACATCCCCGGTCGGTCGGATCAACGAGCTCAGATCAGCTCGGTGACGGTGCCGCCGGCGGCGGCGATCTTCTCCTTGGCGGAGCCGGAGACGGCGTCGACCGTCACCTGCAGCGCCACGGAGAGCTCACCGGCGCCGAGCACCTTGACGAGCTCGTTCTTGCGCACCGCGCCCTTGGCGACCAGGTCGGCCACCGTGACCTCGCCACCCTGCGGGTAGAGCGCGGCCAGCTTCTCCAGGTTCACGACCTGGAACTGCTTGTGGGCGGGGTTCTTGAAGCCCTTCAGCTTCGGGAGACGCATGTGGAGGGGCATCTGCCCGCCCTCGAAGCGCTCCGGAACCTGGTAACGGGCCTTCGTGCCCTTGGTACCACGACCCGCGGTCTTACCCTTGGACGCCTCACCACGACCCACACGGGTCTTGGCGGTCTTGGCACCCGGGGCAGGACGGAGGTTGTGGACCTTCAGCGGGTTCTGCTCACCCATGTCAGTCGACCTCCTCGACCGTCACGAGGTGCCGCACGGTCTGCACCATGCCGCGGATCTCGGGGCGGTCCTCCTTGACAACCGTGTCGTTCAGGCGCTTGAGCCCGAGCGAACGCAGGGTGTCGCGGTGGTTCTGCTTGCTGCCGATGTAGGACTTGGTCTGCGTGACCTTGAGGCGGGCCATTACGCACCCACCCCGGCACGCGCCCGCAGCAGAGCGGCGGGAGCGACGTCCTCCAGCGGCAGGCCACGACGGGCCGCGATCTCCTCGGGGCGCTGAAGGCCACGAAGCGCGGTCACCGTGGCGTGCACGATGTTGATCGGGTTCGACGAACCGAGCGACTTGCTCAGCACGTCGTGGATGCCCGCGCACTCCAGCACGGCGCGCACCGGGCCACCGGCGATCACACCGGTACCGGGGGAAGCAGGCTTGAGCAGGACGACGCCCGCGGCCTTCTCGCCCTGGATGGGGTGCGGAATGGTGCCCTGGATACGCGGAACCTTGAAGAAGTTCTTCTTGGCCTCTTCAACGCCCTTGGCGATGGCCGCGGGAACTTCCTTGGCCTTGCCGTATCCGACACCTACGGTGCCGTCACCGTCGCCCACCACGACCAGCGCGGTGAAGCTGAAGCGGCGACCACCCTTGACAACCTTGGCGACACGGTTGATCGCGACAACGCGCTCAACGTATGCGGTCTTCTCGGCGGCAGCGCCACCGTCGCGACCCTTCCGGTCCCGCCGCTCGCCGCCACCGGCACCGCTCCCGCGGCGCTGGGGTCCAGCCATTGGATTTACCTCTCTCTGTTACGTCCGCTAGCTCCGGAACCGGGGCTTAGAACTTCAGCCCGGCTTCGCGGGCGGCGTCCGCCAGAGCGGCAATGCGCCCGGCGTACTGGTTGCCACCGCGGTCGAACACGACAGCCTCGACGCCGGCGGCCTTGGCACGCTCGGCGACCAGGGCGCCGACCTGCTGGGCCTGGGCGCTCTTGTCGGCCTCGCCGCCACGGATGGAGACGTCCAGGGTCGACGCGGACGCGAGCGTGTGGCCCGCGATGTCGTCGATGACCTGCGCCACCATGTGACGGTTGGAACGCGTCACGACGAGGCGCGGGCGCTCCGGCGTGCCGGAGATCCGCTTACGGACGCGGATGTGGCGCCGCTTGAGGGCGGCACCCTTACGGGCGTGACCCTTCGCGATCTTCACACCGTATGCCATGGCTTACTTACCAGCCTTTCCGACCTTGCGGCGGATGACCTCACCCGCGTACTTCACGCCCTTGGCCTTGTAAGGGTCGGGCTTGCGAAGCTTGCGGATGTTGGCGGCGACCTCGCCGACCTTCTGCTTGTCGATGCCCTCGACGCTCAGCTTGGTCGGAGACTCGACCTTGAAGGAGATGCCCTCGGGCGCCTCGACGAGGATGGGGTGGCTGTAGCCCAGCGAGAACTCCAGGTCGGAGCCCTTCGCCTGGACGCGGTAGCCGACACCGCTGATCTCAAGAGCCTTGCTGTAGCCCGTGGTCACGCCGGTGATCATGTTCGCCACCAGCGTGCGGGACAGGCCGTGCAGGGCCTTGTTCTGACGCTCGTCGTTCGGGCGGGTGACGCTCAGCGCGCCGTCCTCACCCTTGGCGACCTCGATGGGCGCGGCGACGGTGTGGGCAAGGGCGCCCTTGGGGCCCTTGACCTGAACCGTGCGGCCATCGATGGTGACGTCCACACCAGCGGGAACCTGGATGGGCAGCCGTCCAATTCGCGACATTGGCTATTCCTCCGTTCCCGATTACCAGACGTAGGCGAGGACTTCCCCACCCACGCCCTTCTTGCTGGCCTGCTGACCGGTGAGGAGACCGTGGGACGTGGAGATGATCGCCACGCCCAGGCCGCCGAGCACCTTCGGCAGGTTGGTGGACTTTGCGTAGACCCGCAGGCCCGGCTTGGAGATGCGCTTGATGCCGGCGATCGAGCGCTCGCGGTTCGGGCCGAACTTCAGCTCAAGGGTGAGGGTCTTGCCGACCTCCGCGTCCTCGACCTTCCAGCCGGTGATGTAGCCCTCCTGCTGGAGGATCTCCGCGATGTGCGACTTGATCTTGCTGTGCGGCATCGCGACATCGTCGTGGTACGCCGAGTTCGCGTTACGCAGACGGGTCAGCATGTCTGCGATCGGATCAGTCATGGTCATGAATTGGCCTTCGGCCTCTCTCGCCGCGGTTTCCTGTCTGCGCCATCCCTCTCCCCGGTCAAGGCCGGGACGGGTGCGGTGCGGGGACCTACGGCGTAGTAAGCGACTTTAAGCGGGCTGAACCCGCGTGCGGTCATGGGCGGCGGGCGCCCAACCCCTCGACTCTACGCGAGTATCAGGGCGGGGCCCGCCGTCCAGGATGCTTACCGAGAGCCCTGGTATCCCAAGTCGGGAATTACCAGGAGCTCTTGGTCACGCCCGGCAGCTCGCCGCGGTGAGCCATCTCACGGAGGCACACGCGGCACAGGCCGAACTTGCGGTAGACGGAGTGGGGCCGGCCGCAGCGCTGGCAGCGGTTGTACGCGCGCACAGCGAACTTCGGCTTGCGGGCGGCCTTAGCGATCAGTGCCTTCTTCGCCACGGTCAGTTCTCCTTGAACGGGAAGCCGAGGTGACGAAGCAGGGCCCGGCCCTCGTCGTCGTTGGTCGCCGTGGTGACCACGGTGATGTCCATGCCCCGGACCCGGTCGATCTTGTCCTGGTCGATCTCGTGGAACATGACCTGCTCCGTGAGACCGAAGGTGTAGTTGCCCCGGCCGTCGAACTGCTTCGGGGACAGACCACGGAAGTCGCGGATGCGCGGCAGCGCGAGCGACAGCGTACGGTCCAGGAACTCCCACATGCGGTCACCGCGGAGGGTGACGTGGCAGCCGATGGGCTGCCCCTCGCGCAGCTTGAACTGCGCGATCGACTTGCGGGCCTTGGTCACGGCCGGCTTCTGACCGGTGATCGTGGTGAGGTCCCGAATCGCGCCGTCGATCAGCTTGGAGTCGCGGGCGGCGTCGCCCACACCCATGTTGACCACGATCTTGGTCAGACCGGGGACCTGCATGACGTTCTCGTACGAGAACTGCTCACGCAGCTTGCCCACGATCTCTTCGCGGTAGCGCGTCTTGAGACGCGGCGCGTTGGTGGTGGCAGTCATCAGATGTCCTCACCCGTCCGCTTGGCAACGCGGATCTTGTTGCCCTCGTCGTCGAAGCGGTATCCGACGCGGGTGACGACCTTCTTGCCGTCCTTCTCCACGACGAGCTGAACATTGCTCACGTGAATGGGGGCCTCGGTCGTGACAATGCCGCCGGTCTTCGAACCACGAGCCGTCTGGCCGGCCTTGGTGTGCTTCTTGACCCGGTTGACACCCTCGACGAGGACGCGGTCGTCGGCGGGGTAGGCCACGATGACCTTGCCCTGCTTGCCCTTGTCCTTGCCGGTGATGACCTGAACCAGGTCGCCCTTCTTGACCTTCATGGTTACAGCACCTCCGGCGCGAGCGAGATGATCTTCATGAACTTCTTCTCGCGCAGCTCACGGCCGACCGGGCCGAAGATGCGGGTGCCGCGAGGGTCACCGTCGTTCTTCAGAATGACGGCGGCGTTCTCGTCGAAGCGGATGTACGAGCCATCGGGACGGCGGCGCTCCTTGACGGTGCGCACGATGACCGCCTTGATGACGTCACCCTTCTTCACGTTGCCACCGGGGATCGCATCCTTGACGGTGGCGACGATGACGTCACCGATGCCCGCGTAGCGGCGACCCGAGCCACCGAGAACACGGATGCAAAGGATTTCCTTGGCACCAGTGTTGTCGGCGACCCGAAGTCGCGACTCCTGCTGGATCACGTCTATCTCCTGATCGTCTGCCGGTTCCCGGCGAGGTCCGTGAGCGGATCACGGACCTCACCGAGCCTGGCGGAACTCACTTGAGGGAAGCCCCTCAAGAATTACTTGGCCTTTTCGAGGATCTCGACGATGCGCCAGCGCTTCGTGGCGGACAGCGGCCGGGTCTCCATGATGAGGACGCGGTCGCCGACACCGGCGGCGTTCTGCTCGTCGTGCGCCTTGAGCTTGTTCGTACGGCGCAGGACCTTGCCGTACAGCGCGTGCTTGACGCGGTCCTCGACAGCGACGACGACGGTCTTGTCCATCTTGTCGCTGACCACGAGACCCTCACGGGTCTTGCGGAAGCCGCGCTCGTTCGTCTCAGTCACATTCATCTCGCTCATCAGGCGCTCTCCACCGTCTCGATGCCGAGCTCGCGCTCGCGCATCAGGGTGTAGATCCGGGCGATGTCCTTGCGGACGGCCTTCAGCCGGCCGTGGTTTTCGAGCTGTCCGGTCGCCGCCTGGAAGCGGAGGTTGAACAGCTCCTCCT
Organism: Streptomyces sp. NPDC050610; assembly: GCF_040654875.1. Taxonomy (NCBI): domain Bacteria; kingdom Bacillati; phylum Actinomycetota; class Actinomycetes; order Kitasatosporales; family Streptomycetaceae; genus Streptomyces; species Streptomyces sp. NPDC050610. The sequence continues at coordinate 57,851 of NZ_JBFAIV010000041.1, read as the reverse complement.
TGGCCTCACGGAGCTTCGCGACGAGATCCTCGTCGTTCAGCTCACGCAGCTCGGTCGCCTTGGTACCGGCCGCCATCACGACTCACCTGCCTCGCGCCGCACGATGCGGCACTTCATCGGAAGCTTGTGGGCGGCGCGGGTGAGCGCCTCCTTAGCGACCTTCTCGTTCGGGTAGGACAGCTCGAACATCACCCGACCGGGCTTGACGTTCGCGATCCACCACTCCGGCGAACCCTTACCGGAACCCATGCGGGTCTCGGCGGGCTTCTTCGTGAGCGGCCGGTCCGGGTAGATGTTGATCCAGACCTTGCCGCCACGCTTGATGTGGCGGGTCATGGCGATACGGGCGGCCTCGATCTGACGGTTCGTCACGTAGGCCGGGGTCACCGCCTGGATGCCGTACTCACCGAACGCGATCTCGGTGCCGCCCTTGGCCATGCCCGAACGCTTCGGGTGGTGCTGCTTGCGGTGCTTGACCCTGCGAGGGATCAGCATGTCGGTCAGGCCTCCGTTCCGGTGCTCTCAGCGGCCGGAGCGGCAGCGGCCTCGGCCTTGGGGGCCTCGGCAGCCGGCGCCGACTGCTGCTGCGGCTTGCGACCGCGGCCGCCACGCTCGCCGCCACGGCCACCACGGGCCGGACGGTCGCTGCCGCCCGCGCCACCGCGGGACGGGCGGTTGCCCGCACGCGCGGCCGCGTTCTCGGCACGGACCTCGGCGATGTTCTTGACGTCGCCCTTGTAGATCCAGACCTTCACGCCGATGCGGCCGAAGGTCGTCTTGGCCTCGAAGAAGCCGTAGTCCACGTTGGCGCGGAGCGTGTGCAGGGGCACGCGGCCCTCGCGGTAGAACTCCGAACGGGACATCTCGGCGCCGCCGAGACGGCCGCCACACTGGATCTTGATGCCCTTGGCGCCGGCCTTCATCGTCGACTGCATGCTCTTGCGCATGGCACGACGGAAGGAGACGCGCGAGGAGAGCTGCTCGGCGACGGCCTGGGCCACCAGCTGAGCGTCCACCTCGGGGTTCTTGACCTCAAGGATGTTCAGCTGAACCTGCTTGCCGGTCAGCTTCTCCAGCTCGCCGCGGATGCGGTCGGCCTCCGCGCCGCGACGGCCGATGACGATGCCCGGCCGGGCGGTGTGGATGTCGACGCGGACGCGGTCACGGGTGCGCTCGATCTCGACCTTGGAGATGCCGGCGCGCTCCATGCCCTTCGTCATCATGCGACGAATGGCGACGTCTTCCTTGACGTAGTCCTTGTACAGCTTGTCGGCGTACCAACGCGACTTGAAGTCGGTGGTAATGCCGAGCCGGAACCCGTGCGGGTTAACCTTCTGGCCCATTACCGGGTTCCTTCCTTGCTGCTGACGACCACGGTGATGTGGCTGGTCCGCTTGCGGATCCGGTAGGCGCGGCCCTGGGCACGCGGACGGAACCGCTTCAGGGTCGGGCCCTCGTCGACGTACGCCTCGGAGATGACGAGGCTGTCGGCGTCGGTGTGGTCGTAGTTGTGCGCGGCGTTGGCAATGGCGCTGTCCAGCACCTTGCCCACCGGCACGCTCGCGGCCTGCGGGGCGAAACGCAGGACCGCCTGAGCCTCCGTGGCATCCATGCCACGGATAAGGTCCACCACGCGGCGGGCCTTCATGGGCGTGACGCGGATGTACCGCGCCTGGGCCCTGGCTTCCATGGTTGTCCCTTCGGTGTCAGTCATAGTCTTCGCACCCCGCCTTAGCGGCGCTTCGACTTGCGGTCGTCCTTGACGTGGCCGCGGAAGGTGCGGGTCGGCGCAAACTCGCCGAGCTTGTGGCCGACCATGGACTCGGTGACGAACACCGGAACATGGGTCTTGCCGTTGTGCACCGCGAGCGTGTGGCCGAGCATGGCCGGCACGATCATGGAGCGTCGGGACCAGGTCTTGATGACGTTGTGGGTACCGGCCTCGTTCTGAACGTCCACCTTCTTGATCAGGTGGTCGTCGACGAAGGGCCCCTTCTTGAGACTACGCGGCATCTAAACCCGCTCCTAGCGCTTCTTGTTCGTCTTGCGGCGGCGGACGATGTACTTGTTGCTGGCCTTCTTCGGCGAGCGAGTACGACCCTCCTTCTGACCCCACGGCGAGACCGGGTGGCGACCACCGGAGGTCTTGCCCTCACCACCACCGTGCGGGTGGTCAACGGGGTTCATGGCGACACCGCGGACGGTCGGGCGAACGCCCTTCCAGCGCATACGGCCGGCCTTGCCCCAGTTGATGTTCGACTGCTCGGCGTTGCCGACCTCGCCCACAGTGGCGCGGCAGCGGATGTCGACCAGACGGACCTCGCCGGAAGGCATGCGCAGGTGGGCGTAGGTGCCCTCCTTCGCCAGCAGCTGGACCGAAGAGCCCGCGGAGCGAGCGATCTTCGCGCCGCCGCCGGGGCGCATCTCGATGGCGTGGATGACCGTACCCACCGGGATGTTGCGCAGCGGGAGGTTGTTGCCCGGCTTGATGTCGGCGCCGGGGCCGTTCTCGACCCGGTCGCCCTGCGAGAGCTTGGCCGGGGCGAGGATGTAGCGCTTCTCGCCGTCCACGTAGTGGAGCAGCGCGATGCGCGCGGTGCGGTTCGGGTCGTACTCGATGTGCGCGACCTTGGCCGGCACGCCGTCCTTGTCGTGACGACGGAAGTCGATCACTCGGTAGGCGCGCTTGTGGCCACCGCCCTGGTGGCGAACGGTCACACGACCGGCGTTGTTACGGCCGCCCTTGCTGTGCAGGGGGCGGACCAGCGACTTCTCCGGCGTGGACCGCGTGATCTCGACAAAGTCGGCGACGCTGGAGCCACGACGGCCCGGGGTCGTCGGCTTGTACTTGCGGATACCCATTTCTCAGTCCTCGTCCGATATCGGACGACTCGGACTCCGTTAGGAGACCGGGCCGCCGAAGATGTCGATTCGGTCGCCCTCAACGAGGGTCACGATGGCGCGCTTGGTGTCCTTGCGCTTACCGAAACCGGTGCGGGTGCGCTTGCGCTTGCCCTGCCGGTTGATCGTGTTGACCCCGGAGACCTTGACCGAGAAGACCGCCTCGACGGCCTGCTTGATCTGGGTCTTGTTGGCACGCGGGTCGACGATGAACGTGTACTTGTTCTCGTCCAGCAGCGCGTAGCTCTTCTCGGAGACCACCGGCTTGACCAGGATGTCACGGGGGTCCGTGAAGGTCTTGCTGGTGATGACCGCTGCGGTCTCACTCATCAGGCTTCGCTCCCTTCGAGCTCAGCCTCGGAAGCGACAGCCTTGGCAGACGCGGCCGGACCGGCCACGAAGGACTCGAAGGCAGCCTGCGTGAAGACCACGTCGTCGGAGACGAGCACGTCGTACGTGTTCAGCTGGCCCGGCTCCAGGATGTGCACCTGGGGCAGGTTGCGGGCGGAGAGCCACGCGGCCTCGTCGGACCGGTCGGCGACCAGGAGCAGGTTCTTGCGCTCGCTGATCTTGCCGAACAGGGTCTTCGCGGCCTTCGTGGAGACCTCGCCCTCGACCACGCCGGTGACGACGTGGACACGGGAGTGGCTCGCCCGGTCGGAGAGGGCACCGCGCAGGGCGGCGGCCTTCATCTTCTTGGGGGTCCGCTGCGAGTAGTCACGCGGCACGGGACCGTGCACGACGCCACCACCGGCGAACTGCGGGGCGCGGGTCGAACCCTGACGGGCGCGGCCGGTGCCCTTCTGGCGGTACGGCTTCTTGCCGCCGCCGCGGACCTCGCCACGGGTCTTGGTCTTGTGCGTGCCCTGGCGGGCAGCGGCCAGCTGTGCGACGACGACCTGGTGGATCAGCGGAATGCTGACCTGCGCGCCGAAGATCCCCTCGGGGAGTTCGACGGTCCCGGCCTTGTCGCCTGCCGGCGAAAGGATGTCAATGGTGCTCATCGGTTACCTCAGGCCCCCTTGGCCGCGGTACGGACCAGGACGAGGCCGCCATTCGGACCAGGAACCGCTCCCTTGATCAGGAGCAGGCCCTTCTCCGCGTCAACGGCGTGAACGGTCAGGTTCTGGGTGGTGACCCGCTCGTTGCCCATGCGGCCCGCCATGCGCAGGCCCTTGAACACGCGGCCCGGGGTGGCGCAGCCACCGATGGAGCCGGGCGAGCGGTGCTTGCGCTGGGTGCCGTGACCGGCGCCCAGGCCCTTGAAGTTGTGACGCTTCATGACACCGGCGAAGCCCTTGCCCTTGCTCTTGCCGGTGACGTCGACCTTGACGCCCGACTCGAACACGGCGGCGGTGATCTCCTGGCCGAGCGTGTACTCGGCGGCGTCGGAGGTCCGCAGCTCCACCAGGTGGCGGCGCGGGGTCACGTCGGCCTTGGCGAAGTGGCCCTTGAGGGGCTTGTTCACCTTGCGCGGGTCGATCTCGCCGAAGGCGATCTGGACCGACTCGTAGCCATCGACATCGTTCTTGCGGACCTGGGTCACGACGCAGGGCCCGGCCTTGACGACGGTCACCGGGACGACCCGGTTGTTCTCGTCCCAGACCTGGGTCATGCCGAGCTTCTCGCCCAGGACGCCCTTAATCTGCTTAGCCATCTCGCGCGTCACCTCAGAGCTTGATCTCGATGTCGACGCCCGCCGGCAGGTCGAGGCGCATGAGCGAGTCAACCGTCTTCGGCGTGGGGTCGAGGATGTCGATGAGGCGCTTGTGCGTACGCATCTCGAAGTGCTCGCGCGCGTCCTTGTACTTGTGCGGCGACTTGATGACGCAGTACACGTTCTTCTCTGTGGGCAGCGGCACCGGGCCCGCGACCGACGCACCAGTGCGAGTCACCGTCTCGACGATCTTCTTCGCCGAAGAGTCGATGACCTCGTGGTCGTAGGCCTTGAGCCGGATGCGGATCTTCTGTCCCGCCATGGCTACTTCGTAGTCCTGTCTCTCGTAACGCTCTGGGACTCGGTTTGTACGCGCCTTCCCTCCGACCCACGCGGTCGGGCGTGTCGCACCCCTTCCGATTGAATCCCTCACGAAGAGGAATTCCCTGCGAAGGGGGTTGTGTGGGGAAAGCACCCACCGAGTGCCTGGCCGGGACCGCGCTGACGCTTCCCGGAAGATTCCCGTACTTCCACCCTGGTCCTCCGGATTCGGAGCAGCGGGGTGACGAGTACTGCGGGACTCGCTTCCAGTCCTCCCGGCGGGAGGCGCGCAGCATCGGCACTCAACCGAGCAACCCCGACAGTCTGCCATACGGGGCACAAGGCTGGCCAATCGAAGCGGAGCAGCGTACCCCACTCCGGCACGCCACAACCGCACGCACCCCCGCCGCGCCACTTCGACGCACCAACCGTCACCCGAAGCGCTCCCGCCTCACCACATGGAGTGAAGGGCCGGCAATAAACGCATGACTCACCTGCACGGCCCATACCGTCCGCCGCATGGTCAGCTCATCCCATGAGGCGATGCACCGGATCTTCCAGGAGGATCCGGGGATCTTCGCCCGTACCTTCCGGGCGCTCGGCATCCCCTTCAGCGACCCCGTAGCGGTGTCGCTCCTGCCCACGGATCTCACGGAGACCAGCCCGCTGGAACGCCGGGTGGACACCCTGCTGCGGTTCGACACGGCGCAGGACGACGGCTTCCTCCTCGCCGTGGAGGCCCAGGGGAAGAAGGACACCGCCAAGCCGGCGAGCTGGGCGTACTACGTGGCGCACCTGTGGGCGAAGTACGGCACGCCGCCCGTACTCCTGGTCGTATGCCAGGACAAGACCACCGCCGCCTGGGCCGCCGGCCCCTTCACCATCGGCCCCGCCCAGTGGCCCGCGCTCACACTCCGGCCGCTCGTCCTGGGCCCGCACAACGTCCCCGTCATCACCGACGTCTCCGTCGCCGCCCGCGACATCCCGCTGGCGACGCTCTCGGCCATCACTCACGGTCGCGAGCCGAACGCCGATGCCATACTCAAAGCCCTCGCTTCGGCCCTGAAGACAGTCGACCAGGACACCGCCCGCATCTTCATCGAACTCACCGAACTCGGCCTGGGCAAAGCCCCGGCAGCTCAGATCTGGAGGGACCTCATGGCAGCCGACCTCTCTTTCTTCCGCTCGGAAACCTCCCAGCGGCTACGGGCCGAGGGCCAGGCCGTGGGAGTCGCCGTGGGAGTGGCCAAGTCGATCCTGGCCCTTCTCGACCAGCGCGGAATCGAAGTCTCCGACGAAGCACGGGAACGCATCACCGGCTGCTACGACTCCGAAACACTCATCACCTGGCTCACCCGCGTCGTTTCCGCCAACTCAGTTGCGGACCTCTTCGAAGACGACAGGGCCTGATGCCGGTCCCCCTCTCCTTCTTCCGCTCGGAGACCTCCCAGCGGCTACGGGCCGAGGGGATGGCCGCTTCGGTCCTGGTCCTCCTCGACCAGCGCGGAATCGAAGTCTCCGAGGAAGCGCGCGAGCGCATCAGCGCCTGCCGTAGCACCGAAGCACTCACCACTTGGCTCACCCGCATCTCCACGGCCAAGTCGACTGCGGAACTCTTCGGACGGTGGGGTCCGATGGCGACCCAGCTCTCGCTCCTCCGCTCAAAAACAGCCCAGCGGCTGCGGGCCGAGGGCCATTACGAGCGCTACATCCAGGGTTATGTCGAGAGCTTCACCGAGGGCTATCTCACGGGCACGGCCAAGTCGATCCTGGCCCTCCTCGACCACCGCGGCATCGAAGCCCCCGAAGAAGCCCGAGAGCACATCACCAGCTGCCGTGACATCGAAACGCTCGCCGTCTGGTTCGACCGCGCCGTCGACGCCGGCTCGATCGCGGATGTCCTCGTAGCGGGCTGAGCCCCGGCCCGCAAGGGCGGTCGGTGCCACCCCTCCGGCGCGGAACTCACAGGTTTCGCGCCGGACCTGTACGCGGCACCGGTACATCCCGGCGTCATCACTTTTCAGCACGTACATCTGCGGACACGCTAAGTGATGTGAATCACGAATCTGTCGCTCAGCGCGGTGCCGCCCACCCGGCCTCCTCCACCCGTCGATTCCGTGTCCAGTTGTCCCCCACCCGCCGGGGTGCCCGGTTGGCCCGATTGCTCGCGACGGAGCAGCTCCGCTCCTGGGGGCTGCCGTACGAGGCGGGGGAGCAGGTCGTCGCGGAGCTGGCCGCGAACGCCGTGTCGCACGGCCGCGTTCCGGGCCGGGATTTCCGGCTCGGGATGACGGTGAGCGCGAGCACTCTCCGTATCGAAGTGACCGATGCCCGCGGCGACCTCTCTCCGGCCGCCGCGGCCCCCGCGGCGGCCCCGGACGACGAGGAGACGGGCCGCGGCCTGCTCCTGGTCGAGGCGTACGCCGACCGCTGGGGGACGGAGCCGGGCCCGGCCCCGTGCAAAAGGGTCTGGGCGGAACTGGATCTGCCGGCGCCGTACCGGATCCGGGAGCAGCCGCCCGCCGGACCTCGGCGCTAACGGTGCGAGCGGAGGCTCCGGTTGTCGGCACGCGACCCCGCCAGCACTCCGACCGGCGGCTACGTCAATCCACCCCGCCGAGATGCGAGAGAATATGTGCTTGTCCATTTCGTAACCGGCTTTGTCCCGGTCTTGGGCAACCTACGCGAAACTCTCACCGTCCCTTATCACGCACGGGGCAGCCGGGGCTTGCGTGCTGCACAAAGGGACGGAGTCACGGAGTTGAACATCACAGAGCGCTCGGGCATATCGCGTCGGTCCGCGCTGGCCGGCCTCGCCGCGGCCACCGCGGTCGCGGCGGCGGGATGCAGCGGCAGTGGTAACGGAAAGTCGTCGACTTCCGCCTCCCCCGTGCGCGCCGTCAACCCGAACGCCACGGAGTCCTTCACGGGCGACAAGAAGTCGCTGCTGCTGCAGGTCATGGCCCACCCGGACGACGACCTGTACTTCATGAACCCGGACGCCGAGCAGATCGTGCGCTCCGGCGTCCCGGTCGTCTCCGTGTACGTGACGGCCGGCGAGGCGATCGGCAAGAACTGGATCAAGGGGATGCCGAAGTCCAAGCCGGACAAGGCCGCCTACTCCTCCTCGCGCCACCAGGGGCTGCGCCAGGCGTACGCGACCATGCTCGGCGTGGACAAGTTCACGCCGTGGCAGAAGTCGGTCATCGACCTGCCGGGCGGCGTCAAGGCCGAGGCCAACGTGTTGTCGCACGGCAACCTCCACGCCCAGTTGATCTTCCTCAACATCGCGATGCTCTCCCCCGGCGAGGTGCGAATACCGGCTCTGTGGGACAAGCCCGGCGCCGTGATGCGCTCGATGGCGGCCGCCGGCTCGCCGTGCCAGACCGTCAGCAAGTACACCCACGACACCCTCGTCGACGTGCTGGCCGGGATCATGGACCGCTTCAAGCCCACCGTGATCCACACCATGGACCCGGACCCCGAGTTCCAGGTGCACGACGCCACGCACCCCAAGGACAACGACTACGGGTCGTGCTCCGACCACCGGGACCACACCCCGACGGCGCTCTTCACGTGGAAGGCGATGTCGCAGTGGGTGGCCGACGCCACCAAGCGCGACCGCAAGGCCCCGCCGTTCACCACGACGTCCTTCCGCGGCTACTACAACCAGCGCTGGCCGCACAACCTGCCGCTGGACGTCGTCGAGAAGAAGCGCAAGCTCGTCAACGCCTACGGCGGCGACCCGCACTGGGACTGCGGCAACCCCGGCGGCTGCGGGGACTACGGCCAGGGCGGCGACCGCTCGATGCGCAACCGCAAGGCGTGGATACGCTCCACCCACTACCGCTACCCCGGCGCCCTGCCCGCCACGTCCACCGACAAGGCCGGCCGCCTGGAGGCGTACGGCGTGCTGGGCACCCAGGCGGTCCGCTGGGTGGAGACCAGCCCCGGCAGCGGCCGCTGGGCCACCCCGCAGAACCTCGGCGGCGGCCCGCTCGCCCCCACGCTGTCCTCCGTCAAGGACTCCAAGGGCCGCCGGCTCATCTTCGCGCTGCGCTTCTCCGCCCTGGAGGGCCAGGGCCGCGCGAACTCCCGCGAGATCGTCATGCTGGAGCAGCGCTCCCCCGACGGCCCGTTCAAGGCCTGGACCGGACTCGGCAACCTCGAGCACAAGGCATGGCGCGGCAGACGCGTCGGCTGCCCCACCGCGATCGCCACCCCCGACGGCCGGGTGCACCTGTTCGCCCGTACGGCCGACAAGGGCATCGCCACCCGGGTCCGCGCCGCGAACGGCCACTGGAGCGGCTGGAAGGACCTCGGCGGCGGCGAGATCCAGGAAGGCGTCACCGTGATGCTGGACAAGCAGCAGCGCGTCCACGTCTTCGGCCCCGGCCGCGACTCCGTCCACCACTGGACCCAGGACGCCCCCGGCAAGGAGGTCTACTTCCAGCCACTGGACGGCCTGCCGCAGCCCGGCGGGCAGCCCGGCGCCACCCTCGCCCCGGACGGTTCGATCACCGTCGTCTACCGCACCCCGGCCGCCGTGCAGCCGGTCGTGCACACCTTCAAGCCGCCGACCGTCAGCGACGACGCCCAGCAGACGGCCGCCGACATCGACGCGAAGTCGATGACGAGCACCATGCTCCAGCACTTCGACGGCTACGGGCCGATCGGCGCCCAGACCCTGGCCGTGCGCGGCAGCAAGGACTCCGTCATGATGCTGGGCCGCGCCACCAACGGCGGGGTGCAGCTCCAGGACGGCACCTCCCCCGGCGCCACGCCGCTGCGCTCCCCCGCCAAGTTCGTGCCGGTGGGCACGGTCTCGTTGCTCGCGGACGCCGATCAGAAGCTGTGCGTCGTGGGCATGGGCCCGGAAGCCGTGCCGTGGATCTGGCGCCCGAAGCCGGCCTCGCACACGTGACGGCCGGCTCGGCCCCGTAGCGGCCGGCCCCAGGCCCGTACGCCCTCCCCCGGCGCGTACGGGCCTTCCGCTTGCCGGCGGCGGTACGGGCGTACGCGCGTACGCCCCGCGCACCCAGCCGTATGCCCGTACGCCCCCGGATACGCGAAAGCGCCAGAGGCCCTGCCCACCGAAGTGGACAGGGCCTCTGGCGTACAGCTCCGAAGAGCGGCAGATCAGCGGATCGTCACTTGACGATCTTGGTGACCTGGCCGGCGCCCACGGTCCGGCCACCCTCGCGGATGGCGAACTTCAGGCCCTCTTCCATGGCGACCGGCTGGATCAGCGCGACGGACATCTGGGTGTTGTCACCCGGCATGACCATCTCGGTGCCCTCGGGGAGGGTCACAACGCCCGTCACGTCCGTGGTACGGAAGTAGAACTGCGGGCGGTAGTTGTTGAAGAACGGCGTGTGACGGCCACCCTCGTCCTTGGACAGGATGTACGCCTGGGCCTCGAACTCCGTGTGCGGGGTGACCGAGCCGGGCTTGATGATGACCTGGCCGCGCTCGACGTCCTCGCGCTTGATGCCGCGGAGCAGCAGACCGACGTTCTCACCGGCCTGACCCTCGTCCAGCAGCTTCCGGAACATCTCGATGCCGGTGACCGTGGTCGTGGTCTTGTCCTGCTTGATGCCGACGATGTCGACGGTCTCGTTGACCTTGAGGACACCGCGCTCGATGCGGCCGGTGACGACCGTACCGCGACCGGTGATCGTGAAGACGTCCTCGATCGGCATCAGGAACGGCTTGTCGACGTCACGCTCGGGCTGCGGGATGGCGCCGTCGACGGCCTCCATCAGGTTCAGGACCGACTGGCCCCACTCCTTGTCGCCCTCAAGCGCCTTGAGCGCCGAGACCTTGACGACCGGCAGGTCGTCGCCCGGGAACTCGTACTCGGAGAGGAGCTCACGGACCTCAAGCTCGACGAGCTCCAGGATCTCCTCGTCGTCCACCATGTCGGCCTTGTTCAGGGCGACGACGATGTACGGCACGCCGACCTGGCGGGCCAGGAGCACGTGCTCCTTGGTCTGCGGCATCGGGCCGTCGGTCGCGGCGACCACGAGGATGGCGCCGTCCATCTGCGCCGCACCCGTGATCATGTTCTTGATGTAGTCCGCGTGACCGGGGCAGTCGACGTGCGCGTAGTGACGGTTCTCCGTCTGGTACTCGACGTGCGCGATCGAGATCGTGATACCGCGCTGGCGCTCCTCAGGAGCCTTGTCGATCTGGTCGAAGGCCGAGGCCTCGTTCAGGTTCGGGTACGCGTCGTGCAGCACCTTGGTAATAGCGGCCGTGAGGGTCGTCTTACCGTGGTCGATGTGACCGATGGTGCCGATGTTGACGTGCGGCTTAGTCCGCTCGAACTTCGCCTTCGCCACTGGGGTCCTCCTGTGGAGTGGTTCTGGTACGCCTTACTTCATCGGCGCCAGGTGATCTTTGCTGGGGTGCCGTCCGCCGGGACCTCCGTGGCATTCCATGCGGTCTGCTGCGGAATGCCCCGGCATCCGGTTTCTAGCCTAAGGTGTGCGCTTCGTCCGTGCGGACGGAGCTACTCGCCCTTGGCCTTGGCGATGATCTCCTCGGCGACGTTCCGCGGAACCTCGGCGTAGGAGTCGAACTGCATCGAGTAGCTTGCGCGACCCGAGGTCTTGCTGCGGAGGTCTCCGACGTAGCCGAACATCTCCGACAGGGGAACCAGGCCCTTGACGAGCTTGGCGCCGCTGCGGTCCTCCATGGACTGGATCTGTCCGCGGCGGGAGTTGATGTCGCCGATGACATCGCCCATGTAGTCCTCGGGGGTGGTGACCTCGACGGCCATCATCGGCTCAAGCAGAGCCGGCGACGCCTTGCGGGCACCTTCCTTGAACGCCATGGAACCGGCGATCTTGAACGCCATCTCGGAGGAGTCGACGTCGTGGTAGCCACCGTCGAGCAGCGTCACCTTGACGCCGGTCAGCGGGTAGCCGGCGAGAACACCGAACTGCATGGCCTCCTGGCAGCCCTGGTCCACGGACGGGATGTACTCCCGCGGGATCCGGCCACCGGTGACCTTGTTCTCGAACTCGTACCCGTCGCCCTCAAGGGGCTCGATCGCCATCTGCACCTTGGCGAACTGGCCGGAACCACCAGTCTGCTTCTTGTGCGTGTAGTCGATGCGCTCGACGGCCTTGCGCAGCGTCTCGCGGTACGCGACCTGCGGCTTGCCGACGTTCGCCTCGACCCGGAACTCACGGCGCATCCGGTCGACCAGCACGTCGAGGTGGAGCTCGCCCATCCCCTTGATGATGGTCTGGCCGGTCTCCTCGTCCGTGACGACCTGGAAGGACGGGTCCTCCTCGGCGAGGCGCTGGATGGCGACACCCAGCTTCTCCTGGTCGCCCTTGGACTTCGGCTCGATGGCGACCTCGATCACCGGAGCGGGGAAGTTCATGGACTCCAGGATCACCGGCTGGCCCGCGTCGCAGAGGGTCTCGCCCGTGGTGGTCTGCTTGAGACCCATGACGGCGACGATGTCGCCGGCGCCCACGCCTTCGATCTCCTCACGCTTGTTCGCGTGCATCCGGTAGATCTTGCCGATGCGCTCCTTCTTGCCCTTCACGGAGTTCAGCACCTGAGAGCCGGTCTCCATGCGGCCCGAGTACACCCGGACGAAGGTGAGCTTGCCGAGGTGCGGGTCGCTCGCGATCTTGAACGCCAGGCCGGAGAACGGCTCGTCCTCGGACGGACGACGCTTGATGACCTCGTCCTCGTCCTTGACGGAGTGGCCCTCGACGGCGTCGACGTCCAGCGGCGACGGCAGGTAGCGCACGACGGCGTCGAGCAGCGGCTGCACGCCCTTGTTCTTGAACGCGGTACCGCAGAACACGGGGGTGACCGTGACGGTGCCCTCGGCGCCGGTCGAGGCGATGGTGATGCGGCGGATGGCCTCCATCAGCTGGTCCTGGGTGGGCTCCTGGCCCTCCAGGTACAGCTCCATCATCTCTTCGTCGTTCTCGGCGACGGCCTCAAGCAGCTTGCCGCGCCATTCCTCGGCAGCCTCGGTGTGGGTCTCCGGGATGTCGACGGTGTCGTACATCTCGCCCTTGGCGGCCTCGGCGTTCCAGACCAGCGCCTTCATGGAGACGAGGTCGACGACGCCCTTGAAGTCGGCCTCGGTGCCGATCGGGAGCTGCATGACCAGCGGCACCGCGCCGAGGCGGTCGACGATCATGTCGACGCAGCGGTGGAACTCGGCGCCGGTGCGGTCGAGCTTGTTGACGAAGCAGATGCGCGGCACGCCGTAGCGGTCGGCCTGTCGCCACACCGTCTCGGACTGCGGCTCAACACCGGCGACGCCGTCGAACACCGTCACGGCACCGTCGAGCACGCGCAGCGAACGCTCCACCTCGACGGTGAAGTCGACGTGGCCCGGGGTGTCGATGATGTTGATGGTGTGGTCGACGTCGTTCAGCGGCCAGTGGCAGGTCGTCGCGGCAGACGTGATCGTGATGCCGCGCTCCTGCTCCTGCTCCATCCAGTCCATCGTGGCAGCGCCGTCGTGGACTTCACCGATCTTGTAGGAGACGCCGGTGTAGAACAGAATCCGCTCGGTGGTGGTCGTCTTGCCCGCGTCGATGTGGGCCATGATCCCGATATTGCGGACCTTGGCCAGGTCAAGCGAAGTGGTGGCCATATGGCTCAGTCTTCTCTCGGTCTCGATGTGGGTAGCGACTACCAGCGGTAGTGCGCGAAGGCCTTGTTGGACTCGGCCATCTTGTGGGTGTCCTCACGCTTCTTCACAGAGGCGCCGAGACCGTTGGACGCGTCCAGCAGCTCGTTCATGAGGCGCTCGGTCATGGTCTTCTCGCGGCGGGCGCGGGAGTAACCGACGAGCCAGCGCAGCGCGAGGGTGGAGGCGCGGCCCGGACGGACCTCGACCGGCACCTGGTAGGTCGCGCCACCGACACGGCGGGACTTGACCTCAAGGGCGGGCTTGATGTTCTCCAGCGCGCGCTTGAGCGTGATGACCGGGTCGTTGCCGGTCTTCTCGCGCAGTCCCTCCATGGCGCCGTAGACAATGCGCTCGGCGGTGGAGCGCTTGCCGTTCAGCAGGACCTTGTTGATGAGGGAGGTCACCAGAGGAGAGCTGTAGACCGGGTCAATGATGACCGGGCGCTTCGGGGCGGGGCCCTTACGAGGCATTCTTACTTCTCCTTCTTGGCGCCGTACTTGCTGCGAGCCTGCTTGCGGTTCTTGACACCCTGGGTGTCAAGCGAACCGCGGATGATCTTGTAACGAACACCCGGCAGGTCCTTCACACGGCCACCACGCACGAGCACGATGGAGTGCTCCTGCAGGTTGTGTCCCTCACCCGGAATGTAGGCCGTAACCTCGATACCGCTGGTCAGGCGCACACGGGCGACCTTGCGCAGGGCCGAGTTCGGCTTCTTCGGGGTGGTCGTGAAGACGCGCGTGCAGACGCCGCGGCGCTGGGACGAGCCCTCAAGCGCGGGCGTCTTGTTCTTCTCGACCTTGTCCTGCCGGCCCTTCCGGACCAGCTGCTGGATCGTAGGCACCGTTTCTCCGGTTTCTGTGTGCCGATCTCGATAAAACTAACCTGAGGCGCTTCTCCGACCCACGCGGTCGGGTGTGTCGCACACTCCACGCCGCGCCTCACACCGCGAAAACGGTGGAAAGTGCTTAGTGGATCGGCGGCTTGTCCTCGATGTCCCGTACGGACGAATGCACGCACAAGGACCCGGGCACACCCCAGGCACAAGGTCTGAGCGTACCTACCGCATGGGCTGCGGTCAAAACAAATGCACGCGCGGAGGACACCCTGACGTGCGGCGCATGTCGCCGATCAGGGAGCCCGCGCGGCTCGGGTCCGCCGCACCCCACCGTACCGCCGCCGCCCAGGCGCCCCAAGGGCCCCGGCGATCGGGGCCGGACGGTCCGGGTCCGCCCAGGGGCCGCGCGGCGGCCGGGCAGCGCCGATGCCCGTGAGGGAATGCCACGAGTGGCGCCACGGGTGACCTGACACACGGGGATGGTCACGCGAGGCGGCGCCGAACGGCTGGGCGAATCACCCTGACCCAGTCACTCGCTCGCGGCAAACGGCCACACCCGACGGCCGGCACGTACGACATGGCGGACGCGGCCCATCGTGTCAACCCGAGCGACCTGGCCGGCCTGGCTCGCCTGTTCGACCGTGGGTCCGCGTTCAGCGGCTGGCCCATACTCCCCGCTGGACGCCACCGTGCGCCGCGGCCGGGCGCCCCCCGGCCACCGCGATGATCATTTCGGTCATCTCGACGAACTGCCGCCGGTGGCTGTCGGGAATGCCGAGCAGGCCGGCCGCCTCGGCGGGCGTCACCTGCCCGGCACCGAGGCCCGCGGTCGCCGCGCCGCCCCGGCCGGCACCGGGCAGCGGCAGGTCGTCCGCCGTCACCCTGCCGGACTCGATCAGCATGTCGCGCAGACCCACGCCGAGCACGCGCGCCAGCGCGCGCATCGTCTCCAGGTCCGGCAGGCTCTGCCGCTGCAGGAGCCGCGTCACCGCGGCTCGGTGCACGCCCGCGTCCTCCGCCAGCCGGGACCTGCCGCCACCCCGCGGGCTGTCGATGTCGTATCCGCGCTCACGCATCAGCCCCTCGACCCAGCTCGCGAAACGCTCCATATCCGAGCCTTTTTCGCCCATAGCACGCTCTCCCTCCGCAACAACAGACCCTACCGTCCGATCGCGCGCGCAATAACCAGAATGCGGTGCGAGTGCGCAACCCGCTACCCCGCAGCCCATGATTCGCGCCACTTGGCTAGCAACGCCCCTCCGGACCCGTAGAAGGCGACGCACAGCGATCACTTGTTGCGCTCTCGCACGCAAACTCGCTAACGTTGATTGCGCAACCGCAACAAGGGCAACGAGGGCCTCCGCAACCCCTCCCCTGCCCTGAGAGG
Source organism: Streptomyces sp. NPDC050610 (assembly GCF_040654875.1). Classification (NCBI taxonomy): domain Bacteria; kingdom Bacillati; phylum Actinomycetota; class Actinomycetes; order Kitasatosporales; family Streptomycetaceae; genus Streptomyces; species Streptomyces sp. NPDC050610. The sequence goes on along the minus strand of NZ_JBFAIV010000041.1, from coordinate 42,070 downwards.
GGCCACCTGCCATGCCCGCATCCGCGCTCGTCCACACCGTCCTCCACAAGGACGCCTACCCCGCCGCCACCCGCGCGGCCGACTGGCGCCTTCACGCCGCCTGTGCCGGCCTCCCGGACGAGACGGTCTTCGCCCACCGCCCCAAACCCGCCCTTCCCGCCCTGCGCGCCTGCGCCATCTGCCCCGTACGCCGCCGCTGTCTGGAGACCGTCGCCCCGGCGGAGAGCTGGTTCGACGGGGTGAGCGGCGGGCGTCTATGGCGCAACGGCAAGGAGGTGAGGATCCCGACGGACCTGACCCCGGAGCCGGACCTCGCCGTCGACTACCCGGACCACCCGTAGGAGCAGCCATGACCCACAGCCCAGACCGCTCCGACCGCGCTGCCCTGCCTGGCCGCGCCGCCTTGCCCGACCGCGCCTCCCCGCCCGATCGGCCGGTCCGTCCCGACAGCCCCGGCCGCCCCGATCCGGCGGGGGTATGGCTGGGCATCCTGCTCCGCCAGTTCCCCGAGCTGAGCCAGGAACTCGCCCCCAGCCGCACCGCCCGCCCCTCCGTCACCGGCGGTGGCGGCCGGGGCGGTAGGCCGACGGCCCCCGGCGCCCCCATCCGCCTGTTCATCTCGGACACCATCCGTGACATCACCGACGGGGTGGTGGAGCTGGAGGAGGCGGTCTGCGAGAAGCTGCGCGTCCCGCGCCCGAAGCGCGGCACGGTGGAGCAGCGGCTGACCCGGCTGCTGGACCTGCTGGACCGCGTCTCGGCGCAGCCGGTTCTCGCGGAGCACGTGCGGGGCGAGGCCCGCCGCATGGCCCGCCGCTGCTCCCTGGCGCTGGGCGACGCCGAGACCCCGGTCCGCGTCAGCGGCCGCTGCCCGCACTGCGACTCCGTCTCCCTGCGCGTCTTCCCCCACCGCGAGATGGTCCTGTGCGTCAACCCCGGCTGCCGCTGCGCCGACCCGGCCTGCACCTGCCGTACGGACGCCCGCCATCGTCACTCCTGGGTCCGCGCGGAATGGCGGCGGCTCGCGGCGGCGACGGACGGCGACCTGGCGGAGCTGACGGCGGCGCAGGACGAGATACCGGACGAGGACGCGAACGCGGAGGGTTCCCGATGACGACAGTGCCTACGTACATACCGACGTCCGCGCTGGTGACGACGGCGATGGCGGCGGAAGAGACGGCAGTGGTCCCGGACACCATCCGCAAGTGGGTCCAGCTCAAGCACCTGGCCCCGGCGGGCCGCCGGGGCCGGTCGCACCTGTTCCGGCTGGAGGACGTCTTCGCGGCGGAGCGCGCGACGCGCAGAGCGCACGAGCGCCGCCCGAGCGCCGCGCGCGGGCGTGAGCCGTCCCCTTATATAGGCAGGGCGTCTGTATAAAGAGGAGCGCCCCGCAGCCGGGAAGGCTGCGGGGCGCTCCTTTGATGTGCCGACCTACCGGACCCGGGGCGAAGAATCGTTCTTGCTGGGGTTCCTATTGGAGGAACCGCCGCTCATGCTGCCTCGCGAGGCCATCCGCACCACCTGAGCAAGCGCCGAGGCGTCATCCCCCACAGCCTCGATGGCTTCCTGCCACCCACTGACGAACCCACTGAGCTCAGCGGCGTCGACGGCCCTGTCCGCCACCTTGCCGACGACGGCGGCCAGCGCCTGCGCGACGTCGTCGGTGAAGACTCCCGCGGACCCGGATTCGGCGGCCACCTCCACGGTGGCGGCCACGACCTCCGCGAGCCGCTCGCTGTGGACACTCACCGTGTGACTCCTCCGCACCCCACGACTGACTCGCTCATGCCACCCCCAGGTGCTACTGGCCGACTCATATGCCCCTCCGTGACGCCTCCAGTGCATCTGTCGTGAGATACCCAGGAGTGTGCGCGATCGCCCATTAATCTAACCCGCCGGTCTGACACACCGTCTCATCAGGGGGACAGCCCGCGACTTCCCCAGCCACCCTCTCTCAAACGGGCGATGGATCCATTACGTGCAGGGGCATGGGGAGGGGCGGCGGGCGAGGGGACCGGCCGCTCCGGTGGCCGGCTCGTCGAACCGACGGCGGTTGACGGCTCGCACGCCCTCGTCGGCCCCGGGCGGCTCGGTGACCGGGACCCCTGCCGCACGCAGGACCGCAACCGCCGCGGCGGCAGCCGCCTTCGACAGCCGCGCCCGACCCCTGTCGAACGTAAGATCCCTTCATGCGCGCAGGGCGCACGCGGAGGGGCGGGGACGGCATGTGGGGACGGCGGCGCAACGCGGAGGCCCGGCTGCTGATGGAAGCCTGGGACACGCTGGCCTATGTGATGAAAGCGGCGGAAGAGGTCCACGGAGCACTGCAGGACGCGCGCGCCCGGTTCGAAGAGGCCCTCGACCAGATCTCGGCGACGTTCGGCTTCGGCGACGGGGTGCCGGTGGATTCGGTCCGCGGCCAGTTGGCACAGAGCCAGGACACGTTGGACAACGTGGACTCGATGATGTCCACGTTCGAGGAAATGCACGCCACGTGGGACGACTCCGACATGCTGGTGGGCCCCGAATTCGAGGAGATCAAGTCCGCCGCCGAGTTCTTCACGGAGTACGGCCAGTACTGCGCCTCCATGTTCCCCACCTTGGAGGGCGTCACCGAATCCCTCGCCCGCCTGCGGGACAAGCTTCTGGGACTGCCCGCGAAAATCGCCCCGATCAGGGAACGCGCCTACGCGGCGATAGCGGCGGCCACCGGCGAACTCGCCTCGGCCGGCCCGTCCGTCTCGGGCCGCTTCGCCATGGAGGCGAGGCTCAACGCTGTCGGCGACCGCCTGCGCGCCCTGGACGCCGGCAGCGTGGAGATCGAGCCCGACCGCATGGTCACCGACTTGTACCGCGACGTGGAGACGGAGATCGCGGAGATCCGCGACTCCATCCCGCGGCCGGCGTACTGAGCGCGCGTCGGCGAGGGTGATCCGCCGGCACCGGGCGCCGGAGGCCCGCCGCCCTGTGAACAGTACGGGAGCGGGCGGAGCTGATAGCGCGGACGGGGGCCGGTTTCGAGCCAGTCCGAGGGCGGCTCGCACTCATTTCGGTGCTTGTGGCGGGGTCGGAAAGCATGGTGGGGAGAAGAGCATGTGGGAACGGAAAAGGCGGGAGCAGCACTCGGAGCAGCACCCGGAAGAGACGTACGAGGAGATGCTCGCCGAAGGCCGGGCCGCCTTTGTCGACCTGATGCACATGGCGGACGAGACGCACGAGTTGGCGGGGCGGAGCTTCGGCATGCTCGACGAGATGCGGCGCGAGACCGAAGAGCTGCTGAACGGGGACCGCGCGCTGCCGACGGCGGCGGCGCGGGCCCAGTTCGCCGAGCACGAGCGGCTGTGGGAAAGCCTGCTCGCCGATATGAACGCGTACGAGGCGCGGCGCGTTCGCTGGGCCGACGAAAAAGCCATCGAGAACGCGGACTTCGACGCGATGTCCGCGGACCACGAGTACTTCGGGGATTACGTCCAGTCCCGAGCGTCCATTATGAAGCGGCTGAACGAGCTGATCGGCGAGCTCGGCGCTCTTGCTGTCTCTCTGACCGTACTGCGGGAGCAGCTCGCACCGATCCGCGAGCGCTCCCACGCGGCCCTGGAAGCGGCGGCCACGGAAATCGCTTGGGCCGGTCTGACCGGGCAGAGCGCTTACGCACTGCAGGCGAGGCTCAACGCGGCAGGCGACCGCCTGCGGGAACTCGACTCCGGCGACGGGGAATCCGGCCTCCCCCGCTCGATACCGGACCAGTATCGCGACGTGGAAAGGGAGATCGCGGAAATCCGCGACTCGATCCCGCGGCCAGCCATCTGACAACGCGACGACCCCACCGGAATACAAGTTTCCACACCATATGATCACGCTCATGACGCAGATATCGAGCGGTGTGGTGTTACGGGGGCGGGGCGCCGAATTCCGGTTGGGAAGCGCCATGGTGACCGTCGTACGCGGCCGTACGACGTGGACCGTGCCCCTGGAATCGATCTCCGAAGTCGTGCATGACAGCACCACGGTGCGTATCCGGCTGTCCGGCGGCAGCGCGCCCGACGCATTCTCTTTGGTCACTCGGAACTCCACAGCCGCCCACACGTTCACGCAGTCCCTGCGATCGGCCTTGGTCGACGTGCGGCGGGTGTCGGATGGGCCGTCCCGGGTGACCACCCACGTGCGCCGCCACGCCTGGCTCCGATGGCTGGACCGGCCGGGCTTGCTGAAGTACAGCCTTGCGGCAATGGCCTACCTCGCCTTTGCCGTCACCGCGCTGTACCGGGCGGGCCAGGAGGAGGTCGTACCGCCGGTCCACATGGTGCTCTGGCTCGGCCCCATCGGAGCCACGCTGGTCGTCAAGTCATGGCGCGACGTATTTCGCGATGCCGCGATCCTGCGGCGCAGGGGCATCACGGTCCCGGGGCGCGTCATCAGGTACGAATGGGTCAGTTCGGAGGAGGAACACCGCCCGATCTACCAGTTCCGGACCGTGGACGGCCGCCAGATCACTGCCCGGTCCTCCGTCCTGGTGCGCCAGTTCTTCAAGACACCGCACCTGGACGTGACGTACGACCCGGAAGAGCCGCAAAGGGCACGGGGCGTGGGACGAGCCGGAGGCATGGTGCGGGGTGTGTTCCAGGCCTTCTTCGGCTCACTCATGGCCTTGTCGCTGGCCCTACCGCTGTTTTTGGTGCTGAATCCTCTCCTGCCGGGGTGAGCGCGGGCCGAATCGGGTCCCTCCGCCCCGACAGGAACACCTGCCCTCCTGTGCGAGGTCGGCAGGCGAGGAAGTGCCGCAAGGGCGTAGGAGCCGGGGTGTACGAGGCCGGCTCAGACCCGCGGACGGCGTCGCAGGCGCCGCAGGATCAGAGCGGCCGCGCCCCAGGCAAGAGGAAGCAGCCAACCCCAGAACGCCAGGCCCTGCTGTGCGTCGGACGGGTACGCGCCGTCCAGCAGGCGGGTCGTTCCGATGGCCCAGGCCGCCCCGATGACGGCGAAGACCGTCTGGTCCACGGGTGACCACGCCTGCCGTTGAAGCTTGTCCTCATCGGCGAGCACGATGCTGAGCGATCCGAAGAAGCACGAGAGAGCGACGACGAGGATGAGCCCCACCACCCAGTCCCTGCTCGGCGTGAGGTCCCACTCGCCACCATGCGCGTACAGGCGCAGGTCCGTGTCCTTGTCGATATAGCCGTGCAACTCCGGACGGTCCGGTGACCACAGCACCTGCATCCGGTCCCCTCGCCGGGGCTCCCCGCTGGTGAGCGCGTCTTCGAAGGACATACGGCCGCCATTCGGCGCACCGGGGACGGACAGCATCAGGTCCGAGGACCAATGCGAGGTGAGGGTCTCGCCATCGGAGACATAGGTGTGCTCCTTGATATGGCGCGGCGTCTCCACGACCACGGCCTCGGTCACCTTCCCGCCCGCGGCCCGCAGCAAGTCGAGCTTCGAACCGGGCTCCACCCAGCTGCCGATCGACATGATCGTCAGGCCCGCGGAGAACGTCAGCACAATCCGGGCAGCCAGCCGCCAGCGGATCCGGGCCTCGGAATCGACGGGCAGCGGCGCTCCGTCGGCCGGCCTGATGGGGCCCGGTACTCCGTTCTTGCTCAGGCTCAGCACGACCGGCACCCGCCTCATGAGCCGATGCCGCACCCACAGCAGCCCGGCGCGTACGAACAGCAGCCCGGCCACCGTCCACGCGCCCACCCGCACACCGGTGTGCGGCGGCGGCTTGGCCGAGTCCCCCAGCGCCCAGAAGCAGGTGATGAGGGTGACTACGCAGACGAGAACCGCGCACAACCGCACGGTCCACGTCAGTTTCGCTTCCATGCGCCGAGCTGATCACGGCTTATGGATCCGCAGCAATGTGCGTTCGGCCCGTCCCCCTCAAGGGCGGGGCCACGGCCGCCCCTTGGGGAGTTGGATGAACGCGACGTCATGTCACCACCGTGGGGTCAGCACCTCATGGCACCGTAATTGCGGGCAAGAACCTTCTAGTTGCGCGCCCGCACGATCTCGTTCACAATAAGTGCAGCGGCGGAGCTGCGCCCACAACAGGGCGGCGGCACCGCCGCTTCGCGTTGGGCGGCCGGTACGTACGGGCCGCATACGGCAAGCCCGCTCTCCCTACCGCACCGCTCGCCTCCGCGCCGCACACGCCGGCCGCCCCACGCACCAGCCGCCCGTCATCCGCGGGCGGCATCGGGAATGCCTCTCGAAAGGAGACCGCATGTGAATGAGGCCCTGCTCTCGTTCCCCGATGTGGAACGCCTCATCGTCGAGAACCTGAAGTACCGGCCGGAGATGGCCGGAGTGGTTGTCGACAACCGTCCGCCCAGCGGTTTCGACGGTACGCAGAAGGTGGTGCTGGTCTCCCGGACCGGCGGCGCCTGGGTCGACGACCTCCATCTCGACCAGCCCCTCGTCGAGTTGGAGGTCTACGGACCGGACAAGACGACGGCACACACCGTGTCGCTGTCCGTCCGCGCCGCGCTCCTCCAGCTCCGCGGCACCGTCTACGGGACCGCGGTCGTCACCGACGTCGTCGAGACCGAGGCCGTGCGCTGGCTGCCGGACTACAACCGGCCCGCCGGCAATCGTTACCTCACCACGGTGCGTCTCTCACTCCGCCCGGCGTAATTCCGGACGGACCCCGCACGCTCCTCCCCAGGCCTCGCCCCTACCGGCGGGGCCTTTGCCGTACCCCGCACCACCTCACCCATCACTCTCATCAAGGAGAACCCCATGCCCGGTATGAACCCGAGCGAGATCCGCGTTGCCGGCACCGGCCGCATCCTCGTCGCCAAGGTCGGCACCGACGCCCCCCTCGACACCACCGCCGAGTGGAGCCCCTCCTGGCACGACCTGGGCTACACCAGCACCGACGGTGTGAAGTTCGGCCGCAAGGGCAAGACCGCCAACGTCGACACCTGGCAGTCGCTGACCCCGGCCCGCACGATCTACACCGAGCGCGAACTGACCCTGAAGTTCGGCATGCTCCAGCTCAACGAGGACACGCTGCCGTTCTTCTTCGGTGGCGGCGACGTCGCCGAGACCGCTCCGAACTCGGGCATCTACAAGTACGAGATCCAGAGCGACCAGGGCGAGGACGAGCGCGCGCTGGGTCTGGAGTTCACCGACGGCGCCGATGTCCGCTACCGCTTCGTCGTGCCGCGCGGTGTGGTCACCGTCAGCGATGACATGGACCTCAACCGCAAGGGCGCGGTCAAGCTGGGCGTCACGTTCACGGCTCTGTCCGCGAAGGCCGGCGCGCCGCTGGCGACCTGGCTGATGAAGGACAAGGCGTTCGCGGCCAAGTAAGGCCGTAGCCCAGCCCTTTCCGCAGACCAGCGGACCAGCGGACCGCCTGAACAGGGCCGCCGCCCCGCGCCCCGCCCCGACGCGGGGCGGCGCCCGCCCCTCTTCTTTCTCTTCTCTCAAGGAGCAGCACCATGTCCGGATTCGACGTCAACGCGGCCCGCGCCCAGCGCCTGGAGGCCCACGGCAAGTCGTGGTCCTTCCAGCTCGACGGCGACACCTTCGAACTCCCCACCGAGATCGGCCACCGCACGGCCCGCTCCCTGCGCGACCTCGACGACAACGACGTCGACGGGCTGCTGGGACTGCTGCTGGGCGAGAAGCAGTTCAAGCTCTTCGTCGAGCACGACGTCACGATGCAGGACATCGCCGCGATCCTGGCGGCGTACGGCGAGGAGACCGGGCTCGGCCTGGGGGAAGACTGAGCCTCGACGCGTTCGTAGAAGAACACGCCGAGGCTCTCGAAGCCGATCTGCTACGGCATTACGGCGTGGACTTGCTGGACTGGCACCGGGGGGCGCTGTCGACGCGACGGCTCTCGGTGCTGGTCAAGCACATGCCACGCGACAGCGCCGTAAATCGTGATGCGCACGGGGAAGCCGTGGAATGGGAGGCGTCGACGCATTTGCTTGCCGCAGTGGTCGATCATTTGGCTGTGGCCAACTGGATCACAACCACGTTGAACAGTGGCGATGACGCTGATCCACTGGACTATCCAGAGCCAGTGCCCCGACCCGGCGGGAATGACGGGCACGTGGAGAATTTTTCCGAGACCAGCCTGTCCTCAGTAGACCTGCCCAGCGCCGAGGAACTCACGAAATTTTTCCTTTAGAGGCGACCGGGCTTCCTTAGAAGATGGCAAAGCCCAGGAATCCGAGCTGCAAAATAACCACCAGAGCAAGCCCACCCCACAGGAAGAACCGTTCGGGAGACTCCAATTCCCGAACAGTTCGAGCCCTGCGGGGTTTCCGCGGGTCGTAAACAATGTCGACCGTCTCCCCGTCGGAGGCTATGCGTCCATCACGTAGCGGGCTGCGGTAGGAGTGAGCCCTACCGGCGAGCGTCCTGAAGCGAAAGGTCTCCCTTACTCGGTCTTCAGACCAAGAGCCCCTGATGCACTGGGCTTTGACCGTAACTCCATTGGATCTCAACCTGCGGTCAACCAATAGCGGATATACGCCAAACGGAATCAAAAGCCCGCCTACCGTTACCGCCGTAACGAAGCCGTACACGAGCCAGCCAATGTTGGCGGCAAGCCAATGCAGCAAAACCCCTCCCGATCTGATTCTTTGCCTGGAAACAGGAGGATTTTACACGACAGACCCAAAAAATAAAGTGGAAATCCCGCCCCTTGTGCGGACATTAGAGGCAATTGAGGTAGTGACATGTCCACTGAGACTAACAAGAACGACTCCCCACTCCTCCCGGGAACAGTGCCGTTCCAAGCCGACTACGATCACCTCAAGAAAAAAGTCAATGACATAGCCATAACCGTAAATGGCTTCAGTGCGGGCTGGGACACGGCAAAGCTGAGCGGCGGCTTCGCGGCCGGCGGCCTCACCGGATTCAAAGCAGATTTTACGGGTTTCAAAGTCGACGAAAAAGGGATGAGCTTCCTCGGTAAGCAGATAACTACGTGGCCCTGGGCGGAAAGCAAAGAGGTTAGGGGGTTGCGCAGGGCAAAAAGGTGGTCTGACGCAGCCGACGAGGCTTCCGTAAAAGCCCGCGCAGCGGACCGTCGAGCCAGGCTCAACCCTGAGGACTCGGATCTCCAACTCCGGGCAAAGCTGACAAGAGGCGAGCTTGATGCAGCTCGCATCGAGGCGGGGAAAGCCCTCAATGATCTCAGGAAAATCACCCGGGCCGCCGAGCAAAAAAAGGATGAAGCCAAGAAGACCCTGCGGGATGCCGTGACTTTTTACAGACAGTCGACCCGGGAACTCAAGGGGCTCGAACGAGCCGCCAATGGAGCCAGCAGAGAAATCGGATAAACCTCGAAGAAGGCAACTCGGGCGATTTGGATAGAACATGTCCCTAGTACAATCCCTCGGCAGAGCCTCCGGCTCACTCCGAGGCTTCAAAACCGGCCTGGACGGCGCAGCCAAAGCCTCCGGCACCCTAGGCAAGCAAGCCGGCACCGCCAACACCAACGTCGGCAAAATCAAGAACTCCGCCAAGCAGTCCACCCGCGAGCTCAAGGGCATGAAGACCGCCGCCGACCAGGTGACCAAGTCGGTCGCCAAGGTCGGCAAGGAGGCCGGCAAGGGCGGCCAGTCCATGGGCAAGTTCCAGGGCGGGCTCAAGAAGGCCGACGGTGGGTTCAAGGGGCTCAACAAGTCCATGAAGGGCAACGTCATCGGGATGTTGCTCGAACTCTTCGCACCGCTCATCGAGAAGGTCGTCGCCATGGCGTCCAAGTCGAAGGCGATGCAGAAGATCATGAAGGTGGCGTTCGACGTCATCGGCAAGGTCGTCTCGACCGTCATGAAGGCCATCGGGCCCATCATGAAGACCACCGGCAAGGTCATCTCCACTGTCTGGAACGGCATCAAGAAGGCGATCCTGCCCATCGCCACGTGGATCGGCTCCGCCATCCCCGGTGCGTTCAACACCGTCAAGAACGCGCTCTCCAACGCCTGGGGCGGACTGTCCCGCTTCGCGGGCAGCGTCTTCGACGGGATCAAGTCGGCGGTCAAGGCCCCGCTCAACGGCGTGATCAGCCTGATCAACCTCGCCATCGGGGCGCTGAACGGCATCAAGGTCTCCATCCCCGGCTGGGTGCCCCTCGTCGGCGGCAAGACCTTCGGGGTCAGCATTCCGCGCATCCCGATGCTCGCCGAGGGCGGCATCGTCGCGCCGCGCAGCGGCGGCGTGCCCGCGATCGTCGCCGAGGCCGGCGAGTCCGAGGCCGTCATGCCGCTGTCGAAGCTCGACCGGCTGCTGACCCGTACGGCCGTACAGGCCCGTCTCGCCTCCGCCGGAGCGATCGGGAACCGCGGCAGCGGCGACGGCTTCCACATCGAGAACTACTACGCCACGTCGTCCAGCGATCCCAAGGACACCGCCCTGGCGCTGATGTTCCTCGCCAAGGCCCGCGGATGAGGCACCTGATGTCCCCCATGCCAGAGGGGAGGGAAGACCACCATGGCGGCAGCAGTGGCCATCGGCCGCGTCCCGCGCGACCCGCTCGCCAACTCCGCCGGAGCCTTCCGTAGCTTCGGCACCGCGCTCAGCCAGGCCACCCGCACGATCCGCACCACCCAGACCGGCATCACCAAGGCCTCCCGCACCGTCGACCGCATCAAGTCGTCCACCGGTCAGACCGGCAAGGACCTCAAGCAGTTCGGCACCGGGGCCACCGCGGCCGGACGCGCCGCCACCGCGCTCGGCAAGCAGGCCGGCACCGCCAACACCGGCCTCCTCAAGTCGAAGACCGGCGCCCAGCAGTCCTCGCGGCTGCTGAAGAGCATCAAGCGGCAGTCCGACGGTGCCACCAAGTCCATCGCCCTTCAGGGCAAGGGCGCGGGCGTCATCGGGCGCCTCACGGGTCTCCTCGGCGGCAATCTGAGCATCGCCTCCAAGATCATGACGGCGGTCAACCTCGTCATGAAGACCAACCCGTTCGTCCTCATCGCGACGCTCCTCGCCCCGTTCGCCACCCAGCTCATCGAGTTCGCGATGGACTCCAAGCTGGGTCGGCAGCTCATGGAGACGGTCTTCACCACCGTCGGCGAACTGATCAATGCTGCGCTGACCGTGATCGTCCCGGTCGTCACCGCCTACCTCACGGTGATCAAGGCCGAATGGAACGCCGTCCGCAGCATCGTCGAGCCTGTCGTCAAGTGGGTCACCAAGTCCCTCCCCGGCGGGTTCCACAAGGTCAACTCCGCGATGGAGAAGGCCTTGCACGGCATGGGCGACTTCCTCCAGAGCGGGTTCCAGATGGTCGTGGGCGTCGTCAAGGGGCCGCTCAACGGGATCATCTCCTTCGCCAACTGGGTGATCGACGGCCTCAACAGCCTCAGCTTCAGCATCCTCGGCAAGAAGTTCGGGGTGAACCTGTCGAAGATCCCGATGCTCGCCCAGGGCGGCGTGGTCACCCCTCGCCACGGCGGCGTGCCCGTGATCCTCGCCGAGGCCGGCGAGGCCGAGGCCGTTTTCCCGCTCTCCGCCCTCGACCGGCTGCTCGCCCGCACGGCCGAGGCGGCCCGGGCCACGAAGGCGCCCCGGCGGGCCCCGTGCATCGAGAACTACTACGAGCCCGAGCACCGAGGCTCCCACGGCATCGCCGAGGAGCTGCTGTTCCTGGCACGCACGGCATAGCACGCGGCGTAGCGCACGACGCGGCACACGGCGCAGCACGCAGCACGCAGCACGCAGCACGCAGCACGCAGCACAACGATGCCGCACGCGACGTCGCAGACGACGTAAACGAGAAGGGAGGGCCTCCCACCCATGCCCCCGACACAAATGAACACGGCCACCGCACCCCCCGGCTCACTGATCACCCATGACGGGCAGATCCAGTGGGCCGGACTGCTGTTCGGCCCCGGCACCGACTACGAGATCGCCGATACCGGGCTCACCGGCTGGGCCGACCTGCCCGGCCTCGACAGCGGCGACGTCCTCCGCCCCGACCAGCACGGCGCCTGGCCGGGCTCCCAGTGGTCCCAGGCCCGTACCGTCACCGCACCCATCTGGCTGCTGCCCGACCAGCCCGCCCAGGCGGCGGCCGTCGCCGCGCAGTTCCGGGCCGCCACCGCCGTGCACAGCGGCGAACAGTGGCTGGCCGTACGGCTGCACGGCGAGACTCTCGCCTGCCAGGCCCGGGTCAGCCAGCGCTCCATCCCCCAGGACCGGATGTTCCTGACGCAGGGCGCGGCGAAGGCCACCGTGCAGTGGGTCTGCGCCGACCCACGCCGCTTCTCCATCGACGAGCAGACCGTCTCCACGGGGCTGCCGACCCCGGAGAACGGCCTGAACTGGCAGGCCGGCGGACTGAGCTGGCCCCTCGACTGGGGCGCGCCCGGCGCGACCGGCCTGGTCACCGCCGTCAACGCCGGTGACGCCCCGGCCAATCCGGTGATCGAGTTCCGCGGGCCCGTTCGCCGCCCGTCGCTGACCCGGCTGAGCGACGGTCTGCGGATCGAGTACGACATCGCGCTCGCTCCCTCGGACGTCCTGACCGTCGACACCGGTACGGGCACGGTCGTCCTCAACGGCACCACGTCCCGCATCCACACCGCCACCGCGTGGTCGACGCCCGAGCTGCTCTTCCAACTGGCCCCGGGAACCGCGTCCTTCGCGTTCCGCTGCGCGCCCGGCTCCTCCTCCGGCGACGCCGGCACGCCGCAGCCCTCGGTCTCCGTGACCTGGCGCGACGCGCACTGGTAGGCCGCGCCCGACGACGGCATGACGGCGCCGGCCGCCGCGTCCCCACCCACACCCGCACACCACCCTGGAGAACGGTATGAACATCCGCAGCGCTTGGCTGCTCAACGGCACCCCCGACGGCGACGGCGGCCAGTCCCGCATCGACACCCGGCTCGCCCCCCTCGGCGCCATGACCCCCTCCGGCCCGCTGACCTCGCGCGACGGCGTGATCCCGGGCTCCCCCAACGGAGACCAGACGGTCTCCGGCCTCCAGGTCTCCGGCGGCGCCGCCGGCATGAGCGCGACGGTCTCCCCGGGCCGCGCGGTCATCCAGAGCACCGAGGTCGCCGGCGCCTACCCCGTGTACGTACCGGAGTTCACGAGCATCACCTTCGCCGACGGCGACCCCGGCAACCCGCGCGTGGACCTCGTCGTCGTACGCGTCTACGACAACGACCAGGACGCCTCCGACAAGACGGCCGCCGTCATCGAGATCGTCCAGGGCGCCCCGTCGGCCGACCCGGCCGCCCCGCCGACGCCGTCGGGTTCGCTCGCCCTAGCCGAGGTGTCGATCCCGGCGGGTGCGTCGACGGGCGCCGGCGGCATCAACTGGAAGTCCGCCGTCAAGGACCGGCGCCGGGTGACCGTCGCCGTCGGCGGCATCATCCCGCGCGGCTGGGGCCTGGGCTTCAACGGCGCCTACCCCGGCCAGTACCGCGACACCGGGGTGGGTCTGGAGCGCTGGGACGGCTCGGTGTGGAAGCCGTACCCGGACCCGGTCCCGACCTGGCAGGCCTACACGCCGAAGTGGGGCGCGGAGAACGGGCCGCAGCCCAAGACCGGCAACGGCTCGCTGACCGGCCGGTACATCAAGGTCGGCTCCGAGGTCCGCTTCTACGCCTCGCTCCGCATCGGCACCACCAGCGACTGGGGCGGGCCCAACCGCAACGGCAACTGGTACCTGACCCTGCCCGTCCCCCCGACGGTCGCCATCAGCGCGCACTTCCGCGGCCGCATCGGTCCCATCAACAACGGTGCCTACTACTTCGGCGGCTGTCAGGTCTACCGGTCGGGCCCGAACAACCGGATCAGCGGCGTCGCGGACGGGACGGGCGTAGTCCGCGGCTGGTGCTGCAACGACTCGAACGGCCGCCCGTCCGCCGCATGGGCGGACGCCGACCACCCGATCGCACCGACCCCCGACAACTGGTACGAGGTCTGGGGCACCTACGAGGTCAACGCATGAGGCGGATGACGCCGACGGCGGAGGTCACCTACCGAGCCCTCTTCTGCGATCTGCTCACCGACCGGGTCATCGATTCGCTGCCTCTCACCGAGGTCGAGTTCGACGACTTCATCGGCAAGCCGGGGCAGTTGCGCGCCACGGTGCCGCTCCCCGATACGGCCCTCGCGCAGCGGGCCCGTACCGCGCTCCAGCCCGGCCGCACCGCGGTCTGGCTGGAGCGCGGCTCCGACATCTGGTGGGGCGGCATCCTGTGGACGTGCACCCCGGCAGGCGACGAGCGGGGCCGGCTGACCGTACAGATCCAGGCGGGCACCTTCGACTCCTATCTCGACCACCGCATCCTGGCCGAGGACCAGACGTTCTCGGCCGTCGACCAGTTCGAGATCGTCCGTGCCCTAGTCCGGCACGTTCAGTCGCAGCCGGGCGGCGACCTCGGCATCACCTACGGGGACGACCTCTCCGGCGTGGTGTGGAACCGCGGCTACGGCTATACGGACCTGGCGCGGGTGCGTGAGCTGATCGACCAACTGGCCGCCATGCAGGACGGTTTCGAGTGGCGCGTCCAGTGCTTCCGGGACCCCGAGACGGGCGCACGGGTCAAGAAGCTCCAGCTCGGCCATCCGAAGATCGCGACCAGTGACGCGGACATCGTCCTCGACCGGCCCGGCCAGGTTCTCACCTACAGCCTGCCGGCCGACTCGACCGTGCAGGCCAACGTCTGGGTCGCCCGGGGCGAGTCCGCCAACCGCAACCAGGCCTCCGACTCGCTCCCGGAGGTGTCCCGGCCCGCCGTCTCGACCGAGGACCTCGACGCGGGCTGGCCGCGCCTGGAGAACTCCTCGGACCACAGCGGTGTCTCGGATCAGGCGGTCCTGAACAGCGCGGCGCGAGCCGAACTGGCCCGGGCCCGCAGGCCGCAGATCATCCCCGAGGTGACGATCCGCGTGGACGGGCGCATCACCCCCGCCCTCATCGGCGCGCCCGTCCGGCTGCGCATCCGCGACGGCTGGCACATGGACGGCCCGGACCTGCGCTACCGCGTCGTGGGCCTGACCGTCGCCCCGCCCGCGCGCGGCAAGAGCGAGACCGCGAAGCTCTATCTGGAAGAGGCATAGATGGCCGCGATCCCCACCGACCTCCTCGACCGCATCCGCTCGCTGGAGCGGCAGGTACGGGCGCTCATGGGCAGCGCGAACACCCGTCCCGCCATGGACCGGGTCAGCGGCGGCAACGTCGTCATCAGCGACGGCGGGCAGTTGGCCGTCCGCAACCGCGACGAGCAGAAGGGCGCGGAGCTCCTCTACATCGGCCAGGTCTCCCCCGCCCGGCCCGACGGGGAGCAGCAGGGCTTCTTCGTCCGCCGCGACGACGGCTCGAAGGCGCTGTCGGTGCACGCCGAGGCCCCCGACCTCCAGCCGAGCCAGTCGGTGAAGGTCTTCGACCGCAAAGGCAACGCCCTCTTCGCGGACGACACCACGGGGGAAGGGCTCGCCCGGCCGTACATCCCGTACCCGATGCCGACTCCGGAGAACACCGGCCGCTGGGAGTCCACCGGCGCCCCGGAGTGGACGACTCTCTACAGCGGCGAAGCCATCGCCCAGCACCCGAACCTCTACTGCCTGATCGCCGCCACGGCGGGCGGCGAGGTCCGGCTGCTGGTCAACGACGCCCAGGTCGGTCCGGCCGGCCCGGGGCCGCTGGAGTTCACCGCTCCCATCGGGGTCCCGTTCAACAGCCGAGTGACCTTCCAGATCCAGGCTCGCGCGGCAGCCGCCGGCGGCTCCGTCTCCTGCAGGCCGCGTGCGCTGTACGGCGTCCAGTCCTGACCTCGTCCTCAACCCCCTTGGAGTTGCGCACATGTTGCCCGACAACATCCCCACCGTGACCGTCACCGCCCACTACCTCACCCCGGACGGCCTCCCCCTCACCGGGAACGTCACCTTCCAGGCGCCGACGCTGCTGACGCACCCCGACACCGACCTCATCCTCGGCGGCCCGATCGTCGCCCAGCTCGACGCGGAGGGCCGGATCAAGGCCGTCCTGCCCGCCACGGACGCCCCGGGGATGAATCCGGTGAAGTGGCAGTACACCGTCATCGAGCAGCTGTCCGGGCTGTCGGTGAACCGCACGTACAACATCGTGCTGCCGGCCTCCCAGCGGACCGTCGACCTCGCCGACATCGCCCCGGTCAACCCCGAGGCCCCCGAGTACGTCGCCGTCCCGGGCCCGCCCGGACCGGCCGGCGCCCCCGGCCCCGCGGGTCCGGCGGGCGCGCCGGGGCTCGTCCAGTCCGTCAACGGCAGGAGCACCGCGGAGATCACCCTCGCGGCCGCCGACGTGCAGGCGGTCCCGGCCTCCTCGGTCGGCGTGGCGAGCGGTGTCGCGGCCCTCGACGAGACCGGCAAGGTCCCGGCCGCGCAGCTGCCGCCGGGCGCGGTCGCCCCGGTGTCGTCCGTCAACGGCAAGAAGGGCGCGGTCGTCCTGAGCGCCATGGACGTGGGCGCCCTGGACCAGGCGGCCGGCGACCTGCGGTACGTGAAGCCGGCCGACGTCCCGGTCCAGTCGGTGAACGACAGGACCGGCAAGGTCGTCCTCGACGCCACGGCCGTCGGCGCGGTCCCGGAGGGCACGGCCGTACTGCTCTCCGGTCCGCAGACGATCGACAACGCGAAGATCTTCACCTCCCCGCCCTTCTCCACCGCCGCCCCGACCAATCCCCACCACCTCACCCGCAAGGAATACGTCGACGCGGTCTCCACCCCGGGCACCTGGTCCCCCAGCGACCTCGGCTTCAAGGCCTGGACCTTCGACCCCGCCGCCTCCTCGGGCACCCGCTCGCAGTACTGCACCCCGGGGTCCGTCTATCTGATAGGCATCCGCCTCAACACCTCCACGACCATCAACCACGTCGTCTTCTACTGCACGGGCTACACCACTGCGACGCTCAGCGCGGCCACCTACGCGGGCCTGTACGACGCCACGGGCACCCGGGTCGGCATGACCAACTCCCTCAAGGACGTCGTCAAGGGCGGCTCGACCGTGGCCTGCCCGCTGACCAAGGCGTACGAGGCGCAGCCCGGCAGCTACTGGGTGGCACTGCTCATCAACGGCCCCAGCGAATTGGGCAAGGGCCCCGCCTTCGCCCTCGCTGCGGGTGCCGGCGACAACCCTGCCGGCTCGGCCCGTATGGGCGACGCCTTCGTCCGCTACGGCCGTCTCCCCGCGACCGGCCAGGGCTCCCTCCCAGCATCCTTCGCCCCGAAGACCCTCATCATCGACGCCAATGCCACGTGGGCAGCCGTCGCCTGACCCCACCCCGCCCCACCCCATCCCGCCACACACAGGAGCCCTCAATGACCACCCGATCCCTCTTCACCGGCGCCATCAAGACCATCGAGGCGCTCACGCAGACCTTTACGCTCACCAGCCCCTTTGAGCACGGCCCGTTCTCCGTGCGCATCCCCGAAGGCGGTCTGCTCCTCGGCGCAGGCCAGCGCATCACGTTGCTGACCGCAGGGGCGCACCTCGAAGGGAGCCACTGGGTCGAGGGCCAGTTGGCCGCCGACGGCCAGGGCTGGGACGTGACAGTCCCCGGCCTCGTCGTCCGCACCGACGAGCCCGGCGCCGCGTGGCAGGTCGACCTCACCGTCACCGTCACCTACGCCGTCCCCGCCTGACCCCAGCGCCACATCCCACCCCACCCACGCGAACGCCCCGGACCGCCACGCGGTCCGGGGCGTTCGCGTCCCCCTTCCCCTGGAGCGATCCACATGGCAACCCCCCTCTCCGCAGACCAGTTCGTCGCCGCCCTGCGCGCCGAAGGCGTCACCGTCGTCGAGGTCGGCGACTGGCGCAACCACAACCGCAACCACAAGGGCGCCTGGGGCCCGGTCAACGGGGTGATCATCCACCACACCGTCACCAGCGGCACCCAGAGCAGCGTCGACCTCTGCTACGACGGGTACGACGAGCTCCCCGGCCCGCTGTGCCACGGCGTCATCGACAAGGCCGGCACCGTCCACCTCGTCGGCAACGGCCGCGCCAACCACGCCGGCAGCGGCGACAGCAGCGTCCTGAACGCCGTCGTCCGCGAGTCCGGCCTGCCGCGCCCCACCAAGAACGACACCGACGGCAACGTGCGCTTCTACGGCTTCGAGTGCATCAACCTCGGAGACGGCGACGACCCGTGGCCCGCCGCCCAGCTGGAGGCCATCGAGCGGGTCTCCGCCGCCATCTGCCGCGCGCACGGCTGGGGCTCCGGTTCCGTCATCGGGCACAAGGAGTGGACCAACACCAAGATCGACCCGGTCGGCTTCTCCATGGACGGCATGCGCGGAAAGATCGCGGGCCGGCTCGGCTCCGCGCCGGCCAAGCCGCCCAAGCCGTCCTACGAGCCCTTCCCCGGCGCCGGCTTCTTCAAGGACGGGCCCAACTCCCCCGTCGTCACCGCCATGGGCCGCCGCCTCGTCGCGGAGGGCTGCTCCGCGTACGCCGAGGGCCCCGGCTCCCGGTGGAGCGACGCCGACCGGAACTCCTACGCGAAGTGGCAGCGCAAGCTCGGCTTCAGCGGCTCCGACGCCGACGGCTGGCCGGGCCGGAGCTCCTGGGACGCGCTCAAGGTCCCGCGCTCCTGACCGTCCAGCCCCACGCAGAAAGGCCGTCTCTTGTCCGACGCCCTTAAGCGGACTCTCCGCACCGTTCTCCAGACCGCCGTCGGCCTCGCGGTCGTCCTCCCCACGATCGTCGACGCCTCCGGCATCCCCGTGACCCTCCCCTGGATCGCGGGGGCGCTGGCCGCCGCGGGCGGTCTCGCCCGCGTCATGGCGCTGCCGGCCGTGCAGGCCCTGCTCCCCCTCTGGCTCCGCACCGAGGGCACGCCCGCGAACGGCGACGCCGCCCTGCGCGCCCTCGCCGCCGAGGACGACCGGGGCCGCGTATGAACGACACCGACACGGAAGCGTCCGGCACCACCGCCACCGTCGCCCTGGAGCTGGAACGGCTCCGCGGCACGATGGAGGCCGGGTTCGCCCGGGTAGACGGCGCGCTCGCGCTGCTCGTCCAGCGCAGTGACCAGACCGACAAGCAGCTCGCCGACCACGAGACCCGGCTCTACGCCCTGGAGCGGGCCCGCTGGCCGCTGGCCAGCATCGCCGCGCTCACGGCCCTCGTGGGCCTGGTGCTCTCCGCGTGGGGGCTGACCGCCCGGTAGAGCCTGTGCCGTACCCCGGCCCGTACGGCCGGACACGCCGAAGGGCGGCCACCCCGAAACCGGGGTGACCGCCCTTCGAAGCAACCGCTTACTGGTTGTACGGACCGTAGTCGTAGTCCTCCAGCGGCACGGCCTGACCCGAACCCGTCCCGAAGGGCGAGTAGTCGATGTCGTCGTAGCCGACGGCCGAGTACATCGCGGCCTTGGCCTCCTCGGTGGGCTCCACCCGGATGTTGCGGTAGCGGGACAGGCCCGTACCGGCCGGGATGAGCTTACCGATGATGACGTTCTCCTTGAGGCCGATGAGGCTGTCGGACTTGGCGTTGATCGCCGCGTCCGTCAGGACTCGGGTCGTCTCCTGGAAGGAGGCGGCCGACAGCCAGGATTCCGTCGCCAGCGAGGCCTTGGTGATACCCATCAGCTGCGGACGGCCGGAGGCCGGGTGGCCGCCTTCCGTCACGACCCGACGGTTCTCGCCCTCGAAGCGCGTGCGCTCCACGAGCTCGCCCGGCAGCAGCTCCGCGTCGCCGGACTCGATGATCGTCACGCGGCGCAGCATCTGCCGGATGATGATCTCGATGTGCTTGTCGTGGATCGACACGCCCTGCGAGTTGTAGACCTTCTGGACCTCGCCGACCAGGTGCACCTGGACGGCGCGCTGGCCGAGGATGCGCAGCACGTCGTGCGGGTTGGTGGCGCCCACGGTGAGCTTCTGGCCCACCTCGACGTGGTCGCCCTCGCCCACCAGCAGACGGGCGCGCTTCGAGATCGGGAAGGGCGTCTCGTCGCTGCCGTCGTCCGGGGTGACGACGAGCTTCTTGGTCTTCTCGGTCTCCTCGATCCGGACGCGGCCGGCCGCCTCCGAGATCGGGGCGACGCCCTTGGGCGTACGGGCCTCGAAGAGCTCGACGACACGCGGCAGACCCTGGGTGATGTCGTCACCGGCCACACCACCGGTGTGGAAGGTACGCATCGTCAGCTGGGTGCCGGGCTCACCGATCGACTGGGCGGCGATGATGCCGACCGCCTCGCCGATGTCCACCAGCTTGCCGGTCGCCAGCGAGCGGCCGTAGCAGAAGGCACAGGTGCCGACCGCGGACTCGCAGGTGAGGACCGAGCGGGTCTTGACCGTCTGGACGCCGTGCGCGACGAGCTGCTCGATGAGCACATCGCCGAGGTCGACGTTGGCGGGCGCGATGACCTTGCCGTCGACGACGACGTCCTCGGCGAGCATGCGCGCGTACACGCTGGTCTCGACGTCCTCCGTCTTGCGGAGCACGCCGTCGGCGCCCTTGGTCGCGATGTCCAGCTTGAGGCCGCGCTCGGTGCCGCAGTCCTCCTCGCGGATGATCACGTCCTGCGAGACGTCCACCAGACGACGGGTCAGGTAACCCGAGTCGGCGGTACGCAGGGCGGTGTCCGCGAGACCCTTACGGGCGCCGTGCGTGGAGATGAAGTACTCCAGCACGGTGAGGCCCTCACGGAACGACGCCTTGATGGGTCGCGGGATGGTCTCGTTCTTCGCGTTGGACACCAGACCACGCATACCGGCGATCTGACGCATCTGCATCATGTTTCCTCGGGCGCCCGAGTCGACCATCATGAAGATGGGGTTCGTCTTGGGGAAGTTCGCGTTCATCGCCTCGGCGACCTCGTTGGTCGCCTTGGTCCAGATCGCGATGAGCTCCTGCGTGCGCTCGTCCTTGGTGATCAGACCGCGCTCGTACTGCTTCTGGACCTTCTCGTCCTGGGCCTCGTAGCCCTTGACGATGGCCTTCTTGGCCTCCGGGACGACGATGTCCGAGACGGCGACGGTGACGCCGGACCGGGTCGCCCAGTGGAAGCCGGCCGCCTTCAGGTTGTCGAGCGTCGCCGCCACGATGACCTTGGGGTAGCGCTCGGCCAGGTCGTTGACGATCTCGGAGAGCTGCTTCTTGCCCACCGAGTAGTCGACGAACGGGTAGTCCTCGGGCAGCAGCTCGTTGAAGAGCGCGCGGCCCAGGGTCGTACGCAGCCGGAAGCTGTCGCCCTGCTGCCACTCGCCGCCGTGCTCGTCGCCCTCCTCCGAAACCGGCGGGGTCCAGCCACGCGGCGGGACGGTGCCGATCGGGAAGCGGATGTCGACCTTCGCCTGGAGCGAGAGCTCCCGGGCGTCGAACGCCATCGTGGCCTCGGCGGTCGAGCCGAACGCGCGGCCCTCGCCGATGACCTTGCGCTCCTTCTCATCGGTCGTGAGGAAGAAGAGCCCCAGCACCATGTCCTGGGTCGGCATGGTGACCGGACGGCCATCGGCCGGCTTGAGGATGTTGTTCGAGGACAGCATCAGGATGCGGGCCTCGGCCTGCGCCTCCGCGGAGAGCGGCAGGTGCACGGCCATCTGGTCACCGTCGAAGTCCGCGTTGAACGCGGTGCACACGAGCGGGTGGATCTGGATGGCCTTGCCCTCGACCAGCTGCGGCTCGAAGGCCTGGATGCCCAGGCGGTGCAGGGTCGGCGCACGGTTCAGCAGCACCGGGTGCTCGGCGATGACCTCTTCGAGCACGTCGTACACGACGGTGCGGCCGCGCTCGACCATGCGCTTCGCCGACTTGATGTTCTGCGCGTGGTTCAGGTCCACCAGGCGCTTCATCACGAACGGCTTGAAGAGCTCCAGCGCCATGGCCTTCGGCAGACCGCACTGGTGCAGCTTGAGCTGCGGGCCGACGACGATGACGGAACGCGCCGAGTAGTCGACTCGCTTGCCGAGCAGGTTCTGGCGGAAGCGGCCCTGCTTGCCCTTGAGCATGTCGCTCAGGGACTTCAGCGGGCGGTTGCCGGGACCGGTGACCGGGCGACCGCGACGACCGTTGTCGAAGAGGGCGTCCACGGCCTCCTGGAGCATGCGCTTCTCGTTGTTCACGATGATCTCGGGCGCACCGAGGTCGAGAAGCCGCTTCAGGCGGTTGTTGCGGTTGATCACACGGCGGTACAGGTCGTTCAGGTCGGAGGTCGCGAAGCGGCCACCGTCCAGCTGCACCATCGGACGCAGGTCCGGCGGGATCACCGGGATGCAGTCCAGCACCATGCCCTTGGGGCTGTTGCTGGTCTGCAGGAAGGCGGAGACGACCTTGAGGCGCTTGAGCGCACGGGTCTTCTTCTGGCCCTTGCCGGTCCGGATGATCTCGCGGAGGCGCTCGGCCTCCTCGTCGAGGTCGAAGGTCTCCAGCCGCTTCTGCAGCGCGGCGGCGCCCATCGAGCCGTCGAAGTACGTGCCGAAGCGGTCGCGCAGCTCGCGGTAGAGCAGCTCGTCGCCCTCAAGGTCCTGGACCTTGAGACCCTTGAAGCGGCTCCACACCTCGTCGAGGCGGTCGATCTCGCGCTGCGCGCGGTCGCGCAGCTGCTTCATCTCGCGCTCGGCGCCCTCGCGCACCTTGCGGCGCACATCGGCCTTGGCGCCCTCGGCCTCCAGCTCGGCCAGGTCTGACTCAAGCTTCTTGGCGCGGGCCTCCAGGTCGGCGTCGCGGCGCTGCTCGATCTGCTGGCGCTCGACGGAGACGTGCGCCTCCAGCGAGGGCAGGTCGCGCGTACGGCGCTCCTCGTCCACCCACGTGATCATGTAGGCGGCGAAGTAGATGACCTTCTCAAGGTCCTTCGGGGCGAGGTCGAGCAGGTAGCCCAGCCGCGACGGAACGCCCTTGAAGTACCAGATGTGGGTGACGGGAGCGGCCAGCTCGATGTGGCCCATCCGCTCACGGCGCACCTTGGCACGAGTGACCTCGACGCCGCAGCGCTCGCAGATGATGCCCTTGAAGCGGACACGCTTGTACTTGCCGCAGTAGCACTCCCAGTCCCGCGTCGGACCGAAGATCTTCTCGCAGAAGAGTCCGTCCTTCTCGGGCTTGAGGGTGCGGTAGTTGATGGTCTCCGGCTTCTTGACCTCGCCGTGGGACCAGGTCCGAATGTCGTCCGCGGTGGCCAGGCCGATCCGCAGCTCGTCGAAGAAGTTGACGTCGAGCACTGGTCGTCAATCCCTCTTTCAGGGTCGTGTCTTCATCGTGGTCTGGGGGTCCTGGGACGGCCGGGGCTCCTGGAGTGGAGCCCCGGCCAGACCCGTCAGACCTCTTCGACGCTGCTCGGCTCGCGCCGGGACAGGTCGATGCCGAGCTCCTCCGCCGCGCGGAAGACGTCCTCGTCGGTGTCGCGCATCTCGATGGACATGCCGTCCGAGGACAGCACCTCCACGTTGAGGCAGAGGGACTGCATCTCCTTGATGAGCACCTTGAAGGACTCGGGGATGCCGGGCTCAGGGATGTTCTCGCCCTTGACGATGGCCTCGTAGACCTTCACGCGGCCGGTCACGTCGTCGGACTTGATGGTCAGCAGCTCCTGGAGGGCGTACGCGGCGCCGTATGCCTCCAGCGCCCACACCTCCATCTCACCGAAGCGCTGGCCGCCGAACTGGGCCTTACCACCCAGCGGCTGCTGGGTGATCATCGAGTACGGGCCGGTCGACCGGGCGTGCAGCTTGTCGTCGACCAGGTGGTGCAGCTTGAGGATGTACATGTACCCGACCGAGATCGGGTCCGGGAACGGCTCGCCGGAGCGGCCGTCGAACATCCGGGCCTTGCCGGACGGGAGCACCATGCGCTCGCCGTCGCGGTTGGGGATCGTGGACTCGAAGAGACCGGCGATCTCGTCCTCGCGGGCGCCGTCGAAGACCGGGGTCGCGACGTTGGTGCCCGGGGCGACCTCGTCGGCGCCGATCGCTTGGAGGCGCTGCATCCACTCCTCGCTGCCCTCGACCTTCCAGCCCCGGCTGGCGAGCCAGCCCAGGTGGATTTCGAGGACCTGTCCCGGGTTCATTCGGGACGGCACGCCGAGGGGGTTGAGGATGATGTCGACCGGGGTGCCGTCCTCCAGGAACGGCATGTCCTCGACCGGCAGGATCTTCGAGATGACGCCCTTGTTGCCGTGGCGGCCGGCGAGCTTGTCACCGTCGGTGATCTTGCGCTTCTGCGCGACGTAGACGCGGACCAGCTGGTTCACGCCGGGCGGCAGCTCGTCGCCCTCCTCGCGGTCGAAGACGCGGACGCCGATGACCTTGCCGATCTCGCCGTGCGGCACCTTCAGCGAGGTGTCGCGCACCTCGCGCGCCTTCTCGCCGAAGATCGCGCGGAGCAGGCGCTCCTCCGGGGTCAGCTCCGTCTCGCCCTTGGGCGTGACCTTGCCGACCAGGATGTCGCCGGCCACGACCTCGGCGCCGATGCGGATGATGCCGCGCTCGTCGAGGTCCGCGAGGACCTCCTCGGAGACGTTCGGGATGTCCCGGGTGATCTCCTCCGGGCCGAGCTTGGTGTCGCGGGCGTCGACCTCGTGCTCCTCGATGTGGATCGAGGAGAGGACGTCGTCCTGCACGAGGCGCTGCGACAGGATGATCGCGTCCTCGTAGTTGTGGCCCTCCCACGGCATGAACGCCACGAGGAGGTTCTTGCCGAGGGCCATCTCGCCCTCGTCCGTGGACGGGCCGTCGGCGAGCACCTGACCGGTGATCACGCGGGCGCCCTCGTCCACGACGACCTTCTGGTTGAAGGACGTGCCCTGGTTCGAGCGGGAGAACTTCGCGACCCGGTACGTGTTGTACGTGCCGTCGTCGTTGGCGACGGTGACGTAGTCCGCGGAGACCTCCTGGACCACACCGTCCTTCTCGGCCTTGATGACGTCGCCGGCGTCGACCGCGCAGCGGTACTCCATGCCGGTGCCGACCAGCGGGGCCTCCGCCTTGATGAGCGGCACGGCCTGGCGCATCATGTTCGATCCCATGAGCGCGCGGTTGGCGTCGTCGTGCTCCAGGAACGGGATCATGGCGGTCGCGACCGACACCATCTGGCGCGGCGAGACGTCCATGTAGTCGATGTCGTTGCCGGGGACGTAGTCGATCTCGCCGCCGCGGCGGCGGACGAGGACGCGGTCCTCGGCGTAGGTGTTCTCGTCCGTCAGCGGGGCGTTCGCCTGCGCGATGACGAAGCGGTCCTCCTCGTCGGCGGTGAGGAAGTCCACCTGGTCGGTGACGATGCCGTCGGTGACCTTGCGGTACGGGGTCTCGACGAAGCCGAACGCGTTGACCCGGCCGTACGAGGCGAGGGAGCCGATCAGACCGATGTTCGGGCCTTCGGGCGTCTCGATCGGGCACATGCGGCCGTAGTGCGAGGGGTGCACGTCACGGACCTCGAAGCCCGCCCGCTCACGGCTCAGACCACCGGGGCCCAGCGCCGACAGGCGGCGCTTGTGGGTCAGGCCCGACAGCGGGTTGGTCTGGTCCATGAACTGGGACAGCTGGCTGGTGCCGAAGAACTCCTTGATGGAGGCGACGACCGGCCGGATGTTGATCAGGGTCTGCGGCGTGATCGCCTCGACGTCCTGCGTGGTCATCCGCTCGCGGACGACGCGCTCCATACGGGCCAGGCCCGTGCGGACCTGGTTCTGGATGAGCTCGCCGACGTTGCGCAGGCGGCGGTTGCCGAAGTGGTCGATGTCGTCGGTCTCGACGACGATCGAGGTGCCGTTCTCGCCGATCGTCTCGACCTCGCCGGCGTGCAGCTTGACCAGGTACTTGATGGTCGCGATGACGTCGTCCGTGGTGAGCACGCCGGCGTCCAGCGGCTGGTCCGCGCCGAGCTTCTTGTTCACCTTGTAGCGGCCGACCTTCGCGAGGTCGTAGCGCTTCGGGTTGAAGTAGAGGTTCTCCAGCAGCGTCTGCGCGGCCTCGCGCGTCGGCGGCTCGCCCGGACGCAGCTTGCGGTAGATGTCGAGCAGCGCGTCGTCCTGGCCCTGGGTGTGGTCCTTCTCCAGGGTGGCGCGCATGGACTCGTACTCGCCGAACTCCTCCAGGATCTGCTCGGTCGTCCAGCCGAGAGCCTTCAGGAGAACGGTGACGGACTGCTTGCGCTTACGGTCGATGCGGACACCGACCATGTCGCGCTTGTCGATCTCCAGCTCCAGCCAGGCTCCGCGGGACGGAATGACCTTGGCCGAGAAGATGTCCTTGTCGGACGTCTTGTCGATGGAGGAGTCGAAGTAGACGCCCGGCGAGCGGACCAGCTGCGACACGACGACACGCTCGGTGCCGTTGATGCAGAAGGTGCCCTTGTTGGTCATGAGCGGGAAGTCGCCCATGAAGACCGTCTGGGACTTGATCTCGCCGGTCTCGTTGTTGGTGAACTCGGCGGTGACGAAGAGCGGGGCCGCGTACGTGAAGTCGCGGTCCTTGCACTCGTCGATGGAGTTCTTGGGAGGCTCGAAGCGGTGATCGCGGAAGGTCAGTGACATCGACCCGGAGAAGTCCTCGATCGGGGAGATCTCCTCGAAGATCTCCTCCAGACCGGACTTCGTGGGGACGTCCTGACCACTGTCCAGCGCAGCCTCGACACGACCCTTCCATGCGGCATTGCCGAGCAGCCAATCGAAGCTCTCGGTCTGCAGCGCGAGGAGGTTCGGAACCTCAAGGGGCTCTTTGATCTTCGCAAATGAGATGCGCAGCGGTGCGGTGCTGGCGCCGTTGTTCGTATTGGCAGTCGAGGCGTTGCGCGAGGCGGCCAAGAGGGGGTCCTTCCGAGGGCTCGGACTCACTACGCGCGTACCGGTCCCACTTTGTGCACACTGAATGAATTCCCAGGTCAGGGATGATCAGTTCAGTAGTGCTCGACAGTGGGTATGCCCCTGGTGACGGGCAGGGAGCAGCTAACAGGCAGCGCAAAGGGTCAGTGTAGCCACTAGCCACACTGATGTCCAGCCCGGGTTTCCGGAGACCGGCAGCGCCACCCTCTCCCTCC
This sequence comes from Streptomyces sp. NPDC050610, assembly GCF_040654875.1. Lineage (NCBI taxonomy): Bacteria > Bacillati > Actinomycetota > Actinomycetes > Kitasatosporales > Streptomycetaceae > Streptomyces > Streptomyces sp. NPDC050610. The sequence goes on along the minus strand of NZ_JBFAIV010000041.1, from coordinate 15,126 downwards.
GGGAGGGGTCTCCCCCTCGTTGTTCTGCTGTGCGTTCTTCAACGCCTGCCGCAAGACTTCCCGCTTCGCCCTCGTTCCATGCCTCGGACCTAGGACCGATGTGGCGACGCGTCCTGAGAATTGCGCGCTGTGTGCCGTTCGTCAAGGCCCCCCGCCCCGTCGCGATCGTCACGGGGCGCACTGCGGGACAACGAAGATCACCATACTCGCCCTGGCCGCGCAGGCAACGCAGCCAGGGCGGGAACGCCCAAAGGCGACCACCCACATGGGTGATCGCCCTTGAGATTCAGACAGGAGTCAGCAGACTCCGCGGGTCACTTGACCTCGACGGAGGCGCCGGCGGCCTTGAGGGACTCGGCAGCCTTCTCGGCGGCCTCCTTCGCGACCTTCTCCAGGACCGGCTTCGGGGTGCCGTCGACGAGGTCCTTGGCCTCCTTCAGACCCAGCGAGGTCAGCTCACGCACGACCTTGATGACCTGGATCTTCTTCTCGCCGGCACCGGTGAGGATGACGTCGAACTCGTCCTGCTCCTCGACGGCCTCGGCGGCACCGCCGGCGGCACCGCCGACGGCGACAGCGGCGACCGGGGCGGCGGCCTCGACGTCGAACTTCTCCTCGAAGAGCTTCACAAAGCCGGAGAGCTCAAGAAGGGTCATGTCTTCGAACTGCGCCAGCAGCTCTTCCTGGGTGAGCTTCGCCATGATGGCGTCCTTCCACTAATCGGCGGGTGCCGGATGTACATTTCGGCGGGCGTACGGGCCCGCTGCGACCGTGACGGGCGCGAGTGGTGCGAGCGCGGGGCTCGACTACTCGGCGGCCTCGGCCTCGACGGGAGCCGGCGTACCGGCACCGCCCTGCTCGACCTTGCTGCGAAGGGCGTCCGTGGTGCGGACGAACTTCGTGAGCGGGGCCTGGAAGGTCGCCGCGGCCTTGGCCATGGACGCCTTCATGCCACCGGCCAGCTTGGCGAGCAGCACCTCGCGGGACTCAAGGTCCGCGAGCTTCTTGAACTCATCGGCGGACAGCGCCTTACCGTCAAGGACACCGCCCTTGATGATGAGGTTGGGGTTCTCCTTGGCGAAGTCACGGAGACCCTTCGCCGACGTCACCGGGTCACCGGAGACGAAGGCGACCGCCGTCGGACCGTTGAACAGGTCGTCGAGCGAAGTGATCCCGGCCTCGTTGGCCGCGATCTTGGTCAGCGTGTTCTTCACCACGGCGTACTGGGCGTTCTCACCGAGCGAACGGCGCAGCTCCTTGAGCTGTGCCACGGTGAGACCGCGGTACTCGGTCAGCACGGCGGCGTTGGAGCTGCGGAACTGGTCCGTCAGCTCGGCAACCGCGGCAGCCTTGTCGGGCCTCGCCATGAGCCTCGGCCTCCTTCCGGGTGATTCGGACCGCATAGACGCGAGAAGGGACCTGGGCAAAACGAAACGCCCCGGCGCGGGCGCACGGGGCGTGACTCGACCGCACGGACCTCACGGTCCCAGCGGGAGTTCGACCTGAACACCTGCGCAGGTCGCCCGCAGCTAGCGGAATCCTTCGGCCACCACGCCCCCTACGGAGGCACAGCGACGACCAGCGGTCTTTGGCTTCTTCGCAAAGGTACGCGAACGGACGGCCCGCAGGCAAATCGGCCAACCCCCGGCCCGTCTGCTTGCAGCCCGCCCGCCACACGCCACCCGTGTCTACCGCTTCGGCATGAGCTCCGCGTAGTCGACCGTGTCCGAGGCGGCCGGGGGCGTCACGGAGACCTTGGTGCCGTAGTCCGAGTAGAAGACCGTCGAGTCCGTGGAGAACTTCTTCCCCTGGGCCCGCTCCTGCTTCTTCACCAAGAGGTGGTCGCTGTCGACCCACAGGTCGACCGTCTCGGTGTCCATGCCGCTCTGCTGAAGCTGCTTCTGCAACGCGTCCAGGTCCTTCTTGGAGAGGGACTTGGACTGCATGCCCGCGATACCGGAGACGCTGACCTTTCCGGTGTAGTGGGTCGTCTGCTTGCCGCGGACGTCCTCCTTGCCGACCTCCTTGACCTTGCCGGAGGCGATGAGGAGGCCCACCGAACGGGTCGGGTCGTTGTTCTTCAACTGGTCCTTGAGGAAGGTCCCGGAGGCGCCCGCCTGCGCGGCCATCGCGTCATAGCTGTACTTCACCCAGCTCTTGCCCTGCGCCTTGGGGCCGAGCGAGCCGCCCAGGTTCATGTACATCGCGTCGGGCAGGTACCGGGCCCGCATCGGCTTGCCGGCCGTCGGCGCGGCGTCCGCCAGGCCGCCCTTCTGCGTCATGGTCATGTTGGCCCGTATGCCATCGGACCAGTCCATGTCGCCCTTCATGGAGGCGTGCAACTCGCCCATCACCGTCGTGCCGTCGACCTTGGCCGAGTGCTGCTCGCCCGCCTTCTTCGACACGCTCTGGAGCGCCGCGAGCGCGCCCTGGGCCGACGCGGCGTTCCCGCCGCCGGATGCCTTGCCGCTTCCCTTGGCGTCGTCCTTGTCCCCGTCGCCGCCCCCGCAGGCCGTAAGCCCCGCCATCAGCACGACACCGGCCGCGGCCGTCGCCACTCGCGTGATCCTCATCGTTCCCCCCTTTTCGACGATTTCTCAGAACGGGCACCGACTCTAGTGGAGGGCGCCGACAACGCCACGAGCCGGGTCCCGCGCCTCGGTTGAGGCGCGGGACCCGGCTCGTACGTGCGTACCGCGATCTACATCGCGCTACCCGCGGCGGGCGTCTGGATCAGACGGCCGCCGGGTCCTCCTCGACGAGGAGGTTGCGGGTGCGGTTGGCGTCCAGCGGGATGCCGGGGCCCATCGTGGTGGTCAGGGTCGCCTTCTTGATGTAGCGGCCCTTCGCGGCGGACGGCTTGAGGCGGGTGACCTCTTCGAGCGCCGCGGCGTAGTTCTCGACCAGCTTGTCCTCGTCGAACGACACCTTGCCGATGATGAAGTGCAGGTTCGAGTGCTTGTCGACGCGGAACTCGATCTTGCCGCCCTTGATGTCCGTGACAGCCTTCGCCACGTCCGGGGTGACCGTGCCGGTCTTCGGGTTCGGCATCAGACCACGCGGACCGAGCACACGGCCGAGGCGGCCGACCTTGCCCATGAGGTCCGGGGTGGCGACGACGGCGTCGAAGTCCAGACGGCCCTTCGCGACCTCGTCGATCAGTTCGTCGGAGCCGACGATGTCGGCGCCCGCGGCTTCCGCGGCCGCAGCACGGTCGCCGGTCGCGAAGACCAGGACCCGGGCGGTCTTGCCGGTGCCGTGCGGAAGGTTCACGGTGCCGCGGACCATCTGGTCGGCCTTGCGCGGGTCGACGCCCAGACGCATGGCGACCTCGACAGTCGAGTCGAACTTGGTCGCAGAGGTTTCCTTGGCGAGACGGACGGCCTCAAGCGGGGCGTACAGGCGCTCCGCGTCGACCTTGGCGTCCGCGCCGCGGAGAGTCTTGCTGCGCTTCACTGCTTCTCCTCAGTGCTGAGTGTGGAGTCGTGGTGCGGACCAGCGCGTGGTCCTTCCACGGGGTGCTACGGGGGTGATCAGCCCTCGACCGTGATGCCCATGGAACGGGCGGTGCCGGCGATGATCTTCTCGGCGGCGTCCAGGTCGTTGGCGTTCAGGTCGGGCATCTTGGTGGTGGCGATGTCGCGGACCTGGTCGCGGGAGATCTTGGCGACCTTGGTCTTGTGCGGCTCGCCGGAGCCCTTCTCCACACCCGCGGCCTTGAGGATCAGCTTGGCGGCCGGCGGAGTCTTGGTGATGAAGGTGAAGGAGCGGTCTTCGTAGACCGTGATCTCCACCGGCACGACCATGCCACGCTGCGACTCGGTCGCGGCGTTGTAGGCCTTGCAGAACTCCATGATGTTGACGCCGTGCTGGCCCAGCGCGGGGCCGACCGGCGGAGCCGGGTTGGCCGCACCGGCCGAGATCTGGAGCTTGATCAGCCCCGTGACCTTCTTCTTCTTGGGAGGCATGCTCTCTCCGGGTCCTAGTGAGAGGTGTTTCGCCTCCGATTCCGGTCATCCGGATGGAGGCATACCGCACAACGATAACGGGTATAGCCGTGCGGCTGAAAACCGAGCAGGTCAGACCGTCTCCCACCTGCGGAGGACATCCCCCGCGAGAGCCGATCTGACCTGTCCGGAAGCCGGTGTTCCAGGAAGAGCGTCAGTTCTTCTGGATCTGGTCGAAGCTGAGCTCGACCGGGGTCTCGCGGCCGAAGATCTCGACGAGGCCCTTGACCTTCTTCGAGTCGGCGTTGATCTCGTTGATGGTCGCCTGGAGCGTCGCGAACGGGCCGTCGGTGACGGTGACCGAGTCGCCCACCTCGAAGTCCAGCACCTGGACCTCGACCTTGCGGGACGGCGCGGGCTTGCCCTCGGCCTCGGCCGCCTCGCGGGCGGCCTTCTCCTCGGCCTCCGGGGCGAGCATCTTGACGATCTCGTCCAGGGTCAGCGGGTACGGGTCGTAGGCATTGCCGACGAAGCCGGTGACGCCGGGCGTGTTGCGGACGACGCCCCACGACTCGTTCGTCAGATCCATGCGCACCAGCACGTAGCCGGGGAGCTTGTTCTGGCGGACGGTGCGGCGGTCGCCGTTCTTGATCTGGACGACCTCTTCCTGCGGCACCTCGGCCTGGAAGATGTAGTCCTCGACGTTCAGCGAGACGGCGCGCTGTTCGAGGTTGGTCTTCACGCGGTTCTCGTAGCCCGCGTAGGTGTGGATGACGTACCACTCGCCGGGCAGCGTGCGCAGTTCCTGGCGCAGGGCCTCGATCGGGTCGACGTCTTCCTGCTCCTCGGCGACGGCCGCGTCGGCGGCCTCGTCCTCGGCGACCTCGGCGACGGCCTCGGCGTCGTCCTCCACGTGGAGGGCGGCCTCCTCGGCGGGCTCGCCGGCCGCGGCCTCCTCGGCGTCCAGCTCGTCGACGCCGTCGGCGTTCTCGACGATCTGCAGTTCGGTGGCTTCGCCGACCTCGTCCGCGGCAGCCGGCGCGTCCACGTCGGCCGCTGCCGCCTCGGCGGGCTCGGCGGCGTCGTTCAGGTTCGGGTCAGACACTGTGGCTGCTTCTTCCTGGCTTCAAGGGGTGGAACAGGCGAAGGGCGACGCTTCGTGTGCCGTCGCCCGACGCGGGCTCAGCCGAAGACGTACTTGACGGCGTTGTTGAACCCATAGTCAATCACGGTCACCAGGCCGATGACGATGACAACGAAGACGATCACCACAGAGGTGTACGTCGAGAGCTGGTTCCGAGAGGGCCAGACGACCTTGCGGAGTTCAGCGACGATCTGGCGGTAGAAGAGCGCGAGGCGGCCGAAGGGGCCCTTCTTCCCGCGCTTGCCGCCGCGGCGTGCCTTCTTGGCCGCCACCTCGTCCTCGGGACGACCGCTCTCAGGCGTCGCGGTGGAGCCAAGGGCTTCCGTCACTACGTCCTCACCTGAATCCGGGTCGTGTCCGTGCCGCGCCCGGTTGAGCCGCACGGCGGTGCAATTCACTACGTACGCATGCACGCACCATGGTGAAGATGCGTGTAGCAGGGCCGGAGGGACTTGAACCCCCAACCGCTGGTTTTGGAGACCAGTGCTCTACCAATTGAGCTACGACCCTTTGTGGTTCCCCCAACGTACCGCATCCGGCCGGGCGCACGGAGTGCGCACAGACGGGCCGCCGTCGAGGGGCCAACGACGCCTGAGTGTACGTGCTGGAGGGACTGACGTCGAACAGGAACGTCCGATCCGCCCACCGGAACGCGCCCCCGGCCCGTACGGAGAACCGCGCCGAGCGCGTGATCACGGGGCCCGCGCACGTTACAGAACTCACGTGCCCGGCCCGCGGCGGGTCTGGGACGATGCATGCATGACCGCTGCTACTCCCTCCGCACAGTCCCCCACCGACCGTCGGGTGTCGGCCCGCATCGGGTCGATCTCCGAGTCCGCGACGCTCGCCGTCGACGCCAAGGCGAAGGCCCTCAAGGCCGCCGGGCGCCCGGTGATCGGCTTCGGCGCCGGCGAACCGGACTTCCCCACGCCCGACTACATCGTCGAGGCCGCCGTGGAAGCCTGCCGCAACCCGAAGTACCACCGCTACACCCCCGCCGGCGGCCTCCCCGAGCTGAAGGCCGCGATCGCCGCGAAGACGCTGCGCGACTCCGGCTACGAGGTCGGGGCGGACCAGGTGCTGGTGACCAACGGCGGCAAGCAGGCCATCTACCAGGCGTTCGCCGCCATCCTCGACCCGGGCGACGAGGTCGTCGTGCCGGCCCCGTACTGGACCACCTACCCGGAGTCGATCCGGCTCGCGGGCGGCGTCCCGGTGCCGGTCGTCGCCGACGAGACGACCGGTTACCGCGTCTCGGTGGAGCAGCTGGAGGCGGCCCGTACGGAGCGCACCAAGGTGCTGCTCTTCGTCTCCCCCTCGAACCCGACCGGCGCGGTCTACACCCGCGCGCAGGTCGAGGAGGTCGGCCGCTGGGCCGCCGAGCACGGTCTGTGGGTGCTCACCGACGAGATCTACGAGCACCTGGTCTACGGGGACGCGGAGTTCTCCTCGCTGCCGGTGGTCGTCCCGGAGCTGGCGGACAAGTGCATCGTGGTCAACGGCGTCGCCAAGACGTACGCGATGACCGGCTGGCGGGTGGGCTGGGTCATCGGCCCGAAGGACGTGGTGAAGGCCGCGACCAACCTCCAGTCGCACGCCACCTCCAACGTCTCCAACGTGGCGCAGGTCGCGGCGCTGGCCGCCGTCTCCGGCGACCTGACCGCCGTGGCGAAGATGCGCGAGTCGTTCGACCGCCGCCGGCGCACCATCGTGCGGATGCTCAACGAGATCGACGGCGTCGAGTGCCCGGAGCCGGAGGGCGCGTTCTACGCGTACCCCTCGGTGAAGGCGCTGCTCGGCAAGGAGATCCGCGGCAAGCGCCCGGCCACCTCGGTGGAGCTGGCGGCGCTGATCCTGGACGAGGCCGAGGTCGCGGTGGTGCCGGGCGAGGCCTTCGGCACGCCGGGCTACCTGCGCCTGTCGTACGCGCTCGGCGACGACGACCTCGTCGAGGGCGTCTCGCGGATCCAGAAGCTGCTGGCGGAGGCCGCGGCCTGACGCCCGTACGAATCACGCCCCGATACGGGTCTCCGGCCGCCGGCCGGGGGCCCGTATCCGCTTTCGGGCCGCCGCTCGTTCAGGGACTCATTCACGCGAAGCCCCTACCGGCGAGCGGGCAGGTGCGGCAAGATCTCTGAATGGAGAGTGTTCGTACCCGTGGCGAAGCCGCCCGCCGTGATCTGCGCCTGCTGCCGAAGGCCCATCTGCATCTGCACTTCACCGGGTCGATGCGCCCGTCGACCCTGCTCGAACTGGCCGACAAGTACGGCGTGCACCTGCCCGAGGCGCTGAGCGGCGGCGAGCCGCCGAGACTGCGGGCGACGGACGAGCGCGGCTGGTTCCGCTTCCAGCGGCTGTACGACATCGCCCGGTCCTGCCTGCGCTCCCCCGACGACATCCGCCGGCTGGTGCGCGAGGCCGCCGAGGAGGACGCGCGCGACGGCTCCCGGTGGCTGGAGATCCAGGTCGACCCCACCTCGTACGCGCCCCGGCTGGGCGGCCTCATCCCGGCCCTGGAGATCATTCTCGACGCGGCCGAGTCCGCTTCGCGGGAGACCGGCGTCGGCATCCGCGTGCTGGTCGCCGCGAACCGGATGAAGCACCCGCTGGACGCCCGTACCCTCGCCCGGCTCGCGGTGCGCTACGCCGACCGCGGCGTGGTCGGCTTCGGCCTCTCCAACGACGAACGCCGCGGCCTCGCCCGCGACTTCGACCGCGCCTTCGCCATCGCCCGCGACGGCGGCCTGCTGGCCGCGCCGCACGGCGGCGAGCTGTCGGGCCCGAGCAGCGTCCGGGACTGCCTGGACGACCTGCACGCGGCCCGCGTCGGCCACGGCGTACGGGCGGCCGAGGACCCCCGCCTGCTGCGCCGGCTCGCCGACCGGGGGGTGACCTGCGAGGTGTGCCCGGCCTCGAACGTGGCCCTGGGCGTCTACGAGAAGCAGGAGGACGTCCCCCTGCGCACCCTGTACGACGCGGGCGTCCCCATGGCCCTCGGCGCCGACGACCCCCTCCTCTTCGGCGCCCGCCTGGCGGCCCAGTACGAACTGGCCCGCGAGTTCCACGCCTTCACCGACCCCGAACTGGCGGAACTGGCCCGCCAGTCCGTACGCGCCTCAGCCGCCCCCGAACCCGTCCGCACCGACCTCCTGAAGGAGATCGACGAATGGCTGGCGACCTAACCGCAAGCTTCCCCAGCCCGTCCGGCGATTGAGGACCCCGAAAGCCGAGCCAATCCAGCCCGTCCGGCGATTGAGGACCGGGGCCCCGGGCAGCGCCCCGCCAGCCAACCAGCGCCCGAGGACACCCGACCCCAGCCCCCACCAGCCCGTCCGGCGATTGAGGACACCGGAAGCCGAGCCAATCCAGCCCGTCCGGCGATTGAGGACCGGGGTCCGGGGCGGAGCCCCGGGTCAAGGCCCGCCCGGTGGGCGGGTCAGAGGCGGACGCCCACCGTCACCGGCTCGTTCACCAGCGTCACCCCGAACGCCTCCCGCACCCCGTCCCGCACCTCGCGGGCCAGCGCCAGCAGGTCCTCGGTACGGGCCGCGCCCCGGTTCGTGAGCGCCAGGGAGTGCTTGGTGGAGATGCGGGCTGGGCCCGTCCCGTACCCCTTGGCGAAGCCCGCCCGGTCGATGAGCCAGGCGGCGGAGGTCTTCACGTGCCCCTCCCCCGCCGGGAAGGCCGGCGCGGCGACGTCCGGTCCGAGCCGCTCGGCGACGCGGGCGAGGAACGCGGTGTGCTCGGCCTCGGTGAGGACCGGGTTGGTGAAGAACGACCCGGCCGACCAGGTGTCGTGGTCGTCGGGGTCGAGGACCATGCCCTTGCCCGCGCGCAGGGCGAGTACGGCCGTACGGGCGGTGGCGGCGGGCACCCGGTCGCCGGGTTCGACGCCGAGGGCCCGTGCAGTCTCGGCGTACTTGATGGGCGCGGAGAGCCCGCCCGCGTCCTCCAGTTCGAACCGCACGCGGAGGACCACATAGCGCGCGGGGTCGGCCTTGAAGCGGCTGTGCCGGTAGGCGAAGCCGCACTCGGCGTTGGGTACGGTCACGGTCTCGCGGGCCTGCCGGTCGTAGGCGACGACCTCGGTGATGGTGGCGGAGACGTCCTGGCCGTACGCGCCGACGTTCTGGATCGGGGTCGCGCCGGCGGAGCCGGGGATGCCGGCCAGGCACTCGATGCCGGCCAGCCCCGCCTCGACGGCGTGGGCGACGGCGTCGGACCAGTTCTCGCCCGCGGCCAGCTCCAGGCGGGTGCCGTCCAGCGTGCGGCCGGCGGTGGCGATGCGCAGGGCGGTGCCCTCGAACCCCTCGTCGGAGATGACGAGGTTGCTGCCGCCGCCGATGACCAGCAGCGGGGTGCCGGAGTCGTCGGCCTCCCGTACGGCGGCGACGACCTCGTCGTCGGTGACGGCGGTGATCAGTCGGGTCGCGGGGCCGCCGAGCCGAAAGGTGGTCAGCGGGGCGAGGGGGGCGTCGTGGAGTTCCTGCACGCGCTCAAGGGTACGGGGAGGCCGCCGCAGGGCCCGGTCGGCGGTCGCCGGGGCCCGCGGCGGTACGAACCGGCCCGGGTCAGACGGCGACCGGGGGCTTGTGTCCGGCCGGGGCCTGCCCGTCCGGCTCCTGGTCCGTACGGTCCGTACGGCGGCGGGCGGGTATCAGGAACGCCGCCACGGCCGCGAGCGCGACGGCTCCGGCGCCCGCCCACAGGGCCGGCTCCAGCCCGTCCACGAACCGCTGTCCGCTCTCGTAGCCGCCCTGGGAGGAGAAGACGGTGGCGAGCACGGCCACGCCGAGCGCCCCGCCCACCTCGCGCATCGCGTTGTTGGCCCCGGAGGCGATGCCCTGCTCGCTGGGGCGGACGGTGGACATCGCCAGGTTGGCGGCGGGGGCGAAGTACATCCCCATGCCGATGCCGCTGACGATGAGGCCCGGGAGCTGCTGCGCGTACGAGATGTCGGGGCTGAGCCACAGGGCGAACAGGGCGAGGCCCAGTGCCTGGAGCGCGAGACCCACCGCGACGACGGGGCGCCCGCCGACGCGGTCCGAGAGGTAGCCGGCGAGGGGCGCGACGATCATCGGCATGCCGGTCCACGGGAGCATGCGCAGTCCGGCCTCGGTGGGCGAGTAGCCGAGGACGTTCTGGAGGAACTGGCTGAGCAGAAAGATCGAGCCGAACATCCCCACGAACATCAGCAGGCTGGCCGCGTTGATCGCCGAGAAGCCCCGGCTGCGGAAGAGGCGCATGGGGAGCATGGGGTGGGCGGCGCGCAGTTCGTACGCGACGAAGGCGACGAGCAGCGCCGCGCCCGCTATCAGGCCGGTGAGGACCGGGCCGCTGGTCCAGCCGTCCGGGTTGGCGCGGACCAGGGCGTAGACGACGCCGAACAGGCCGACGCTGGCGAGCGCGGTGCCGGGGAGGTCGAGCCGGGCGTCCGGGCGGCGGCTCTCGTTCAGGCGCAGCCGGGCGAGGGGGAGCAGGGCGAGGCCGATCGGCACGTTCAGCCAGAAGATCCACTGCCAGGAGATGTGTTCGGTGAGGGTGCCGCCGATCAGCGGGCCGGAGGCGACGGCGAGCCCGTTGACCGCGCCCCAGATGCCGTACGCCATGCCGCGGCGGGCGGCGGGCACGGCGGCGGTGAGCAGGGTCAGCGTGAGCGGCATCATGACCGCGGCGCCGACGCCCTGCACGGCGCGGGCGGCGATCAGGCCGTCGATGCCGGGGGCGAGGGCCGCGGCGGCGGAGGCGGCGGTGAAGAGGGCGGTTCCGGCGATGAAGAGCCGGCGGCGGCCGAAGCGGTCGCCGAGCGCGGCGCCGGACATCAGCAGGACGGCGAAGGTGAGGGTGTAGGCGCTGACGGTCCATTCGAGGTCGGCCAGTTCGCCGCCGAGGTCCTCGCGGATGGAGGGCAGGGCGGTGGTGACGACGAGGTTGTCGAGGGCCGCCATGAAGCCGGCGGCGCTGGTGATGATCAGGGCCCAGACGATGGTGGAGCGGTTGCTCCGGGTCGGGTCCGGTGGGCGGTTCATTTCTCCCCCAGTTGGTTAGTTATTGATTACTAATTTTCATGGGCAGCGAAAAGCGCGCTGACCCGCGGCGCCGCGCGGGCTCACGGCTCACGGCTCACGGCTTCGCAGGGAGCCATGTCGTGGAGGCCCGACCACAGGCGGTGCTCGGGCGGGAAGCCCAGCGACACGAGGACGTTGATGAGCATCCCGTGCGCCAGGAACGACGTGGTCTCGTTCGCGTCCGCCCCGACGGCCAGATGGATCGTGTCCCACAGCTCCTGCCAGCCGGCCCGCAGCGAGTCGCCGAACTCGCGGTCGCCGGCCGCCTCGGCCGACGCCACCGCCACGTACATCTGCATCTGGAGGAGCAGCTTGTCCGGGTCGCTGGAGATGAGGTCCTGGTACGCCGCCCCCATCGAGCGCAGCGCGTCGTCCCCCTCCAGCCCCTCGGCCGCGGCCCTGAAGACCTCGATGTTCTCCTGGAGGCAGCGGTCGGCGGCGGCCAGGAAGATGGCCTGCTTGTTCGGGAAGAGGCGGAAGAGGTACGGCTGCGAGACGCCGACGCGCTTGGCGATGACCTCGGTGGAGGTGCCCTTGTAGCCGCCGCGCGCGAATTCGGCCATCGCCGCGCGGATGACGCTCTCGCGCCGCTCCTCCGCACTCATCCTGACCATGGTGTGAAGTTAGTGTCCAATCACTAATCAAGTCAAGAGGTAAGGGGCGCCCGCAATGGACGGCCGCCCCTTACCCCTGCTGACCTTGCCCCCGCTGTCGCCCGTACCGCTCAGGCGAGCCGGACCACCGCGCGGGACATCCCCAGCACCTTCTGGCCCGCGCTCATCGCGGTGAGGTCGACCCGGACCGTACGGGCCTCGTCGTCGAGCTTGGCCGCGACCTTGGCGCTGACCTCGATGACCGCCCCCTGGTCGTCGTCGGCGACCACGACGGGCTTGGTGAACCGCACGCCGTACTCGACGACCGCCGCCGGGTCGCCGGCCCAGTCGGTGACCACGCGGATCGCCTCGGCCATGGTGAACATGCCGTGCGCGATCACGTCCGGCAGCCCGACCTCCTTGGCGAACCGCTCGTTCCAGTGGATCGGGTTGAAGTCGCCGGAGGCGCCCGCGTACCGCACGAGCGTGGCGCGGGTCACCGGGAAGGACTGGGCCGGGAGTTCGGCGCCGACCTCGACGGCGTCGTACGAGACCTTCGCTGTCATCTGCCTCACTCCCCCTCGGCGGCGCGCGCCACCAGCATCGTGTGCGCGGTCACCACGTGCGCGCCGTCCGCGTCGTGCACCTCGCCGCGCACGGACAGGACGTCGTTGCCGGCCAGCGACTTGATCGACTCGATGGTCGAGGCGACGGTGAGCCGGTCGCCCGCCCGTACGGGCCGGGTGTAGACGAACTTCTGGTCGCCGTGCACCACCCGGCTGTAGTCCAGACCCAGCTGGGGGTCCTCGATGACCTGCCCGGCGGCCTTGAAGGTGATCGCGAAGACGAAGGTCGGCGGGGCGATCACATCGGGGTGCCCGAGGGCCCGCGCGGCGTCGGCGTCGACGTACGCCGGGTTGGCGTCGCCGACCGCCTCGGCGAACTCACGGATCTTCTCCCGGCCGACCTCGTACGGCGCGGTGGGCGGATAGGTCCGTCCGACGAAGGACTGGTCGAGCGCCATCGGCTCGGCACCTCCTGCTTGTTTGCGTGCGGATGGGTACAGGTACCACAGGCGCGTACAGGTGACTCGGACAGGTACGGGTGGCTCAGGCAGATACGGACGCCCCAGGCCAGGCGTCCCGGGCGCATATCGCAGCCGTACCGGGCGCATACCGCCGTACCGAACGCATACCAACGCCACGAGGCCGCCCCCAAAGAATGGGGACGGCCTCGTGGACGAGCCTTTGTTATCGCGTTTCGCGGTGCGCGGTGTGCGCGTTGCAACGCGGGCAGTGCTTCTTCATCTCAAGCCGGTCCGGGTTGTTGCGCCGGTTCTTCTTGGTGATGTAGTTCCGCTCCTTGCACTCCACGCAGGCCAGCGTGATCTTCGGGCGGACGTCGGTGGCAGCCACGTGAGTGCTCCTTGACGGATGGAAGGGTTAACGCATAAAAGAGTAGCCGACCGGAGGACCGACCCCACAATCGGCTACTGTGTGTAGCGGTGACCGGACTTGAACCGGTGACACAGCGATTATGAGCCGCTTGCTCTACCGACTGAGCTACACCGCTGCGATGCGAGAGAGACCCTCGCCCGAAGGCGAGGAACTTCACACACCAGAGCCCCAATACGGAATCGAACCGTAGACCTTCTCCTTACCATGGAGACGCTCTGCCGACTGAGCTATTGGGGCGAGCGATGAAGACATTACACGCTCGGCCGCCGATCGTGAAATCCGTATCTGTTCCCCGTCGCCAGCCGCCCCAATCACCCCTCACACCACACCGGTACGACTATTCAGCGCCTGCTCGAAGCCGCCTCGGCCGCGCCCTAGGCTCGGTCCACGCTGCGTGATCATGCACGCCCCGGCCCTTCGAGGAGCGCGATGCCCGACAGCCAGTCGCAGCCCCCCAAGAACCCCGACGGCGAGGCCGCCAAAGGCTCCGACGCCACCGACTGGACCGCCCTCGTGCTGTGCGGCGCCCGGCTCGCCGACGGCCGCACCGTGGACGTCCGGCTGAGCGGCGGGACCATCGAGGCCGTCGGCACCCCCGGCAGCCTCGTCCCCGGCACCCGCGTCGACCTGAACGGCTACCTGCTGCTGCCCGCCCCCGCCGAGCCGCACGCGCACACCGACACCGCCCTCACCGCCGACGCGGACGCCGCCGGCCCCGTCCCGCACACCGTCGAAGACGTCCAGCGCCGCACCACCGAGGCCGCCCTCCTGCACCTCGGCCACGGCGCCACGGCGCTCCGCAGCCATGTGCGGATCGGCGACGTACAGGGGCTGCGTTCGCTCGAAGCCGTGCTCCTGGCCCGCCGGGCGCTGCGCGGGCTCACCGACCTCACCCCCGTCGCCGTCCCCCGGCTGCTGACCGGCGCGGCGGGCGCGGACGGCCTCGCGATACTGCGGGACGCCGTGAAGATGGGCGCGTCCGTGATCGGCGGCTGCCCGGACCTCGACCCCGACCCGACCGGCTACACCGAGGCCGTCCTGGAAATCGCCGGCGAGCACGGCTGCGCCGTGGATCTGCATACGGACGGTGACGACCCGGCGCGGCTGGCCCGGCTCGCGGCGATGGCCGGCAGGCTGCGGCCCGGCGTCACCCTGGGCCCGTGCGGCGGCCTCGCCCGGCTGCCGCACGAGCTGGCCGTACGGGCCGCCGAGCAGCTGGCGGCGGCGGGCGTCGGCGTCGTCTGCCTGCCGCAGGGCGACTGCTGCGCGTTGGAGCAGCGCGAGGCGCGCGTCTCGCGCTGCGCGCCGGTGCGGCTGCTGCGCGCGGCCGGCGTCGCGGTGGCCGCCGGGAGCGGCGCGCTGCGGGACGCGGCCAACCCGGTGGGGCGCGGCGATCCGCTGGAGGCCGCCTATCTGCTGGCGTCGCGCGGCGAGCTGCGCCCGTACGAGGCGTACGAGGCGGTCAGCACGGCGGCGCGGGCCGCGCTGGGGCTGCCCCGGGTCCGGGTGGAGGCGGGGTTCCCGGCGGAGCTGCTGGCCGTGCGCGGCGAGAGCGTCGCGGGAATCCTCTCGCTCGCGTACAGCCGGACGGTGGTGCACCGGGGGCGGGTGGTGGCCCGTACGAGCGCGGTGCGGGAGTACTGCGACTCGGCCGCGGTGATCGCCCTCGACCTGCCCCGGCAGTCGGCGCGCGGGGGCGGGACGTCGTGATGGGGGGGACGTCGTGACGGAGGCGGGACGTCGTGACGGTGGGCGGTTCCTGGGGCGGCTGCTTCAACGGGCCTCGCCTCGTTGAAGCAGCCGCCCCTCCCCCAGGGCGTCACCCGGTCGCGGTGGGCGCGGGCCTGCTGAGCTTCGGTCTGCTGCTGGCCGTGGCGCTGCTGACCGGTACGGCGGCGGTGTTCTTCCAGACCGCCT
>NZ_JBFAIV010000040.1:0-75211 GCF_040654875.1 Streptomyces sp. NPDC050610 | reverse complement strand
CTCCCTCACCGCCGTGGAACTGCGCAACCGGCTGAACACCGCCACCGGCCTCCGGCTGCCCTCCTCCCTCATCTTCGACTACCCGTCCGCGACCGTGCTGGCCCGCCACATCCGCACAGAACTCATGGGCGAGGAAGGCCCGTTGACGACGCCCTCCCCGGCCCCCGCACCGGCCGTCGCGGGCGACGACGACCCCATCGCCATCGTCTCCATGGGCTGCCGGTTCCCCGGCGGCATCGCCTCCCCCGAAGAGCTGTGGCGGCTCCTCGCCGAAGGCGGCGACGCCGTAACCGAGTTCCCCGCCGACCGGGGCTGGCCGCTCGACGAGCTGTACGACCCCGACCCCGACCGGCCGGGCACCTCCACCACCCGGCACGGCGGATTCCTGCACGACGCCGCCGACTTCGACGCCGGATTCTTCGGGATCTCCCCGCGCGAAGCCCTCGCCATGGACCCGCAGCAGCGGCTCCTCCTGGAGACCACCTGGGAAGTCCTCGAACGCGCCGGACTCGACCCGGCGGCGCTGCGCGGCAGCCCCACCGGGGTGTTCACCGGCGTCAACTACGCCGACTACGCGTCCGTCGTCGCCCGGTCCGCGGAGGGCGAAGGACACCTCCTCACCGGCAGCGCGCCCAGCGTCGTCTCCGGCCGCGTCGCCTACACCCTGGGCCTCGAAGGGCCCGCCGTGACCGTCGACACCGCCTGCTCCTCCTCCCTCGTCGCCCTCCACCTCGCGGGCCAGGCCCTGCGCGCCGGGGACTGCACCCTGGCCGTCGTCGGCGGCGTCGCGGTGATGGCCACCCCCGGCGCCATCGTCACCTTCTCCCGCCAGCGGGGACTCGCCGCCGACGGCCGCTGCAAGGCGTTCTCGGACACCGCCGACGGCATGGGCATGGGCGAAGGCGCGGGCGTACTGCTGCTGGAACGGCTCTCCGACGCACGCCGGAACGGCCACCCGGTGCTGGCCCTCGTCCGGGGCAGCGCCGTCAACCAGGACGGCGCGAGCAACGGCCTCTCCGCGCCCAACGGCCCCTCCCAGCAGCGCGTCATCCGGGCCGCCCTCGCGAACGCGCACCTCGCGCCCGGCGACGTCGACGTGGTCGAGGCGCACGGCACCGGCACCACCCTCGGCGACCCCATCGAGGCACAGGCCCTGCTGGCGACGTACGGTCAGGACCGGCCCGCCGAGCGCCCGTTGCTCGTCGGATCGCTCAAGTCCAACATCGGCCACACCCAGGCCGCCTCGGGCGTCGCCGGAGTCATCAAGACGGTCCTGGCCATGCGGCACCGCACGGTCCCGCCGACCCTGCACATCGACCGGCCGTCCACCCAGGTCGACTGGGGGAGCGGCGCCCTGACCCTCGCCACCGAACCCCGCCCCTGGCCCGAGAGCGGCCACCCGGCGCGCGCCGGAGTCTCCTCCTTCGGGCTGAGCGGCACCAACGTCCACACCATCCTGGAACAGGCCCCCGAACCGGACGTCGGCACGGCGGATCGCACCGAACTGGCCCCCGGCACGGCGTGCACCCCCGAGCCGGACCGGGTCCCCGTGCCGTGGCCGCTGTCGGCCCGTACCCCCGAAGCGCTGCGCGCACAGGCCCGGCGGCTGAGCCGGCACCTGGCCGCCGACCCCGGCGCGCACCCCGCGGACATCGGCCTCACCCTCCACGGCCGCACCGCCTTCGAACACCGCGCGGCGCTTGTCGGCGACCGCGAGGAACTCCTCGACGGACTGCGCGCACTGGCCGACGACTCGTCAGCGACGGCTTACGCGCCCCAGGACGCCGACGCCCGCGCGGTATTCGTCTTCCCCGGCCAGGGCTCCCAATGGATCGGCATGGGCGCCGAACTGATGGCGACCCAGCCGGTGTTCGCGGACCTCATCGCCGAGTGCGAGCAGGCCCTCGCGCCGTACGTCGACTGGTCGCTGAAGGCCGTACTGCGCGCCGAGGACGGCGCGCCCACGTTCGAGCGGGTCGACGTCGTCCAGCCGGTGCTCTTCGCGGTGATGGTGTCGCTGTCCGGCCTGTGGCGCGCGTACGGCGTGCGGCCGGACGCCGTCGTCGGCCACTCCCAGGGCGAGATCGCGGCGGCCTGCGTCGCCGGAGCGCTGTCCCTGGACGACGCGGCGCGGGTAGTGGCGCTGCGCAGCAAGGCCCTGCGTGCCCTGTCGGACGGCGGCGGCATGGCCTCCGTCGCGCTCCCCGCCGACCAGGTGCGCGAATGGATCGCCCGCTGGGGCGGCCGGCTGTCGGTGGCGGCCGTGAACGGGCCCGTCTCCACCGTGGTCTCCGGCGACGTCGCCGCGCTCGACGAGCTGATGGCCCAGGCGGAGAAGCGGGAAGTGCGCGCCCGCTACGTACCGGTCGACTACGCCTCCCACTCCGTCCACGTCGAAAGCATGGAAGCCGAACTCCTCGTGGAACTCGACGGCCTGACGCCACGACAGGCACACGTGCCGTTCTACTCCACCGTGACCGGAGCACCCCTGGACGGGATCGAACTGGACGCCGGGTACTGGTACCGCAACCTGCGCCGGACCGTGGAGTTCGAGAAGACCACCCGGGCCCTCCTCGATGACGGATTCCGGCTCTTCGTCGAACCCAGCGCGCACCCCGTCCTCGCCGCCGCCGTGCAGGAGACCGCCGACGCCGCCGGGCGCGACGCCCGCGCCATCGGCACCCTGCGCCGCGACGACGGCGGCCCCGCCCGTATGCTGCGCGCGCTCGGCGAGGCATGGGAGGGCGGGCTGCCGGTCGACTTCTCCGCCGCCTGCCCCGGAGCCCGCCGGGTGGACCTGCCCACCTACCCCTTCCAGCGCGAACGCTTCTGGCCGCAGCCGGAGGCGGCGGCGCGCGGGGACATCGGCGCCGCGGGCCTCGACAGCGCCGGCCACCCGCTGCTCGGCGCCGCCATCGACGTCGCGGACTCCGGGGAACTGGTGCTCAGCGGCCGGCTCTCGCAGCGCACCCACCCCTGGCTGGCCGACCACCGGGTCTCCGACACCGTCCTGCTGCCCGGCGCGGCCTTCGTGGAACTCGCCGTGCGCGCTGCCGACGAGGCCGGCTGCCCCGTGGTCGAGGAACTCACCCTCCAGGCCCCGCTGTTCCTGCCGCCCGACGCCGTCCTCCGGCTGCAACTGCGGGTGGGCGCCGCCGACGCCGACGGCCGCCGCACCATCGACCTGTTCTCCCGCCGCGAGGACGCCGCCACCGACTGGACCCCGCACGCCACCGGCGTCCTCGGCCCCGAGGCCGCGAGCGCCGAACCGCCCGCCGTCGAACCGTCCGCCGCCGACGCGGCCTGGCCCCCGCCCGGAGCCGAGCCGATCCTCGTGGACGACCTCTACACACGGTTCGGCGCCTCCGGATACGGCTACGGCCCCGCCTTCCAAGGGCTGCGAGCCGCCTGGCGGCGCGGGCGCGAAGTCTTCACCGAAGTCCGGCTCCCCGAGGACCAGCAGCCGCACGCCTCCTCGTACGGTCTCCACCCCGCCCTGCTCGACGCGGCCCTCCAGGGGCTCTGGCTCGGTTCCCGCGACGGCTCCGGCGATGGCTCTCGCGACGGCTCCCGCGACGGCTCCGGCGACGGTTCCGGCGCTCAGGCCGAGGCGGGCGCCGCCGGGCTGCCGTTCTCCTGGGGCGGCGTCAGGCTGCACGCCGCCGGGGCCACCACCCTGCGCGTACGGCTCGGCTACGGTGCCGACGGCACGGTCTCCATCCACGCCGCCGACCCGGACGGCCGCCCGGTCGCGACGGTCGAGGCACTGGCGGTGCGCCCCGTCGACCTCGACGCGCTGCGCGCCGCCGGAGCGGGCGCGGGCGACTCCCTCTTCCGGACCGAGTGGACACCGCTGCCCGCAGCCGGACCGGCCGAGCACCTCGGACACTGGGCGGTCATCGGCGGCGGGGACTTGTTCCCCGACAGCCACCCCGACCTCGCGGCGCTCGGCGCGGCCGTCGACGGGGGCATGCCGCTGCCCGCCGTGGTCGTCGCCCCCTGCCTGGCACAAGAAGCCAAAGCCGACGCACCGTCAGTACGCGCCGCCCTGAACCGTGTTCTGCGGCTCACACAGGAATGGCTGGCCGACCCCCGCTGGGACGGCGCGCGGCTGGTCCTGCTCACCCGCGGAGCCCTCGCCACGGACCGCGGCGAACAGCTCACCGACCTCGCCGCTGCGGCCGTCCGCGGACTCCTGCGCTCCGCGCAGTCCGAACACCCCGACCGCTTCCTGCTCCTCGACACCGACGACCCGGCGGCCGTCGCCACCCGGCTCCCCGCCGCACTGGCCTGCGGAGAACCCCAACTCGCCGTGCGCGGGCGCTCGTTGCTCGCCGCCCGGCTCGTACGAGAGATGGCGGACAACACCGCCAGGGCGTGGGACGCCGACAAGACCGTCCTCATCACCGGGGCCGGGGGAGTGCTCGCCGCCCTGGTGGCCCGTCACCTCGTGACCGAACACGGCGTCAGGCACCTGCTGCTGACCGGCAGGCGCGGCCCGGACGCCCCCGAGACGCTCGCCCTGGCCGCCGAACTCCGGGAAGCGGGCGCGCAGGTGACCGTCGCCGCCTGCGACGTCGCGGACCGCGCCGCCCTCGCCGCACTCCTCAAGGGCGTACCGGAAGAGCATCCGCTCACCGCCGTCGTGCACGCCGCGGGCGTCCTCGACGACGCACTCATCGAATCGCTCACGCCGGAGCGCATGGACCACGTGCTGCGCCCCAAGGTCGACGCGGCCCTCAACCTGCACGAGCTGACGGAGGGCATGGACCTCGCGGCGTTCGTCCTGTTCTCCTCCGCGTCCGCCACCGTCGGCAACGCCGGACAGGGCAACTACGCGGCGGCCAACGCCTTCCTCGACGCCCTCGCCCAGCGGCGCCGGGCCCAGGGCCGCCCCGCCCAGTCCCTGGCCTGGGGACTGTGGGCCGAACGCAGCGCCCTGACCGGCACCCTCGGCGACGGCGACCTGCGGCGGATGGCCCGCGGCGGCACCGCCGCGCTCTCCACCGACGAGGGGCTGGCGCTCCTCGACGCGGCGCTCGCCTCCGACGAACCGCTGCTCGTCCCCGTCAAGCTCGACCTCGCCCGGCTGCGGGCGGCGGCCCGTACCGCCCCCGTGCCCCCGCTGCTGTCCGGGCTGGTCCCCAGCGGCGTCCGCAGGCGTGCCGCCGGTACGGACGACGCCGAGGCGGGATCGCTGCGCCGGCGGCTGGCCGCACTCGGCGCCGAGGAGCGCCGCGCGGCGGTGCTCGACCTCGTACGGGCCCGCGTCGCGGACGTGCTCGGCCACCGCGGCGCCGAGGCCGTCGACCCCGAACGCGCCTTCAAGGACCTCGGCTTCGACTCGCTGACCTCCGTCGAACTGCGCAACCGGCTGGGCGCGGCCACCGGCCTCCGGCTCCCGGCGACCCTGGTCTTCGACCGGCCGAGCCCGGCCGAGGTCGCCGCGTACCTCACCGGACGGCTGCTGCCCGACGACGCGCCCTCGGGCCGGGAGGGCGGCGAGAGCACCGATGCCGAGATCCGCGACCGGCTCGCCGCGATCCCGCCGGCGGCGCTGCGTCGGGCGGGCCTCCTCGACGCCCTCCTGAACCTCGCCGACGGCCTCCCCGGGACGGCGCCGACGGACGACGAACCCCGGCCGCCGGAGAACGGCGCCGAGACCATCGAGGACATGGGCGTAGACGACCTCGTACGGATGGCGCTGGGCGGCGAACGTGACTGAACCGCGCGGGCAAGAAGGGAAGACGATGTCCACGGACCGGGTCGTGGAGGCGCTGCGCGCCTCCCTCCAGGAGAACCAGCGGCTGCGCGAGACCAACCAGCGGCTCGACGGCGAGGCCCGCGAACCCATCGCGATCGTCTCCATGGGCTGCCGCTTCCCCGGCGGCGTACGCACCCCCGACGAACTGTGGGAACTGCTGGTCAAGGAGCGGGACGCGGTCTCCGCGTTTCCCGACGACCGCGGCTGGGACGTCGAGGGCCGGTACGACACGGACCCCGACGCGCCCGGCACCTTCTACGTCCGCGAGGGCGGGTTCCTCCGCGACGCCTGCGACTTCGACGCGGCCTTCTTCGGCATCTCGCCGCGCGAGGCCCTGGCGATGGACCCTCAGCAGCGGCTGCTGCTGGAGACGTCCTGGGAGGCCGTGGAACGCGCCGGGATCGACCCGCTCACTCTGCGCGGCAGCCGGACCGGCGTCTACACGGGGGTCATCTACAGCGAGTACGGCTCCCGGCTCGGCCGGGTGCCCGACGGCGTGGAGGGGTTCCTGGGCACCGGCAGCATCCCCAGCGTCGCCTCCGGCCGGGTCGCCTACACGCTGGGACTCCAGGGCCCGGCGGTGACCCTCGACACCGCCTGCTCCTCCTCCCTGGTGGCCATCCACCTCGCCTGCCAGGCGCTGCGGGCCGGCGACGCCGCCCTCGCCCTCGCCGGCGGAGTGACCGTGATGTCCACCCCCGGCCTCTACATCGGCTTCAGCCGCCAGCGCGGACTCGCCCCCGACGGGCGCAGCAAGTCGTTCTCGGCAGCGGCCGACGGCGCGGGCTTCGGCGAGGGCGTCGGTCTGCTGCTCCTGGAACGGCTCTCGGACGCCCGCCGCAACGGCCACCCCGTACTGGCCGTGGTGCGCGGCTCCGCCGTCAACCAGGACGGCGCCAGCAACGGCATGACCGCCCCCAACGGGCCCGCCCAGGAGCGGGTCATCCGGCAGGCGCTGGACCGCGCCGGGCTGGCCCCCGGCCAGGTGGACGCTGTGGAGGCGCACGGCACCGGCACGGTGCTCGGCGACCCCATCGAGGCCCAGGCCCTGCTCGCCGTCTACGGCCGCGGCCGGCCCGCGGACCGCCCGCTGCGGCTCGGATCGCTGAAGTCCAACCTGACCCACACCCAGGCCGCCGCCGGGGTGGGCGGCGTCATCAAGACCGTACTGGCGATGCGGCACGGCCTGCTGCCCAAGACCCTGCACATCGACCGGCCCACCGAGCAGGTCGACTGGTCCGAGGGCGCGGTGGAACTCCTCACCGAGGCCCGCCCGTGGCCGTCCACCGGGGAGCCCCGCCGGGCCGGGGTCTCCTCCTTCGGCGCCAGCGGCACCAACGCCCACCTGATCCTGGAGTCCGTCGAAGAAAAGGCCGCAGTCCCGGACGGTGCGGCAGCCCCCGCGCCCGGCCCGGTGCTCTGGCCGCTCTCGGCGAAGACCGCCGCGGCGCTGCGGGCGCAGGCCGCCGCCCTCCACGCCCACCTGCTCGCCGAACCCGGGCCGCACCCCCTCGACGTGAGCCGCGCCCTGGCCCTCGGCCGGTCCCGGTTCGCGGAGCGGGCCGTCCTGGTCGGCGAGGACCGCGCCGAACTCCTCGCCGGGCTCGCCGCCCTGTCCCAGGGCGACCAGCCCGCGACGGGCGCACGCGGCACGGCGCCGCAGGGCGGCCGCAAGGCGGTCTTCGTCTTCCCTGGAACGGGCACGCAGTGGACCGGCATGGGCGCCGAACTCCTCGACAGCTGCCCGGCGTTCGCCGCACGGATGGCCGACTGCGAACGCGCCCTCGCGCCGCACCTCGACTGGTCGCCCACCGAAGTGCTGCGAGGCGCGCCGGGCGGGCCCGACCCGGAGCGGGTGGAGGTGCTCCAGCCGGTCCTGTTCGCGGTGATGGTGTCGCTGGCCGCCGTGTGGCGCGCCCACGGCGTCGAGCCCGTAGCGGTGATCGGCCACAGCCAGGGCGAGGTGGCCGCCGCCTGCGTGGCGGGCGCGCTGACCCTCGACGACGCGGCCCGCGTCGCCGTGGAGCGAAGCAGGGCGCTCGGCACCCTCCCGAGCGGCGCGATGGCCACGGTGATGATGTCGTCGGACGAGGTGACCGAACTCCTGACGCGGCGTCAAGCGGACGTGTCCATCGCGGCCGTCAACGGCCCGCGCGTGGTGGCGGTGGCCGGCGCCGAGGAAGCCGTCGGCGCGCTTGTCGACGACCTCACGGCCGAGGGCGCGATGGCCTGGCGGATGCCGGTCGGCCACGCCTCCCACTGCGGGGACGTGGAGGCCATACAGGACATGCTGCGCACGGCGCTGGCCGGCATCGCCCCCCGGCCCCCCGCCGTCCCCATGCTCTCCACCGTCGACGCGGCCCCGCCGGGCCCCGATGCGTTCGGCCCCGACTACTGGTACCGCAACCTGCGACACACCGTCCGCTTCCAGGACGCCGTACGAGCACTGCTCGACGTCGGACACCGGACCTTCGTCGAGATCAGCCCGCACCCCACGCTGACCTTCAACATCGAGGACACCGCGGCCGACTCCGGAGCGCCGGACGCCCTCGTGCTCGACACCCTGCGCCGCTCCGAGGGCGGCCCCCGACGGCTGCTGCTGTCCCTGGGCGCGGCCCAGGCGAACGGCCTGCCCGTCGACTGGCAACCGCTGTTCGACGGAGACGGAGACGGAGATGGAGACGGGGCCGGGGCGGGCCGGGCCGACCTCCCCACGTACGCCTTCCAGCGCCGCCGCTACTGGCTCGACGCGACCCCCGCCGGCGGAGACCCCTCGACGGCCGGCCAGGCCGACGGCGGCCACCCGCTGCTGGGCGCGGCCGTCGCCCTCCCGGACGGCGCGGGCACGCTCTTCACCGGTCGGCTGTCCCTCGCCGCCCACCCCTGGCTCGCCGACCACGCCGTCGCCGGCACGGTTCTGCTGCCCGGCGTCGCCTACCTGGAGATGGCCGCACACGCCGGCCGGCAGCTCGGTAGCGCCCTGGTCGAGGAGCTGACCCTCGCCGCACCGCTGCTGCTGCCCGGCGACCCGACGTCCGACCGGGCGGTGCAACTCCGGTTGCTGGTAGGGCCAGAGGACGCCGACGGGCGGCGGCCGGTGACGTTCCACTCCCGCTCCGAAGGCGCCGGGGGCGACCAGCCCTGGACCCGCCACGCGGACGGCGCCCTCGGCGTCCAGGAACCGTCGGCCGCGCCCGTACGGGCCGAATGGCCGCCGCCCGGCGCCGCCCCGCTGGACGTGGACGATCTGTACGACCTCCTGGAAGCCCAGGGAATCGAGTACGGACCGGCCTTCCGCGGCCTGCGCGCCGCCTGGCGCGACGGCGACGCGATCCACGCCGAGGTCGCGCTGGAGCAGACGCCGACAGCCGCCGACGGCGGTGGCTTCGGCGTGCACCCCGCCCTGCTCGACGCCGCCCTCCAGACGACCGGGCTACGCCCGACGGTCGGTCAGCAGGCAGCCGACGGCGTGCCGTTGCCGTTCTCCTGGAACCAGGTGGCGATCGAACCGTCCACCGAACCCGTGCTGCGCGTGACGCTCCGCCCCGACGGACCCGACGCCGTGACCGTACGGATCACCGACCCGGCCGGGCGCGCGGTCGCCACGGTCGGCTCGCTGACCCTGCGCGCCGCCTCGGCCGCCGCCCTGCGCACGCCCGCCGACTCGCTGTTCCGCCTCGACTGGACACCAATCGCCGCCCCCGACAGCCCGCCCCCGGCCGCCCGCTGGGGGATTCTCGGCCCCCGCGACGAACGGCTACTCCCGCCGGAGTTCGCCACCGAGCCGCTGCCCGCACAGCCGGGGGACGCCGAGGTCGTGCCCGACGCCGTGCTGCTGCTCTGCCCGCCCCGCGCCGCCGACGGACCGGCGGACCCGGAAGCGGCGCACCGGGCCGCCGCCGACGCCCTCACCCGAGTCCAGGACTGGCTGGCCGACGACCGCTTCACGGACACTCCCCTCGTGGTGCTCACCCGCGGCGCGGCCGACGCGGGGGAGCAGCCGGCGGACCTCGGCGCCGCCGCCGTCTGGGGCCTGCTCCGCTCCGCCCAGCTCGAACACCCCGGCCGGTTCCTGCTGCTGGACACCGACGGGCCGCAGGGGACCACGGCCCTGCTGACCACCGTGCTCGCGGCCGGCGAACCGCAGGCGGCGGTCCGCGACGGTCGGCTCCTCGCACCCCGGCTGGCCCGCCAGGACGCCCCCTCGCCCGTACCGTCCGCGCCCTTCGGCCCCGACGGGACCGTGCTGCTCAGCGGCGGCGGCGCCCTCGGCGGCGTACTGGCCCGCCACCTCGTCGCCGAGCACGGAGTGCGCCGCCTGCTCGTCCTCAGCCGACGCGGCGCGGAAGGCGCCGGCCTGGCCCCCCTCGCCGCGGAACTGGCTGAACAGGGCGCCGAATTGACGGCGCGCGCCTGTGATGTGTCGGATCGTCAGCAGCTGTCCGACGCGCTGGCGACGATCCCCGAGGAGCACCCGCTGCGCGCGGTCGTGCACACCGCCGGAGCCCTCGACGACGGACTTCTGGAGACCCTGACGCCGAAGCGCCTGGCAGCCGTACTGCGCCCCAAGATCGACGCCGTCCACCACCTGCACGACCTGACGCGCGGCTACGACCTGACGGCGTTCGCCGTGTTCTCCTCCGCCGCGGGCGTCCTGGGCAGCCCCGGCCAGGCCGCGTACTCCGCCGCCAACGCGAGTCTCGACGCGCTGATGGCCGTGCGGCGGCGGCTCGGACTGCCGGGCGTCTCCCTGGCCTGGGGGCTGTGGGAGCGGCAGAGCGGGCTGACGGCCGAACTGGCCGGCGCCGACCTGCACCGCATGGCCCGCAGCGGGGTGCGCGCGCTGTCCGACGAGGACGGCATGGCGCTCTTCGACGCGGCCCTGGCGGCAGACGGCGCGCTGGCCGTGCCGGTGCACCTGGACCTCGCCGCGTACCGCGACAATCCGCCGCCCCTGCTGCGCTCGCTGGTACGGGCCCGGCCCCGGAAGGCGGCCGCCGAATCGGTCCGGCAGCGGCTCGCCGCGGCCGGGGTCGGGGTCGAGGAGCGCGAGCGGATTCTGCTCGACCTCGTACGCACCCTCGCGGCCGGTGTCCTCGGCCACGCGGACGCCGAGGCCGTGCCCGACACCGTCGCCTTCCTCTCGCTCGGATTCGACTCGCTGACCGCCGTCGAACTGCGCAACCGGCTGGGGGAGGCCACCGGACTGCGACTGCGGCCCTCCGCCGTACTCGACAGCGGCACCCCCGCCAAGTTGGCGACGCTGCTCGGGACCGCGTTGGACGCCGCCTCCGAAGCCGCGGCCGCAGCGGAATCCGGGGCCGAGGACGGGGCGGAAGCGGTATCGGAGGTGCGGGCCCCCAGTGATCCGGTGCGGGAGGCCGGGCCGGAGTCGGACGCCGACCCGGTGAGCCTCCTGTTCCGGCAGGCGTGCGACCTGGGGAAGATCGACGACGGCCTCGCGCTGCTGAAGCACGCCTCCGCCCTGCGGCCGCAGTTCGACAGCGCGCGCGACTTCCTCGCCTCCGGAACCTGCCCCCAACTGCTGCGCCTGCGCGAGCGCGCCGACGCCCCCGTCGTCGTCTGCTTCGGCTCCGTCGTCGCCCTGGGCGGCGCCCACCAGTACGCGCGCTTCGCCGCCAGCCTGGGGGACCGGTTCGGCGTCAGCGCCTTGGACGCCCCCGGCTTCGTACCGGGCGAGGCGCTGCCCGCGGACATGTCCGCGCTCCTGGAGTTCCAGGCGCTGACGATCCGTCAACAGCACCCCGAAGCAACGCTGGTGCTCGTCGGATCGTCCTCCGGCGGCACCCTCGCGCACGGCGCCGCCGCGGCGCTGGAACGGCTCGGCGCGGGCCCCGCCGCCGTGGTGCTGCTCGACACCTACCTGTCCGACAACGCGGGCATCACGCAGTTCAACGACGTGCTGCTGGGCGGCATGTTCGCGCGCGAGGAGCGGGCGGCCCCGATGGACGGCACCCGGCTCACCGCGATGGGGGGCTACTTCCGGATCCTCGACGACTGGCGGCCGCCGGTCATCGAGGCGCCCGTACTGCTGGTACGGGCCTCCACCCCGCTCGGCGAGCCGTCCCCGGACGCCGGGGACTGGCGCTCGTCCTGGGCCTCCGCGCACACGGTCGTGGACGTGCCCGGCGACCACTTCTCGCTCATGGAACAGCACGTCGGGACCACCGGTGAGGCCGTCGCCGACTGGCTCCGCGCGGTCGTTCCCGCCGCCTCGGGCGCTGCCACGGCCGCTCCCGTTCCCGTTCCCGCGGACACGGCGCCCGCCGCCCCGGAGGCCCGTACCGAGGCCCGGAAGGGGGCCCGTAGCCAGGTCCGTACGGAAGGTCGTACGGATGCCGCCGAGGCCCCGGCCGCCGCCCCCGCCGCCCGCACAGACCACCCGCTGAGGAGGGACGCATGACCGCCACGCCGCATCAGGAGACCCAGAGCCCGCCGGCCCAGGCGCTGACCGTGCTGGGCGCCGGGGTGATGGGGGTCGGCATCACCGCGCTGGCCCTCGGCCACGGCCTGCCCGTCCATCTCGTCGACACCGACCGCGTCCGGCTCGACCGGGCGCGGGAGAAGGTCGGCGACGAGCTGCGGCTGGCCGTGTTGATGAGCGCCCTGCCCGCGGACACCGAGCCGGGCGAACTGACCACCGCGACCACGCCCGACGCCGCCGGACGCGCCACCGCCGTCATCGAGGCGATCACCGAGAGCGCCGAACTGAAGGCCAAGGTCCTGTCCGAGATCTCGGCCAAGGTGCGCCCCGGCACGCTGCTGATCACCAACACCTCGTCCATCCCGATCGACGAGCTCGCCGACGCCGTCGACCGCCCGGCCGAACTCGTCGGCACGCACTTCATGAACCCGCCCTACCTGATCAGGACGGCCGAGGTCATCCGCGGGGCCAGGACCGGGGACGCGGCCATGGCGGCCGTGGCCGCGCTGCTCGCCGCGGTGCGCCGGGAGGGCGTCGTGGTCAAGGACGCCCCCGGCTTCGTGACCAGCCGGATCCTGCATCCGATGATCAACGACGCGGCCCGGGTCGTGCAGGAGGGCACCGCCACCGCCGAGGCCGTCGACGCGCTGATGCAGGGCTGCCTGGGGCACCCCACCGGCCCCCTGCGCACCGCCGACCTCATCGGCATCGACAACCTCGTCGACTCGCTGCACGTTCTGTACGAACGCACCGGTGACGACGGCTGCCGCCCCTGCGACCTGCTGCTCCGGCTCGTCGCGGAGGGCCGCCACGGCCGCAAGTCGGGGGAGGGCTTCTACACGTACTCATGATCACCACCGCGCCCCGCGCCGCACACCCCTCTTGTATCTCTCGCACCTCTCGCACCCCTTGCGCTATGGAGGAGAACCGATGACCAACCAGACCAGCGAGGCCCCGAACACCGGCACTGGCACCGGCACGCCGGAAGCCGTGGAGAAGGAACTCCTCGACTTCCTCCAGGGACACACCAACACCCCATGGGAGCCCGAGACCGACCTGTTCCGGACGGGCGGCCTCTCCTCCCTCTTCGCGATGCAGCTGGTCGTGCACCTGGAGAAGACCTACGGGGTGGCCATTCGCGGCGCCGATCTCAGGATGGACAACTTCCGCACCGCGCGGGTGATGGCGGCGCTGGTCTGCCGTCTGCGGGAGCCGCGCCAGGGCGGCCTCGATGGGTGACGTGGTCGCCGAGGCGGCTGCCCAGGTCTCCGCGGCGGTCGGCGACCGGGCCGGCGAGTGGGACCGCTCGGGGCTGCTGCCCCTGGAACTGCTCCGCGAACTCGGCGAGGCCGGCCGGCTGTGCGCCGAAGTGCCCGCCGAGTACGGCGGTTGGGGCCTGAGCAGCCTGCTCAGCGGCGAGTACACCGCCCACGTGGGGAGCCTGTGCAGCTCCCTGCGCAGTGTGATGACCTCACAGGGCATGGCCGCTTGGACGATCCAGCGGTTCGGCACGCCGCGGCAGCAGGCCGACTGGCTGCCCGGGCTGACCGGCGGCCGGCTCGCGGCGGTCGGGTTCAGCGAACCGGACGCGGGCAGCGACCTGGCGGCCATGGGCACCGTCATCCGCCGCGATGGAGACTCGGTCGTCATCGACGGTCGCAAGAAGTGGGTGACCGCCGCCCACTACGCGGACGTGCTGGTGATATTCGGACGCTACGCGGATGACACCGATGGGGACGCTGCCGCCGCCGTGCTCGTACCCGTCGACACCCCCGGCGTCGAGGTGCGGCGGATCGCCGACCCGCTCGGCTGCCGGGCGGCCGGCCACGCGGACATCGGCCTCGACGGGGTCCGGCTGCCCGCCGCCAGCGTGCTCGGCGGGTACGGGCTGCCCCTCCCGCTCCTGGTGACCACCGCCCTGGCCTACGGCCGGATGTCCGTGGCGTGGGGATGCGTGGGTATCCTGCGCGGCTGCCTGGAGGCGGCGACCCAACACGCGGCCACCCGCCAACAGTTCGGCAAGCCGATAGCCCAGCACCAGCTGGTCGCCCGGCACCTCGCCGAGCTGTATACGGCGGAGCAGGTGGCCACCAGGGTCTGCGAGCACGCCAGCCGCTGCTGGGACGAGGGGTCCCCGGACCAGGTGGTTGCCACCGTCCTGGCCAAGCGCGTCAGCTCCGCCCAGGCGGCAGCCGGCGCCTCGTCGGCCGTCCAGGTGCTGGCCTCCGCCGGATCGCGGGACGGCCATCCGGTGGCCCGCGCCCACCGGGACGCCAAGCTGATGGAGATCATCGAGGGCAGCACCGAGCTGTGCCAGGTGCTGCTGGCCGACCACGCCGTGTCCGCACGGAACCGCGCCGCGCCGGCCGCACCCGCATCCGCACCGGAGAGGCCGTCATGACCGCGACCGCACCGGGGAGGCCGTCGTGACCCCAACCGCGCCGGGGAGGCCGTCATGACCGCGACCGCCCCGGAGAAGCAGCGGTTGCCGACCGTAACTGCCCCTGAGGATCAGCGGTTGCCGAGCGCACCCGCCCCGACGAGGCCGCAGTGACCGCGCCCGAGACCCGCGAACCGCAGGGGGAGCCCATGAGCGACACCGCCGGCGAAGACCGGCCCGCGACCGTCAAATGCCTGGTCTGGGACCTGGACAACACCCTCTGGCAGGGCACCCTGCTGGAGGACGAGCAGGTGGTGACGGCCGACGAGGTACGCAAGGTCGTCATCGAGCTGGACTCCCGCGGCATCCTCCAGTCCGTGTCCAGCAAGAACGACCACGACCACGCCTGGGCCCGGCTGGAGGCCCTCGGCCTCGCCGAGTACTTCGTGCTGCCGCAGATCGGATGGGGCGTCAAGTCCGAAGCGGTGCGCCGCATCGCGGACCGGCTGAACTTCGCCCACTCGGCCATCGCCTTCATCGACGACCAGCCCGCCGAGCGCGCCGAGGTCGCCTTCCACCTGCCCGAGGTCCGCGGCTACCCGGCCGAGCAGGTGCTCGCGCTGCCGGACCTGCCCGAGTTCACGCCCGCGACGAGCACCGTGGACTCGCGGCGGCGCCGGGCGATGTACCAGGCGGGGTTCCGCCGGGAGGCGGAGCGCGCCGAGGCCGCCGGCCCCGACGAGGAGTTCCTGCGCTCCCTCGACATGGTGATGCGCATCGGCCGGGCGACGGGCGAGGAGCTGTCGCGGGTCGAGGAACTCACCCTGCGCACCAGCCAGATGAACGCCACCGGCGTCCACTACTCCGACGCGCGGCTGCGGAGCCTGCTCGCCGACCCGCACCACGAAGTGCTCGTCGTGACCCTCACCGACCGGTTCGGCCCGCACGGCGCGGTGGGCGTGCTCCTGCTGGAGCGGCACCCGCGGATGTGGCACCTCAAGCTGCTCGCCACCTCGTGCCGGGTCGTCTCCTACGGGGCCGGGGCGACGCTGCTGAACTGGCTGGCCGACGCGGCGGCCGGGGCGGGAGCGCACCTGGTCGCCGACTTCCGGGCCACCGACCGGAACCGGATGATGGAGATCGCCTACCGCTTCGCGGGCTTCGACGACCAGCCCTGCGACTGCCGCGCGGCGACGGCCGGTGCTGCGGAGACCGGGGCGAAGGCAGGGCTGGACACCGGGGCGGAGGCCGATGGCGCGGAGGGGGCCGGGGCGGCGGCCGAAGGGCTTCAGCGGCTGCACCTGGTGCCCGAGGCCCGCCCGGCGCCCACGACCATGCGGCTGGAGGCGCCGGTGCCCTTCGCCTGAGTTCGTCGTTCAGCCTCGGCCGTTCGTCGTTCGTCGTTCGTCCGACTCGTCCGACCCGCTGGTCCTGGTGCGTTCCCGGGACAGCGGGGCGGCCGTTCCGCACGCCTGGAGGTCCGACCGGCCGGATCCTCTACGCGCGTGGACTCCGTCGGCAATCGCGCGGTCTCCTGTACCTCCGGAAACCAGGACCGCATATTCCCCACGAGATTACTCACACACCATCAATAACCCTGAACGCAGAGCGTTTCGGATCAATGGGGATCATCGGCAGTGAACCAATCCATCTCGACACCGGCCTACAGGTATGGGATAGTCGCCTAGGTGGATCTTCTTGAACAGCGGTAGGCGCAATCGTGGGATTATGGGTTTACGAACGTGTATACCCAGAAAGCTGAACGCACCCCCTGATATCACGGAGGGTTATTCGCGACATCCTCCGTCCCCGCATTGTGGCAGGTCACAGCCCTTCTGAAGCGCGCTCGGGCAGGCCCGCGAATAAGCCTCAAGGAGCACGAGTTGCCCGTCTTTAGGCGCCTGATCTCGCCCGAGGGGCGCATCTGGGAGACAGCTGAAATCGTGGCTCGCGTATTCGACGCCACGGAACTTCTGGCACGCCGCGGCATCGAACCCGGTTCGCGGGTGATGATGAGCGGGGCCAATTCCCCGGAATGGGTCGTCGATTTGCTCGCACTCATTCATATCGACGCCTCGGTGGTCCTGGCCGACCATCGCGCCACCCCGTCACAGCGATCACGCATCCGCGCTCGGGCGCGCGTAGTGCTCGACATCGGCGACGGTACGGGCGACACCGCGGCACCACGGCCCGTACCGCGTACGACGGCCGTGCCCGGCACCGCGGCACCACAGTCCGTACCGCACACAGCGGCCTTGTCCGATGCCACAGCGGCCGTGCCCGACACCGCGGCCTGGGCGCGGCGCCAGGACGCTGCGATCTCCTGGTCATCGGGCACGACCGGCAGCCCGAAAGGCATTGTCCGCTCCGGTCGTTCGATTCTGGACAACCTTGCACTCAGTGCGGAACGAATGGAGTACCGGCCCGAGGATGTGTTCCTCCCCGTCCTGCCGTACTCCCATCAATACGGTCTGTCGCTGGTCCTCTGCTGGTGGCTGGGCGGCGGCACGCTGGTGGTCTACGGGCCGGCCACGCGCCTGGACCGCGCGCTCGCGGTCGGCCTGGACCACGGCCTCACCGTCGTGGACGGGGCGCCCTCGACCTACTACAGCCTGCTCAACGTGCTCGACCGCCGTCCCGCTCTCGCGGACGCGCTGAAGACGGTACGGGCCTGGTGCGTGGGCGGCGCGCCGCTGGGGCGCAACCTGGCGGCCCAGTTCCACGCCCGTATGGGCCGGCACCTGCTCGACGGCTACGGGGCGACCGAGGTGGGGAACATCGCGCTGGCGCCCCGTACCGATCCGGTCGGGTGCGGCACCCCGCTGCCCGGCGTGGTCGTCGAAGTCCACGACGACCGCGGCAGGCCGCTTCCCAGCGGCCGGGTCGGCGAACTCGTCGTGCACAGCGTCGGACTGATGACGGGTCACCTGGGCGATGACGGTGAGATCATCCCGGTCCCGGGCCCCGTGCACCGCACCGGCGACATCGGTCTGCTCGACGACGCCGGCCGTGTCCTGGTGGTCGGACGCAAGCACGCCGTGCACCGCGACGGCCACACGCTCTACCCCGACCACCTCGCCGAGCGGGCCGAGGCGGCCGGCGTGCGGACGGAGGTCGTCGCCGTCCCCGACGAGCGTCTGGGCTGTCATCTGGTGTTCGTGATCGCGGACCCGGACGGTCGCGAGCCCGCGCACTGGAAACGGGTGCTGCGCTCCGTGCTCGCCCGCTACGAGCAGCCCGACCGCATCGTCGTGCTTCCCGCGCTGCCCCTCACGAGCACCGGCAAGCCCGACCTGGCCGTTCTGGAGAAGATAGCCATGACCTCGCTACCCGCGGCGCACAACACGGCCGCCGACGCCACCGCGTCCGGCCCGCCCGTCGCCGCGACCGACTACCGCATCCCCTTCGCCGACCGCCTCGACGCGCTGCGCGCGGTGCGCCGGTACGTGGCCGACAACGAAGACGCGGTGCTGGGAATCCTCACCGAGATCTCCCCCCACCAGACCGCCGCCGCGGAGATCCGTTCGTTCCTCGCGGCCCTCGACGGGGCGGAGGAGGAGATCCGCCGGGAGCGGCCCGGCCGCGTGCCCCGGACCGCGGTCTTCATGCCCTCCAACATCCCGCTCTACTCCTACGCGCTCTACACGCTCGTGGCATCCCTCTACAGCGACCGGATCGCCTTCCGGCCGTCCTCCGAGATCAAAAGCCAGACGCAACGCCTGCACGCGCTGCTGGCACCGGTCCACGGTTTACCCGTCAAGATCTTCGAACTCAGCCAGCGCAAGTTCGTGACGGGGCCGGTGCGCGAGGCGGACCTCATCGTCTTCACCGGCAACTACGCCAATGCCGAGATCATCCGCGAAGGGCTGGCGGAGGACCAGCTCTTCCTCTTCTTCGGCCGCGGCATCAACCCCTTCGTGATCGCGCCCGACGCCGATCTCACGCGCGCCGCCCACGACGTCACGAACATCCGGCTCTACAACTCGGGCCAGGACTGCTTCGGTCCCGACGTCGTGTTCGCGCCGCGAGGCCGCACCGAGGAGTTCGTCGGCCTGCTGTCCGCGGAACTGAACTCGCTGCGCTTCGGGCAGAACACCGACCCGGCCGTCGACTACGGCCCGATCTACTACGACTCGGCGCTGGTGAACTGCTCGGACTACCTGGTGCGCCACGCGCGTCACATCCGGCACGGCGGGCGCATCGATCTGCCGTCCCGCAGGATCGAGCCGACCGTCCTGCTGTGGGACTTCGACGACAAGATCCCCCTCGACGAGATGTTCGCCCCGGTGTTCAACGTCGTGGCGTACCACAGCGCGCGGCGGCTGCGCGAACGGCTGTCGAGCCCCTTCTTCGGCGAACGCGCGCTGGGAGCGATGGTCTACGGAAACGATCCGGAGACCGTGAAAGTGCTGACGAAGCGTCACCAGACCTGCGTAGACCGCACATTGCTCGACGCCGAGGACGGCAACCGCCCGTTCGGCGGGTTCGGGATGATGGCGAACTACCGCTCCTACGGCGGCGAACGGCACGCCGAACCACTGCTCATGTCGCGGGCCGTGGCGCGGCATCTCCCGACGGCCGCCCCTGTCGCGGCGTGCGGGGAGTGCCCCAGATGAGCAAACGGTACGCCGATGCGTGGTCCGCGGTCGTCGGCCTGCTGGCGGCGAACGGGGTGGACACCTGCTTCGGGCTGCCCGGCGACGACCTGGAGCTGCTGCGCGCCCTCGACGCCGCCGGCCTGGACCTCGTGCCCTGCCGCGACCAGCGCAACGCGATGTACATGGCGACCGGCTACGCGCTGCAATCGGGCCGGCTCGCCGTCTGCGCACTGGGCAAGGGACCGGCTGTCACCCACGCGGCCACGGGGCTGCTCGAAGCGCGGGAGTCCGGCGCCCCGGTCCTCGTGCTCGCCGCCGGCGCACCCGAACGGCGCCGGGGCAGCGGCGGATTCCAGGAACTCGACCAAGTCGCCGTGGCAGCGCCCCTCGTGCGGTGGGCACACCGGGTGGGCCACCCCGAACGGGTCGTCCCCGCGACGGTGACGGCACTGACCCGAGCCATGGGGCCGCCGTCCGGACCCGTCTACCTGGAGGTGCCCGACGACGTCCGCACGGCGGAGATCCTCGTCACCGGACCGCGGCCGACACTGCCCGAACCACTGCTCGTCGAGCCCGCTCCCGTGGCACAGGGACCGGCGCTGGCGGCGATCCGCGCGAGCCGGCGGCCGGTCGTGCTGGTGGGCGGCGGAATGCGGCACCGCAACGACGGCGGTGCGGTCGAGCGCTTCGCCGAACGCCTCGGCGCGGCGCTGTTCACCACCGCCTCCGGCCGCGGCGCCGTCGACGAGCGCCACCCGCTGTTCTGCGGCGTGGCGGGCCTCTACGCCGGGGCCCCCGCCCGTGACCTGTGGTCGTCCTGCGACCTGGTGGTGTCCCTCGCCGGGCGGCTTGAGGAGACGGTAGTCGAAGGCGGAACGCCGTGGCCCGCGGTCGCGGTGGTGCAGGTCAACATCGATCCGGCCGGACTGTCGGCCGAGTTCGCGGGCCCGCGCGTGCTCGGAGACGCCCGGCACGCCGTGCTCGCCTGGTCACGGGCGCTGGACGAGGACCGCGAGGCCGAGCACGCGGACACGGACGCGGACTCGGACACGGACGCGGACACGGACACGGACACGGACACGGACGCGGACACGGACGCGGACACGGACGCGACCAAGGCGTGGGCGAACGAGATCGCCGTCGCCCGCCACGCCATGTCGCGCGACGTCGAAGCGGAACTGGCCCGCGCGGCGGCGCTGCCGGAAATCCGCGTCGCCGAGCTGCTCGCCGCCCTCGACGCCACCTCCGGCGAGCCCCGCGTGCTGGTCCAGGAGAACGGGTTGCAGGACATGTGGTCCTACGGCTTCCCCTTCCACACCGGCGGCGGGTCCATCGTGCCGTCGGAGCAGACCCCCTTGGGCTTCGGAGCGGCCGCGGCCATCGGCGTCAAACGGGCCGCCCCGGACCACGAGGTCACCGCGTTCATCGGGGACGGAGCGTTCCTCGCGGCCCGCGCGGACATCGCCGTCGCCGCTCCGGCCCACGGCGGCGTCCTGTACGTGGTGCTGTGCAACGGCGGCTACGGCTGGCTCGACGCCCAGCGCGCCCGCCTCGGCCTCGACGCCGAGCGCTACCCCTTCACCCGCCCGGGCGCGCAGCCGCCCGCGGTGGACGGGCCGGACATCCACTGCCGAGTGCTGCGCGACAAGGCCGCGCTGACCGAGGAGATCCTCGCCGCACGACGGTTCTGCGCCCAGGGAGGCACAGCCGTGCTCATGGTGCCGGTCGCCCCCGACGACATCCTCCCGGCCCTCCACGACGCCGAGGTGGTCCCCCAGTGACGGAGCGGGACGACGCCGGGCGCGGCCGGGCCCGGCGCCGGGTGATGGTCACCGGGTACGGGGCCGTGACGCCGCTGGGCCACAGCGCCCACGAGACATGGACGGCGATGCTGGCCGGGCGCAGCGGCATCGCCACCGTGGACGCGATCGACGTGACCGGTCTCGGAGTCCGGATCGGCGGCCAGGTCCGCGGATTCACGCCCGGCCGCTACATGCCCCCGACGGTCAGCCGCCGCGCCGACCCGTACGCGCAGTACGCCCTCGCCGCGGCGCTGGAGGCCCGCGAGCACGCTGGACTCGTCGTCGACGACCGGCTGGCGCCCCGGGTCGCCGTGATCATCGGCAGCGGCTACGGCCCCGTAGGGTCGATCTACCGCGCCGCGAACACCCTGCGCGACAAAGGGGCCCGGGCCATCGGCCCGTTCACCCAGGTCACGACCGCCATGGACAGCGCTGTCGGCGAGATCAGCATGCGGCTCGGCACCCAGGGGCCCAGCCGCGCCCAGAGCACGGCGTGCGCCAGCGGCGCCGACGCGGTGGGCGCGGGGATGCGCATGATCAGCCACGGGGAGGCGGACATCGTCATCGCCGGCGGCGCCGACGCCTGCGTCACCGCCGTCGACCTCGCGGGCAGCGGCAACGCCCGCGCCCTGTCCAAACGCAACGACGACCCGACCGCGGCGTGCCGGCCGTTCGACGCGCACCGCGACGGGTTCGTGATGAGCGAGGGAGCCGCCGTGCTGGTGCTGGAGGCCGCCGAGACAGCGGACGGACGAGGGGCGACGGCCTTGGCCGAACTCACGGGATACGGGGCCAGTTCCGACGCCCACCACTGGACCGCCCCGCACCCGGAGGGGCGGGGCGCGTGCCTCGCCGTCGAGGCGGCGCTGCGCGACGCGGGGATAACGGGGTCGGACGTGGACTACGTCAACGCGCACGGCACGGGAACGTTGCTGAACGACGTCACCGAGGCGGCCGTCCTGCGCAAGGTGCTCGGTGATCACGTCACCCGGATCCCGGTCAGCTCCACCAAGTCGATGACCGGGCACATGATCGGCGCCGCCGGGGCGGTCGAGCTCGTGGCCTCGATCCAGGCCCTGCGCACCGGTGACGTCCCGCCGACCATCAACTGCGACGAGCCGATCGACCCGGACATCAACTTCGTGCCGCACCGGACGCAGCACCACGAGCGCCTGCGCATCGCTCTCAGCAATTCGTTCGGCTTCGGCGGCCACAACGCCGCTCTCGTGGTCCGGGCAGTATGAGGTCCCGGCCGTGAAACACCTTCAGCAACCGGCCCCGAGCCCCGCCGCCACCGTCACCCGCAGCGGGCCGCTGACCTGGGTCCAGCAGTGGCACTGGTTCGAACGCACCATCCCCTCACCACGGCGGGTGAACCCGACGCCGCTCGCCGACCACTGCCGCATCCCGCCCCCGGCGACCGTCGCCGACGTCCTCGCGGCGCTCGCGTCCCTCACCGCCCGCCATGAGGCGCTGCGCACCACCGTCGACCCGCTCCGCCCGGTACAGCACGTCCACCGCCCGGACTGGGCACCACTGCCGGTCGACTACGTCGACGTGCCCGCCGTCGACGCCGACACCCTGGAAGCCGCCACGG
This sequence comes from Streptomyces sp. NPDC050610, assembly GCF_040654875.1. Lineage (NCBI taxonomy): Bacteria > Bacillati > Actinomycetota > Actinomycetes > Kitasatosporales > Streptomycetaceae > Streptomyces > Streptomyces sp. NPDC050610. The sequence continues at coordinate 52,625 of NZ_JBFAIV010000040.1, read as the reverse complement.
CGGCGCTCGCCGCCCGCCCGATCGATCCCGAGCGAAACCCGCCCTGGCTCGCCAGAGTGCTGCTGGAGGCAGGGAAGCCGCGAGCGGTCCTGGTGGCCGTCCACCACGTACTGATCGACGGATGGGGCCTCGCGGTACTGATCGACCAGCTCCACGACGAGCTGCGCGGCGGCGACCCGCCGGCGGAGGCGGCCACGCACCCGCTCGACACGGTCACCGCCCAGCCTTCGGAACGCGTTCGCGCGGCGGAGCGCGAGTGGCTCACGCGCCTGGGGAGCAACCCGAGCGGCGTGCTGGCCCCGTTCGGCGGGAGCGACGACGGCGACGGGCGCCACCGCCTCCAGCACCGCTCCGTACGCGCGTACGGCGACCTCGACCGCGTCGCCCGGCGCCATCGGGTCAGCCCGGAGACCGTGGTGCTCGCGGCGCTGGCCCACGACGTCGCCACCCGCACCGGCGAACACCGGTTCCTCGCGTCCGTGGTGGTCTCCAACCGGGCCCGGGCCGCTCTGCGGAGCAGCATCGGCGTCCGGGCCCTGACGGTTCCCGTACAGATCGACCTCCGCCCCGGCGCGGCGTTCGGCGAGGTGGCCGCTTCGGTCGCCGCCGCCTCCGCCGCGGCCTACCGGCACGGTCAGTGGCGCCCCGCGGAGCTGGTCGCCGCCCAGGCCCGCATGGACCGCCGCCGCGGCGTCGTGACCGTACCGACCATCGAGTACAACTGCTACTCATGGCCGCGCGACTACCTGGTCCCCGTGCCCAACACCCCGCCGGACGGGTCCGCCGCCTGGATCAGCAGCGCGCCCGACGAGCCCTGCGACACGCTTTACGTCGACCTCAGCCGCGACGCGGGGGTCGTCACCCTCGACGTCACCGTCGGGGACCACCTGCTCGACGCCGGGCAGGCCCTGGCGCTGCCCACCCGTCTGTGCGACCTCCTGCGCGCGCTCGCCGACGGCGCCGAGTGCCCGGTTCCGGCCCGCCCGCTCACACCAGCCGCCCCCGGATGGTGGCGCGCCCCGCAGGGATGGGTGTGCCTGGCCAAGGTCGAGGACGTGGTGCGCGGCCATCCCGGGGTGCTCGACGCGACCGTGTCACCCAGCGGGGGCGACGCGGGGGAGGGTGGCGACACGGGGGAGGGCGGCGAACCGCACCTCGTCGTGCACGCCCGTACCGCCCCTGATGTCACCCCCGGCGACCTGCACCGCCACGTCCTGGACCACCTCGGAGAGGTGCCCGGCATCGTGGCACCCGGCCGCTACGTCCTGTCCCCGGCCGGCCGCGAACCCGGCCCTCGCTCCGACCGGTCCCGCACCGCGACCGGCGGCACGGAAGCCTGGCAGGTCCCGTCGCGCCCGCCCGCGACGGACGCCGAACGGGCCCTGGCCGCCGCTGTGGCCGCCGCCGGCTTCGGCGGACCGCCGGCCGGCCCCATCGGCAGCCCTGACGCCGTGGACATGAACCGCTGCCTCGCCGACCACGGAGTCACCCTGGTCGCCGTCCCCCGTCTGCTGGCGCTGCTCCACCGGTCCGGCTTCACCGGGATCGCCTCGGACGAACTGGCCGGAACGGCCTCGCTCGGCCACCTCGCCGCGGCCCTGGAGCCCGCACCGCCCCGCGCCCCTCGTGGAGGAGAAACCTCACCATGACCGCGTCCCACGCCGCCCCCGCACCGTCCGTGGACCGCCTGGCCCCGTGGGCCTTCGGCGAGTTCGTCGAGGCGAACACCCATGACACGGCATACCGTCCGCCGGTGGTGGACGGCCCCGTCGGGCCCACCATCGTCCGCGACGGCCGCGAGCTGGTGAACTTCGCGAGCATCAGCTTTCTCGATCTGGAGCGCCACGTCCCGGTACGACGCCATTTCGCCGAGGGGGCGCTCGCCCACGGCCTGAGCACCAGCGGATCGAGGATGACCCAGGGGATCTGCCGCCCGCACCACGTGCTGGAAGAGACGATCGCCCGCCACACCGGCAAGGAACGAGCCATCAGCTTCGCCACGGGGCTGCTGGCCAACATCGGGTTCGTCCACGCCATGAGCAGTTCCGCGCACTTCGACACCGGGATCGAGGTACGTAACCACGACACCGTCTTCGTCGTCGACCGCGACGTCCACTGGAGCATCTGGAAAGGCCTCGAAGGGCTCGGTTACGGCCGCAAGGTCCACGCGTTCCGGCACAACGACGTCGCCGACCTGGCACGCGTCCTGGGCCGGGTCCGTACCCGCAAGACCGTCGTGATCGCCGAGAGCCTCTATTCGGCCGACGGCACCATGGGGCCGATCGCGGAAATCCTCGACGAGTGCGACCGGCACGGTGCCATCAGCATGATCGACGACGCGAACGGCTTCATGGTCTACGGGCCCGAGAACCGTCCGTACGCCCGGGAGGCCGCCGCGATCCGGGAACGGGCCGACTTCGTCATGGTGTCGCTGTCGAAAGCCGTCGGTCTGGAAGGCGGCGCGATCGCCGGGCCGGCGGACGCCGTCGACGCCTTCGAACTGCTCTCCGGCACCTCGATGTTCACGGCCGCCATCCAGCCGCCCACCGCCTACACCGCCAAGCGCACCATCGACGCCCTCGCCGCGAAACCGGAGATCGTCGACGACTACCTGGCGCACGCCGCCCGCCTGCGCCGGCAGATGCACGAGGCCGGCACGCCGACGCTGCCGACCGAGTCGTACATGCTCTCGGTGCCGATCGGGAAGGACGCCGCCGCCCTCCAGATGCGGGAATGGTTCGTCGAGGACGGCTACCTCGTGCCCGTCTTCTCCTACCCGGCCGTCACCCGCAACCAGGCGCTGCTGCGCCTGTTCCCGCACGCGGGCCACACCGAGGAGCAGATGGACGGCTTCCTCCGCACCCTCGTCACCTACCGACGGCGCCTCGGACTCTGACGCCACCCACCGGGTTCGCCACACCGACCGACAACCGATGACCGACCGGCACGACCGACTGACCGGCATGACCGACCGGGCCGGACCGCTGACCGTGGCAGAGATCCCTCGGTGGGACACACGCGGCGGTCGGCTCATGCCAACTCCCCACCCCGAGAAGGAGACCCGTGGTGAGCAACACCGACATCCTCAACGCCGTCGCCGAGATCGTCGAAGAGATCGCTGGCGTCGACTCGGCCGAGGTGACCACCGAGAAGTCCTTCGCCGACGATCTCGACATCGACTCGCTGCTGATGGTGGAGATCACCGTGCAGGTCGAGGACAGCTTCGAGGTGAGGATCCCCGACGACCAGGTCGCGGGGTTGAGAACCGTCGGAGACGTGGTGAGCTACATCGCCGACCACCGGTGACCGCTGCCGGACGGCCCGGCCGCGGCCCCGCTCGGCTCGTACCGGCCGCCGTCGGCCGGACACCGGTCCCGGCCGTGTGCGAGACACGATGCGCCCGGCGTGCGAACGATCGACTGGGACTCGATCAGTCACCACAGGATCGGTCCCCCGCACCGAACAAGACTCACGTCGGGAGATGTGCCGTGCACAGAACGGTTCCCCAGAGAGGCAGGCGGTCATGAGCGTCCTCGATCGCTTCCGGCTCGACGGCCGCGTCGCCATCGTCACCGGAGCGTCCTCCGGGCTGGGCGTCGCCTTCGCCACCGCGCTGGCCGAGGCCGGCGCCGACGTCGTGCTCGGGGCGCGGCGCGCCGAGCTGCTGGAGGCGACGCGCACGGCCGTCGAGAAGCTCGGCCGCCGGGCCGTCGCGGTGCGAACCGACGTCGCCGAGCCGGAGGACTGCCGCGCACTGGTCGACGCGGCCGTGCACGCGTTCGGGCGGGTTGACATCCTCGTCAACAACGCCGGGATCAGCAGTGAACAACCCGCGACGGAGGAGACGCCGGAACAGTTCCGCGAGGTCATCGACGTCAACCTCAACGGCTCCTATTGGATGGCCCAGGCCGCGGGCGCGGTGATGGGGCCCGGCAGCGCCATCGTCAACGTCTCCAGCATCCTCGCGCTGGTCACGGGCGGGCTGCCGCAGGCCGCCTACTCGGCGTCGAAGGCCGGGCTCCTCGGGCTCACCCGCGATCTCGCCCAGCAGTGGACCCCTGACAAGGGCATCCGCGTGAACGCCCTCGCGCCGGGCCTCTTCACCTCCGCGATGACCGACGGCTACGCCGAGGGCTACCTGGAGGCGGTGATGCCGCGGGTGCTCTCGGGCCGCATCGGACAGCCTGAGGAACTCGCCGCGGCTCTGGTCTTCCTCGTCTCCGACGCGGCGTCCTACATCACCGGGACCACCCTGACGGTCGACGGGGGCACGCACATCGCATAGCGCTACGCGGCGCGGAACCGGCCGGCAACGGCTGACATTCCCCACCACCACAGCTCCAGTGACGCAGGCAGCCCGATCACTGGTGAGAGAGCACCCCGCGGCTGCGATCTCCTCCGGCCGAGCAGCGCGACCCACCGGAATCCGCGAGTGGATGTGTTGATGTTGTCGATCAGTGAGCGATGCGGTCATGTCCGTTCGGAGCCGAATCCGGCGGGCCTTTCGCGCGGGACCGATCCACCCGGTGGCCCGGGGAGCCGGCCATGACGACGGAGCCGACCGCACATTCCCTGCCACGCGAACCGCTCGGCGATCCGCACCTGCGCCGGCTGGTCGTGGGCCAAGGGCTGGCGGCCGTGGTCGACGCGCTGTTCCTCGTATGGCTCACGCTCTTCGTGCTCGAACTGTCGGAACCCGGGATGGCCACAGGGCTCGTTCTCGTGGCCGTGGCGCTGCCGCGAGCGGCGCTCCTGCTGCCCGCGGGAGTGCTGGTCGACCGCCTCGGACCCGCCCGTATCACGGCCGGCGCCGCCTGGCTCCGAGTCGCCGTCCTGCTCGCGCTCTGCGCCCTGGTCACCTTCACCGCACCATCGGTGACGACGGTCGCGGTGCTCGCCGGGCTGCTCGGCGCCGCCGACGCCGCGTACTTCCCGGCGGCCCTGGCGCTGCTGCCCGCCGTCGTGCCGACCGGGAAGCTCACCCGGGTCAACGCGCTGGTGCAGGGCGCGGAGTCGGGTGGCGACCTGGTCGGCCCGGCGGTGGCGGCCGGAGTCATCGCCGCGGTCGGCTTCGAGGCGACGCTCGGCGGGATCGCGTCGCTGGCCGCACTGGCCGCCGTCGTCCTCAGCACGCTCATCCGCGTGGTCCGGCGGGGCGAAGGTGCCGGGGACGCGGCCGGTCCGGACGACGCCGGTCCGGGCGCGGTCGAGGGCGAGGGCGAGGTCGAGGGCGAGCAGTTCAGCAGTGCGCGTGCCCTCGGGGCGGGCTTGAGGTACGCCTGGCGTGAACCGATGGTGCGAGGAATGCTGGCAGCCATCGCCATGATCAACATTGCGGTCGTGGGGCCCGTGCTCGTGGGCGGCGCGGTCCTCGCCGATCAACGCCTCGGCGGCGCGGGGGCCCTGGGCATCGTGCTCTCCGGCTTCGGCGCCGGCTCACTGGCCGGTTCGCTCATGGCCGGGTGGCGGCCGCCCGCCCGGCGCGGCTGGACCGTGGCCGGCGGGGTCGCGGCGATCGGGGCGGGCACGGCCGGACTCGCCGCCGTCACCCAGGTCGTCGCCGCGACGGCGGTCGTCTCGCTCGTCGGCCTCGGGTCCGGGTTCCTCGGAGTGGTCATCGTGGCCACCCTTCAGGAGCGCGTGCCCGCGCGGCTGCTCGGCCGAGTGATCAGCCTCCTCGTCCTGGCCACGGTGGCGTTCGACCCGTTCTCCTACGTGCTCGCCGGCGCCCTGCTCCCGTACGGCACGACGACGCTGTTCCTGGTCTGCGGCGGCTCCGTCCTGGCGTGCGCGGCCCTGGTCGCCGCGAGCCCGGCGATCCGCTCCCTGCGCTGACCGCGCCGGTCGCCGGTGCGGTCACCGGTGCCGCGTACGGTCCCGTTCGGAGCGTGCCGGAACCTGCCAGGGCCTGTCAGGGCCGGTCAGAGCTTGCGCGCCAGGGTGATGCCATCGGCCATGGGCAGCAAGGACAGCTCCACCCGGCCGTCGTGGTGCAGCAGCCGGTTGAGGGCGCGCACCCCCTCGGTGTCCGCGTCCCGCGCGTCGGGGTCGGCGACCCGGCCGAAGAAGAGCGTGTTGTCGATGACTATGAGCCCGCCCTGCCGGACCAGTTCCAGCGAACGCTCGTAGTAACGGCAGTAGTTGGCCTTGTCCGCGTCGATGAAGACGAAGTCGAAGGAGCCGGGCCCCTGTTCGTCCAGCAGTCCGGCCAGGGTGCCGTTCGCGTCGCCGATCCGCAGGTCGATCCGCGACTCGACCCCGGCGCGCCGCCAGTACTCGGCGCCGAACGCAGGCCACCGGTCGTCGATGTCGCAGGTCACGAGGCAACCGCCGGCCGGCAGGGCGCGGGCCATGCACAGGGTGCTGTACCCGGTGAACGTACCGATCTCCAGTACGGACCGGGCGCCGGTCAGCCCGGTCAGGAGGGCCAGCAGCTGGCCCTCCTCGGCCATCACCTGCATGGCCTGACCGGCGGGCAGCACCGCTGTCGCCTCGCGCAGCTCCCGCAGAATCGCGTCGTCCCGCAGGGACACCTCCCTGACGTAGTCGAGCAGTTCATCGGTGGCTGCTGTCTGGTGGGCCATGGAGGCGGCCTTCCCCTCTGCTGTGTGAATCCGCTGTGTGAAGTCATCGAAGCGGATGCGGTCGTCGGATGGGCGGAGAGCGTGTGCCTTACACGGCCCGGGGCGCGGACGTGCCGCTCGCTTGGAACACGTTCTGGCGCCGGAACGCCTCGTGGTCCTGGGCCCGTTCTCGCGCGTACGCCTGGAGCAGCGCGTCGAGGCGGTAGCGCCCGGCGATGGGCGGGTGCAGGAGGTGCGCCTCGACCAGCGTGTCGAGGGCGTCCTCGGCGCTCTCCTCGGAGCAGTTCAGCATGGCCGCGACCCTGCCGCGGGAGGTGTGCGCGGCGTTGGCCGCGCCCAGCGCGGTGAACACGGAGGCCGGATCGACGCCGTTCGCGCAGCGCCGCGGCAGTTCCGTGTGGCCCGCGTCGAGGCTGGGCCGCACGTCGAGGTCGCCGATCCGCAGTGCGTCCAGCAACTGCGGCGCGTCGGTGAGCCGTTGGGCGAGGTCGCCGAGGCTCCAGTGCGGACGGTCCAGCTGGCGGGCGCCCGCGATGCGCAGCGCCAGCGGCAGGCCCGCGCACATCGCCACGACCGTACGCGCGGCCTGCGGCTCCGCGTCCACCCGGGCCGGTCCGACGAGCCTGCCGAGGAGTTCCAGCGACTCGCGCTCGTCCAGCGGCGGCAGCGCGACGGTGTGCGCGCCCTCCAGGTCGGCGAGCCGCCGCCGACTGGTCACCAGGAGCTTGCTGCCGCCGCTGCCCGGTACCAGCGGCCGGATCTGCGTGGTGCTGTCGGCGTCGTCGAGGAGCACCAGCAGCCGGCTGCCGGCGGTGAGGGAGCGGTAGAGCACCTCCCGCTCGTTCTCGTCGGCCGGGATGTCGGCCCGGGGGACGCCGAGCGCGGCCAGGAACCGTTTCAGCACCTCTCCGGAGGACAGGGGGCGTTCGCGGCCGCCGAGCGCGGCGTAGAGCTGGCCGTCCGGGAAGAACTCCCGCAGGGCGTGGGCCGCGTGCAGCGCCAGCGCGCTCTTTCCGGTGCCGCCCCGGCCGGTGACCACGGCCGTGCCGACCGAGCCGGTCGGCAGGCCGGTGGCGGTCAGGACCCGGCGCAGTTCCGCCAGCGGCTCATCGCGTGCTGTCAACTCAGGTGGAACAGCGGGAAGTTGTGCGGGTTTGAGGCGTAAAGGGCCGTGCCAGGGCCGGGCCGCCGTCGGGGTGGAACGCGTCACCGAGGCGGTCTGCCGGGCGCTCCGCCTTCCGGCGGCCCGGACGTCGGGGCTGTCGTCGGCCGCGAGGATGCGCCGCTGGACTTCCCGGAGGTCGGCGCTGGGTTCGGCGCCGAGCTGTTCCACGAGCAGGTCCCGGGTGCGCTGGTAGAGGGAGAGGGACTCGGACTGCCGGCCGGAGCGGAACAGGGCGAGCATCAGCTTCCCGACGAGCGCCTCGCGCAGCGGATTCTCTCTCACCAACTTCCAGAGTTCCGGAATGAGTTCGGCATGCCGCCCCAGTGCCAGCTCGGCGTCGAAGCGCAGCTCCATGGTCTGTAGCCGCAGCTCCTGGAGGTAGCGGCCCTCGACGTCGCGCAGCGTCTGGGACGGTACGTTGACCAGGGGTTCGTCACGCCAGCCGGCCAGGGCCTCGGTGAGCTCGGCGCAGGAGTCCTCCATGTTGCCGACGTCGGCGTGGGCGGCCGCGCGGTGGCGGTGCGCGGTGAAGCGGCCGAGATCGCTCTCGTCCTCGCCGAGTGCGATCAGGTAGCCGGGCGCCCGGGTGATGATGCGCGCGGACGCCTGCTCGCCGAGCACCTGCCGCAGTCGCATGACGTACGTGCGTATGGTGGCGGCGGCGCTGGGCGGTGGGGATCCGTCCCAGACGTAGCCGGCGATGCGGTCCACCGAGACCACGTGGTTGACGTTGAGCAGCAACGTCGCCAGGACGACGCGTTGCCTGGGGGCCGATACGTACACCTCCCGCGCGTTCAGCCGGACAGAGAGCGGGCCGAGCAGCAAGAATTCCAACGAACTCCCCATTCGTCCTGTTCGTCACGCAGGAGTCGTGACGGAACGGGCCGTCTGGCGGTTCGCGGGCCCGTCGGCCAACGACGTCGTGCGCGACCTCCAGCATCTTGGGAGCGCTCTGAACCGGTCAACGATATGCCGAGATGTTTAGGCATATTCCTAGAGCCCTTACCGGGGGGCCATGTCATGTTTGACATCTCCGTAGCCTGTTTTGTCCGTTTGAGGCGGGTGTGTACCGCACCCCTGTGACGTGCGGAGTGGGTTTCTGAATCAAATTCAAGCCGTCGCTCTCCGGGGCGCATCGCGGCCTTTCCCTGCTGGGCCACCGGAATTCACATGGACGAGCGGTATTCGAAGTGCAAGTGTTCGAATTGTTTTGCGCCCTTGCTGAGATTCGGCAGGGCGTGGCAGGGTGGGAATCACCGTACCCAGATCCTTCGGATCTGTGGAACCGTGAAGGGAAAACCCAGGCGACATGACTTCCTTACCCGCGGACAGCGGCCTTTGGTGCAGGCGCTTCCACCCCTCCCCGGCGGCGACGAGCCGCCTTGTCTGCTTCCCGCACGCGGGCGGCTCGGCGTCCTTCTACTTCCCGGTCTCGGGAGAATTGCGGGGCCGGACGGAGGTGCTGGCCGTGCAGTATCCGGGGCGGCAGGACCGCCGGGCGGAGCCGACCATCGGCGACCTCCGGGTCCTGGCGGACGAGGTGTTCGAGGCGCTCAGCGGCTGGACCGGACTGCCGCTGACCTTCTTCGGCCACAGCATGGGCGCCCTCGTCGCCTTCGAGGTGGCCCGCCGGTTCGAGGGCGCGGGGCAGGGGGTCGAGCACCTCTTCGTCTCGGGCCGCCGAGGGCCCGCGGTGCCGCACGAGGAGCGTCTGCACCTGCGGAACGACGACGGCATCGTGGCCGCGGTCCGGGAGATGAGCGGTACGGACGAGAGCCTGCTCGACGACGAGGAACTGGTCCGGATGATGCTGCCCGCGCTCCGCGGCGACTTCCGCGCCGTGGAGACCTACCGCGGCGAGGCCGACGCGGTGCTCCGGTGCCCGATCACCGCCCTGGCGGGGGACCAGGACCCGAGGGCGCCCCTGGACGAGGTCCGGGAGTGGAAGGCGCACACCTCCGCGGCCTTCGACTTCAAGGTCTTCCCCGGCGGCCACTTCTATCTGACCAGCCGGCCCGCCGACGTGATGAACGTTCTCAGAGACCACTTCGATCGGTGACGCGCCGACTCGGGCGTGCGCGCCGACTCGGTCTCACGCACCGTCTCGGGCGTACGCGCTGATTCAGGCGTAAGCGCCGACGCGGCCGAACGCGTCGGCGGCCGGCCCGCGACCGGCGGCCGGCCGACGCATCGACGCACCTGACGCACCATTGAGGAAGGCGGGTGTACGGATTGACGCCGTTACGCGGTTCCACGGCGGTCGGCTCCACCGCGGCGCTCCCGAAGGCCGGCGACCGAAGGGGCCCCTGCCGTCCCGCGGCCGAACGGGCATCGGGGCGCGGGGAATCGGCGGGGCGGCTGCACGACGCCGGGAGCGGAACGCCCCCGCCGGACACCGAGCGGCTCACCGCGCTCGACGCGTGCATCCTGGAGGGCATCGCCGTCGGCACCTCCACCGTGGAACTGGCGGCGTCCCTCTACCTCAGCCGCAAGGGCGTCGAATACCGCATCGGCCTGATGTTGCGTCAGTTCCAGGCGCCGAATCGGGTGGCCCTGGTCTCCCGCGCCCATTCGATCGGTATGCTCACCGTGGGCACCTGGCCGCCGCGAGTCCCGAAGAACTTCGTGGTACAGGCCGACTGAGCCACGCGGGCCGAACCGGGCCCGCGCGGTGCTTTACGGGATTCGCCGAACCGGGTTGTCCGGGGAATTACAGAGAGGCGTGTACGGATTGTTTCAGCCCGCAATATCGTCTCGATAGCGTGAGCTGCGACATTTCCCGTGCGGATAATTGCGCCTTCCGGTGGCAAGTGAATCGGTGTTACGGTGCGATGGCGTCGTGGTCGGAATTCCCCTCGGCAGGGGAGCCGCGCCTGTCACGGGCGCCGTACCGCGTCTTTCTCCTGTTACCTTCCCGCTGGGGGCGAGAATGACTTTGGGCTATCTGTTCGGCGGCGGCGTCGGCACCGAGCCGCACGGTATGGAGCTGTACCACGAGTACCCGGTCGTCCGCAGCTGGTACGAACAGGTCGCTCAGTGGACGGACTTGACGGTAGGTCAGATCCTGGAGGATGATCTGCCGGTTGCGCAGGAGGAGCGCCAGAGCGTCGGCACCGTACGGGAGGCCGCGCTCGCCATCGGCGTGCACGACGCGCTCGCCCAGTCCGGCCTGCGCCCCACCGCCATCGGCGGCCTCAGCCTCGGCGCGATGACGGCCAGCGCGCTGGCGGGGGCGCTCAGCAGACAGGAGCTGTTCGAGATGCTCGCGGGCGCTCGGGACACCCCCGAACTCCCCGCCGACGCCCCCGCCCAGGGCATCGCCCTCGCCTTCGCGCAGAGCGCCGACGGCGGCCCGGCGCACCCCGGCGCGGGACGCTCCGGCGTCTACCTCGCCGGTGACTTCGGCCCCACGGCGGACGGCAAGCAGCGCATCCTCATGCTCGCCGGCCACGCCGAGGCGCTGAACACCCTGGCCGCCGAGGCACCGCCCGGCACGGTCGTACCGCTTCCGGGCCGCACCATCGCGGTCCACTCGCCGCTGCGCCGGCACTTCCGCGACTTCATGGCCCCCCGCATCGACGCGATGGCCTTCTCGGCGCCCGAACTGCCCCTGCTCTCCTGCCTGGAGCCCAAGACGCTGACGAGCGCGGACGAGGTCCGCGACCTCTTCCAGCGCAACTCCACCGACCCGATCAGCCTGGTGGACGTCTACACCGGGATGCGAAGCGAGGGCGTGGAACTCGGCCTCGTGATGGGGCCGTCGATCCCGGAGGGCATCCTGGACTTCCCCTTCCCCGTCGTCCACATCGAGAAGCCCGAACACATCCAGCAGGCGATCAGCACCGCGTACGACCTGGGCATCGACCTCACCGGCGGGCAGGTGCGGACATGACCACCAGCTCGGTAGCCGCCCCCACCGGGCTGTCGGACGACCCCGACGCCCTGGTCGCCGGGTGGCTCGACACCGACCTCGACCAGTGGACCCGTGACGTCGTCCGGCGCCACTTCCACCCGGAGACCGGCAGCCCGTACTGGCTGCGGCGAGCCGAGCAGCTCGACTTCGACCCCCGCGACATCACGCGCTACGACCAGCTCGCGGCCTTCGGCCCGTTCCGGCTGGAGAGCCTGCGGGAGCAGGACCCCGGGGACCTGGTCCCGCGGTCCGTGCCCCGCCCCCTGGCCGGCCGCGCCTGGGACACCGGCGGCACCACCGGCACCCCCTGCCGGGTCTTCTACACCCCGGACATGCTGCTGCACAGGGCGGTCTGGCGGCGGTGGTCGTTCGTACGGGAGGGCTTCGCCCCCGGGCGCACCTGGCTCCAGGCCACCCCCACGGGACCGCATCTGATCGGCCACGGCGTGTGGGAGGTCTCCGAACTGCACGCGGGCCAGGCGTACGCGATCGACATGGACCCGCGGTGGGTCAAGCGGCTCATCCGCTCGGGCCGGCACCAGGACGTGGGGGACTACACCGCCCACCTCCTGGAGCAGATCACCGACGTGCTGCGGCAGGCGCCGGTGCATTACCTCAACACCACGCCCGCGCTCTTCCAGGCGCTCCGGCAGCGCCATCCCGAACTCGTATCCGCCCTCGACGGCGTCCGGCTGAGCGGCACGCAGATCACCGCCGACATGTACCGTGCTTTCAAATCGGCGCTGAATGGCGGGATTTGCGGCATGACGTACGGCAACACCTTCGGTAACTCGGCCTGTTGGGAAGTGGAGCGGGGCGGCGAGCTGATCTCGTACGTGCCGAACTTCCCGCAGGTGACGACGGCGGTCGTGCGCAAGGACGACTGGTCGGCCCTCGTGGATCCCGGCGCGGTCGGCCAGGTGCGGCTCACCGTGCTGCACGAGGACCTCTTCCTGCCCAACATCCTGGAACGGGACCAGGCGCTGCGCCACCGGGCCGAGGAGTGGCCATGCGACGGCGTCGCCAACATCCGCCCGTTGCAGACCACGAGTTCAGCGCCCGAAGGGCTGTACTGACGGATCGTCATCGATGGTGCCGGTGGGGCGACTTGAGCCTTCTGTGAATTGCAGGAAAGATCTGCCGGACCGCCGTTCCGAAATGGTCCGCCGACAGAATCGGCCAATGTGTTTCTAGGCGATCCCGGCCGTTGAACACCCCATCCGATCGCGTCTAGTATCCGGCGACAAAGGATGGCGCACGCTGAACGAGAAGGCGGGGTGTGCAGAGAAATGTCAAGTGAGCACGTTGAGAGCCAGCGCAGCAGGGCGAGCAAGGCGTTCGATCTGATCGACGTCGACGGCAACGGCGAAGTGGGCATCGAGGAAATCGAGTCCCTGACGCAGCAGTTGACCAGTCGTTTCGGGCTCACGGCCGACTCCAAGCAGCACGACCAATTCCGGCAGGCAAGCGTCGATCTGTGGCGCGATCTGCAACACCAGCTCGACCAGAGCGGCGACCAGAAGATCAGCCGGAAGGAATACGTCGACTTCTACGCCGACGCCGACCCGGCCGTGATCCGGCGGGCCATGGAGCCTTTCGCAGGGCTGCTCTTCAACCTCTTCGACGCCGACGGCGACGGAAAGGTGTCCCGCAGCGAGTTCGAACGCTACCACCGCGCATGGGGAGTTCCCACCGACCAGATCGAGGGAACCTTCGAAAAGCTCGACACGGACCGCAGCGGTGACCTGTCGAAGGAAGAACTCCACCAGTACCTCGCCGGATTCATCTTCGGCGACTCGGGGTCGAAGGGCTGATCCCGACCGCCCCGCGTTCAACCGACCGGGCCCGGCGGCCGAACAGCCGGGCCCGGTCGCCCTGCCCCGTTCCGTACGGCACATCACCGTCATTGGCACTCCCGACCCCAGCTGATAGTTTCGCGCCGTACAGCAAGGCGCTTGACGCGGGGTGAGGGGGAATCCGTCGCGATGGCACTGATATCCGTCAACGGAATTCGCATCAATTACGAGGACCACGGTTCGGGCGAACCGGTGGTGATGATCATGGGCACCGGAGGCGGCGGCCGCGCCTGGCGGCTGCACCAGGTGCCCGCGCTGACCGCGGCCGGCTACCGGGTCATCACGTTCGACAACCGCGGCATCCCGCCGACCGACGAATGCGCCGGCGGATTCACCATCGACGACATGGTGGCCGACACGGCGGGGCTCATCGAAGCCCTCGGCCTCGGCCCGTCCCGCGTCGTCGGCACGTCGCTGGGCGGCTACATCGCCCAGGAACTCAGCCTCGCCAGGCCGGACTTGGTGCGCCAGGCGGTGCTGATGGCCACCCGCGGGCGGGTGGACGCCATGGGCCGGGCGCTCGCCACGGCGGAGGCCGAACTGTACGACTCGGGGCTGGAACTGCCGCCCCGCTACGCCGCGGTCGTACGGGCCCAGCAGAACCTCTCCCCGCGCACCCTGGAACACGACGAGCAGGCGCGTGACTGGCTCGACCTCTTCGAGATGGTGGTCCAGGACGGGCCGGGCACACGGGTGCAGATGGACATCGCGCCGCCCGCGGACCGGCTGCGCGCCTACCGGCGGATCACCGTGCCCAGCCACGTCATCGCCTTCGCCGACGACGTGATCACGCCCGCGAAGCTGGGCCGGGAGGTCGCCGACGCCATCCCCGGCGCGACCTTCGACGAGATCGCCGGCTGCGGCCACTACGGCTATCTGGAGGACCCCGCGGCCGTCAACAAGGCCATGGTGGAGTTCTTCCGGCGCCCCGCCCAGGTGTGAGCACCGCCGCTCTTCGGCCCGCCGGTTCGGAGAGCGCCGGCGGGCCGAACCCTTCGGTCCGGCAAAGGATCGTCCGGCCACCGGCCGTCCGGCGTGCCGCCATCCGGCGAGCCGCGGCTCGGCCCACGGTCTCCCGGCCATCGGCGGTTCGGCGTACCGCGGTCCGGTCGGCTCAGGACGGCTCGGCCCACGGCGTTCCGGCCCGCAGCGGTTCGGTTCGGCCGTATCCGGCTCGCCGCGGTCCGACCGACGGCGAGCCACGGCCTCAGCCGTCGGACGGCGTGCGGTTGAACCCGCGCACCGCCAGGAACACCACGACGAGCAGCAGCGCGAGCGTCGCGCCCACCGCCGCGTACACGGAGTTGCCGAGGGGCCAGTCCAGCGCCACCCGGCGGGCGGCGTTCACCACGTACGTCAGCGGGTTCGCCTTGGCCACGAACTGCAGCCAGCCCGGCAGCACATGGATCGGCACGAAGGCGCTCGACGCGAAGGTCAGGGGGAACATCGCCAGCGGCCCGATGCCCGCGACGACCTCCTTGTTGCGCAGCCAGGACCCCAGTGCCAGGAACCCCCAGACCACCGCCCAGGTGACGAACAGCGTCAGCAGCACCGCCACCGCGAGCCCCAGCGCACCCCCTCGCGGATGGCAGTCGAGCAGCAG
This sequence comes from Streptomyces sp. NPDC050610, assembly GCF_040654875.1. Lineage (NCBI taxonomy): Bacteria > Bacillati > Actinomycetota > Actinomycetes > Kitasatosporales > Streptomycetaceae > Streptomyces > Streptomyces sp. NPDC050610. Next base: position 37,504 of record NZ_JBFAIV010000040.1, on the reverse strand, counting down.
CAGGGCCGTCGCCAGCAACACCGCGAGCTGCGCCGCGACCCGGACCAGATAGTCCAGGCTGCGGGCCACGAGCACCGAGGACATCCGGATCGGCATCGACCGGAACCGCGACAGCACGCCGTTCTCCATATCGAACAGCAGGCTGTAACCGGCCCCCGTCGCCGTGCCGGTGGCGGTCGTGATGAGGATGCCGGGGAGGAGGTAGTCGATGTACGCGACGCCCGGCGGGAAGTTCTTCGGGTTCGACATGCTGCCGAACACCTGGCTCATGATGAGGAGCAGGATCAGCGGCTGGACCAGCTCGAACAGCAGCAGTCGCCGGTTGTTCACGAAGGCGCGTATGGAGCGGCCGGCCAGCACGCCGATCTGGGTGAGGCGGCCGCTGGCCGGCCAGCCGGGCGCGGAGGACACCCGCACCGGCGGCGCGGCGGGGCTGATGGCCGGGGTAGTCATCACAACTCCTGGACGGGATCAGTGGGCGAGGACGGTGGACCGCTTGGTCAACGCGAGATACACGTCGTCCAGCGTCGGCTCGGTCAGGGAGAACTCGGTGACGTCCAGCCGGCCCTGGTCCAGGGCGCGGACGACGGTGGCCAGGTCCGCCGAGGTCTCGGCCGGGGTGCTGATGGCGCCGGTGACCTCGTCCTGAGCGGGTGTCAGGCCGGCCTGGCGGAGGGCCAGCAGGATGGCGTAGGAGTCCGCCGGGTCGGCCGGCGCGATGTGCACCGCGCGGCTGCCGACCTGGGACTTGAGCTGCGCGCTGGTGCCGGACGCCACCACCGCGCCGTCGGCGAGCACGGTGATGGCCTCCGCCAGCCGGTCCGCCTCGTCGAGGTACTGGGTCGTCAGCAGTACGGCCGCGCCCTCGCGAACGATGCCCTCGACCACTTCCCACAGCGCCAGGCGGCTGTTCGGGTCGAGCCCTGTGGTCGGCTCGTCCAGGAAGACCACGTCCGGCCGGCCGACCAGGCTGGTGGCCAGGTCCAGCCGCCTGCGCATGCCGCCGGAGTACGTCCGGGACGGGCGGTGCGCGGCCTTGGCGAGGTCGAAGATCTCCAACAACTCGTGGGCGCGGGCGCGGGCTTGGCGGCGGCTCGCGCCCAGCAGCCGGGCGATGAGGATGAGGTTGTCGGTGCCGGACAGGTTCTCGTCGACCGCGGCGTACTGACCGGTGAGTCCGATGCGGCCGCGGACCTCGTGGCTCTCGCGGACCACGTCGTAGCCGGCGATGCGGGCGGCGCCGCGGTCCGGCGGCAGCACCGTGCAGAGAATATTGATCAGCGTGGTCTTTCCGGCGCCATTGTGCCCCAGTAGTCCGTGCACCGTGCCCGCGTGCACCGAAATATCCACGGATGAGAGCGCCGTGACCTGTCCGAAGCTCTTTCCGATTCCGATTGCCTCGATCATCGGTCCATGCATCTATTACCCCCATGTGCGACGCGTCGCCGATGACGAGTTGTCATATCGGCGCGCACGGCACGCTACGGCGGCTATTTACGCAGTGTCAAAGATTTCCGTCCGGCCGGTGAACGCCTGCCGGGGGAGTGCCGTTCGCCGGGCACCCGGCTCACGAGATCCGCGCCACACCGGTCGCCCGTATCCGATGCCCCCCGAATAAGCGGAATGAGTCAATCATCTCTGCGCGGCCGGTCCCACCGGCCGCTTCCACGATTGGACGCGCCCATTCCTGTCGGCCCGCCGCCCGCAGGGCCCGGGCCCGGCGACGGCCGCGGCGGCGGCCCGTGTTGGCAAATCCGCGCATGGCCGGAATAAGATCCGCTGTAGTCCCGCGTATCCGGCAGTGCCGGTGCACGCCGTCTCCAGGTGTGGCCGATACTTCGCCATGGCATTTCATCCCAGATTATACGGAGTGAATTACTCATGTATCGGACCATGATGAAGTCCAAGATCCATCGAGCGACCGTCACCCAGGCGGATCTGCACTATGTCGGCTCACTCACCATAAGCGCCGACCTGATGGAAGCCGCCGATCTGCTGCCCGGCGAAAAGGTGGACATCGTCGACATCGACAATGGCGCCCGGCTTTCCACTTACGTCATCGAAGGGCCCCGGGACTCCGGAATCATCGGCATCAACGGAGCGGCGGCCCGGCTCATCAGCCCCGGCGATCTCGTCATCATCATCGCGTACGCGCAGGTGACCGACGAGGAGGCCAAGGTGTTGGAGCCGCGCGTGGTCTTCGTGGACGACGAGAACAAGGCCGCGCACCTCGGCGGCGACCCCGCGGACGTGCCCGCCGGCTCGGGCCTCCTGCGCGGAGACACCCCTGCCGCATAGCCCGCGTCCGTACGGGCCCCACGCCCGCCCGGCGCCCGCCGGCAGTTTCCCCCTGGACATCTGGAGAAGAAAGAATGCGCCTGAACCAGGAACAAGTCGACCGCTACCACGAGGACGGCTTCCTCACCGTCGAATCCGCGCTGGACCGGGGCGAGATCGAGTGCCTGCGCGCGGCGTTCGCCCGCGACTGCGAGGTGCCGGGGCCGCAGCGGATCGCCGAGGACAACGGCGACGACGTACGCGCCCTCTACGCCTCACACCAACGCCAGCCGGAGTTCGCCTCGCTCGTCCGCGACCCGCGCCTCCTGGCGCCGGTCAAGCAACTGCTCACGGAGCAGGTCTACATCTACCAGTTCAAGATCAACGCCAAGCCGGCGTTCGGCGGTGAGAAGTGGTCCTGGCACCAGGACTACGTCGCCTGGCGCGTCGCCGACAACCTGCCCGCGCCCCGCCAGGTCAACATCGGCATATTCCTCGACGACGTCGACGAGTTCAACGGCCCCGTGATCTACCTGCCCGGCTCGCACCGCTCCGGCCTCGTACGCGACAGCCGGGACACGGCTGTCAAGTCCGACCAGCACCTCGACCCGGACGACATCGCCCTCACCAAGGAGCAGTTGGCCGACCTCGTCGCCGCACGCGGCATGGTCAGCCCCAAGGGCCCCGCCGGAACGCTCGTCTTCTTCTCGCCGGAGATCGTGCACGGCTCCGCCCCCAACATGTCGCCGTTCCCCCGCAGGCTGCTCATCACCACCTACAACGACGTGGCCAACCTGCCGAGTTGGACCGGCGAACCGCGCCCCGAGTACGTGGTGTGCCGGGACACCGAACCGCTGCGCACCCGTGAGACGCCCTTCCTCGACGGCCTTGAGACGGTGGCGGCATGAGCGCCCGCACCGGCCGCGCGGTCGTCCTGGAGAGCTTCGGCCGCCCGCCGGTCCTGCGCACGTTCGACCTCCCGGCCGCGCCCGACGGCGGCATGGTCGTCGCGTGCACGTACGGCGGGATCTGCGGCACCGACCTGCACCTGCAACAGGGCCACCTGGCCATCCCCACCCCGCTGGTCCTCGGCCACGAGGGCATCGGCGTCGTACAGGAGCTGGGCGCGGGCGCCGCACGGGACGCCACGGGCGCCGAACTGCGGCCCGGCGACACCGTGATGTGGGCCTCCTCGATCGCCTGCGGCAGCTGCGTGCCCTGCCGCCTGCACCGCGAGCCCACGCTCTGCGAGAACCGCCGTACGTACGGGGTCAACCGCTCCGTCGAGCAGGGCCCGGCCCTCTCCGGCGCCTGGGCCGACCACATCGTGCTCCAGGAGGGCACCACGGTCGTCAAGCCCGCCGACGGGGTGGACCCGCTCGCCGCGATGTCGCTGGCCTGCGCGGGCCCCACCGTCGTGCACGCCCTGTACGAGCGGCGCCCCGTGCGGGTCGGCGAGGTCGTCGTGGTCCAGGGCAGCGGTCCCGTCGGTCTCGCCGCCGCGGCGCTCGCCCAGCTCTCCGGCGCGGCGAAGGTCGTCATCGTCGGCGGCCCGGCCGGCCGGCTCGAAGCCGCGGCCGCGGCGGGCATCGGCGACGTACACCTCGACATCGCGGGCGCCGCCGACCCCGAGCAGGTGCTGGCGCGGGTGCGCGAGGAGGCCGGCGGGGACGGGGCGGACCTCGTCATCGAGTGCGCGGGCGTGCCCGCCGCCGTCGGGCAGGGGCTGCGACTGGCGCGCAGGGGCGGTTCGTACCTCGTCATCGGCCAGTACACGGACGCGGGGGACACCCTGATCAACCCGCACCAGATCGTGCACCGGCAGCTCGACGTCATCGGCTCCTGGGCGTTCACCGGGGCGCATCTCGTCGAGTACGTGAAGCTGCTGCCGGCCCTCACCGCGCGCTTCGACCTGCGGAGCCTGGTCACGTCCTACCCGCTGGCCGAGCACGCCGCGGCGCTGTCCGCGGTCGCGGACGGATCGGTCATGAAGGCCGTGCTGGCGAGCTGAACCGCGCCGCGCGTACGGTGGGCACCGCTCCGGGCGGCTCGTACGACGCGTGAGTGTTCAACCGATCGGATCGGTCAGTTGAATGCCGGGGCGCACCGCACTCCGCGCCGCCCCGTAACGCACCGGAATGCGCCGGAGAGGCGGCGCCCGGTTGCGAACTCCCTTTCCCGGCGGTGGAATCCGCCCGCGAAGTGCGTGGACACAGCCTGGCACTTTCCGGCGGGCGGCTGCGTCCATCGGCCGGAGTACATCGCGATTGACTTAAGTAGGGGCCGCTGCTCGGCAGGACCGGGCGGCGCATTCGAAGGAATTCACTGTGCCCTGACGGGGGCACGCGAGAGCGGGGAACGTACGGTGGATCTCAGCCTGTTCTATTTCGCCAACGACAGCACCGAGCCCGGCGACAAGGGGCGTTACGAGCTTCTTCTCGAAGGCGCCAAATTCGCCGACGAGCACGGCTTCTCGGCGGTCTGGACCCCGGAGCGGCACTTCCACCCCTTCGGCGGGATGTATCCGAACCCCTCCGTGCTGGGCGCGGCCGTCGCCTCGGTGACCGAGCGGGTCGCCATCCGGGCGGGCAGCGTGGTGGCGCCGCTGCACCACCCCGCCCGCATCGCCGAGGAGTGGTCCGTCGTCGACAACCTCTCCGGCGGCCGGGTGGGCGTGGCCTTCGCCTCCGGCTGGAACTCCGTGGACTTCGCGCTGCGGCCGGACGTCTACGACGAGCGCAAGCGGATCGTCTCCGACCGGGTGGGGGAGGTGCGCACGCTCTGGCAGGGCGGGAGCGTGCCGGGGACCGACGGGCTCGGCCGGTCGGTGGACGTACGGGCCTTCCCGCCGCCCGTGCAGCGGGAGCTGCCGGTCTGGCTGACCAGCGGCGGCAGCGTCGAGACGTTCCAGGAGGCCGGGCGGCTCAAGGCCGGTGTGCTCACCCACCTGCTGGTGCAGGACCTGGACATCCTCGCGGAGAAGATCCGGGAGTACCGCCGGGTCGCCGCCGCCGAGCACGATGGCTGGCCGGGCCATGTGGCGCTGATGGTGCACACCCTCGTCGGCGAGGACGTCGCCGCGGTCAAGGAGCAGGCCCGGCAGCCGCTGACGGAGTACCTCAAGAGCTCGCTGCACCTGAGCGCCCGCTCCGTCGTGGGCGACTCGGTCGACCTGAGCACGCTGCCCCCGGAGGACGTGGACTTCCTCGCCGCGCAGTCCTTCGAGCGCTACTTCCACCAGGGCGGGCTGTTCGGCTCCGTCGAGCACGCCGCCGAGGTGGCCGCGCGCATCGGCGAGATCGGCGTGGACGAGATCGCCTGCCTCATCGACTTCGGGGTGCAGACCAAGGACGTCCTCGCGAGCCTTGAGCACCTGGGGCGGCTGCGGTCGCTGGTGGCGTCCCGCGACTGACGGCCGCCCTCGCAGAACCGGCAACCGGCGAAGACGGCCCGGCGGCCCTTTGGTACGAGCGGCCGGGCGGTTCCGGACACGGCGGTCGACCGGCCGGCTCAGGCCACGGCGGTCGGCCGGCCACCGGCGGCAGCGGTCCGGGCGGGAGCCGCCGGACGGCCCCGGCGCCAACGGCCCGCAAGCCCGGCGGCTCTGCCGAAAGCGGCCCCGGGGCCGGGCCGAAGGCCGCTCGGCGGCCCAGGCCGGAGCCGCCGGGCAGCGCCCTTGATCATGTCTTTCGTCAGTGCCGGTGGCGGCGGGCGGGCTTGTAGTTTGGGCAGGGTGATGGGGCAGCTCGTTGATCAGGTGAACCGCCGGCGGCACGAGGTCTCCTCGGCCCTGGCACAACTGGGCCGCCGTGAGCGCCTCGCGGACCTCGTGCTGTGGGCGTGCCTGTGCGTGCCCGTGGCCTACGACCTGATCCGGCTGCCCGCGCCGGCGCTGGCGGTGTACGCGGGAATGCCCGCCCTGGCCCTCGCGATCCTGCTCGCCCGGGTCCTGCCGCTGCTCTCGCTCTACATCACCGTGGCGCTCAGCCTGTGCGTGACGCTGAACCTGTTCAACTCCTCGTTCTGCGTGGCCATGCTCGTCATGGGCTATCTCGTGGGGCGCAGGATGCGCCAGGAGCGGCCCGCGCTCGTCGGCTTCGCGGTGATCGCGGCGGCCGGGCTGGCAGCCGTGGCCGCGAGCGGCGAGAACCTGTGGACCTGGTTCACGATGGCCGTGACGCTCGGCCTCAATGTGCTGCTGCCCTGGATGGCCGGCCGCTACCGGCGCCAGTACGCCGATCTCACGCGGGCCGGCTGGGAGCTGGCCGAGCGCATGGAGCGCGAGCAGCAGATCGTCGCGGACCGCACCCGGCTGCGCGAGCGCTCGCGGATCGCCGGCGACATGCACGATTCGCTGGGACACGAACTGAGCCTGCTGGCGCTGCGCGCCGGCGCCCTGGAGATGGCCCCCGACCTCGACGAGCGCCACCGCAAGGCGGCGGGGGAGCTGCGGGCCGCGGCCGCGAGCGTCACCGAGAGCCTGCACGACGTCATCGGGGTGCTGCGCGAGGACGCGGAGACGGCTCCCAAGGCCCCGGCGCGGGAGTCCGTCACGGATCTCGTGGAGCGGGCGACCGCGTCCGGACTGGCGGTCGGCCTGGTGGAAGAGGGCGAGCGGGTGCAGCTCGCGTTCATGGTGGACCGGGCCCTGTACCGGGTGGTCCAGGAGTCGTTGACCAACGCGGCCAAGCACGCGCCGGGCGCCGCCGTCTCGGTGCGGATCGCGCACCGGGCGGACGTGACCGAGGTACGGGTCGTCAACGAGCCGCCCCCCGCGCACCCGGACGCCCCCTCGGCGCGGCACACCGGGCTCCCTTCGGGGAAGAACGGGCTGGTGGGGCTGCGCGAGCGGGTGCGGCTCGCGGGCGGGACGCTGCGCACCGGGCCGTACGAGGGCGGCTTCGAGGTGCGGGCGCGGCTGCCGCACGCGGCGGGCGCGGCGCGGCCGGAGGGGGAGGAGAGCGAGAGCGCGGACGCGTCGGAATCCGCGTTCCAGCGCCGGCACGCGCAGCGCCGGGCCCGCCGCGGCCTGAAGCAGGTGATCTTCGTGCCGCTGGTGGTGGCCGCGGTGCTGGCCGCCCTGATGGGAGGCTTCTCCTATATCCAGACGGAGCAGTCCGTACTGGACTCGGCGAGTTACGAGCGGCTGCACGTCGGCCAGCGGCGCTCGGAATCGGAGGATCTGCTGCCGACGCTCCAGACCGATGTGCCCCCGCGCCGGGACACCAAGCCGATGCCGCACGGCTCCACGTGCCGCTACTACCGGATGTCGCGGGAGCCGGACCCGACGCACGCCTACCGGGTGTGCTTCGCGCACGGCCGGCTGGCGGCCAAGGACGTGGTTCCGCTTCCGGGCGACTGAGAGCCCGTTCAGGCACGGGCGTCGCCGGTCCGTGTGCGTGCGTACCCGTGGGCCGGGTTCGGCATACCGTAATTGACCTCGGTGAATCATGATGCGGTCAGTTGCGCGTCTTCTGCCGTTTGGGCGGATTTCCCTCTTCCGTTTTTAGCGGCCATTGACTCCAAATCGATCACTTGTCTAGTGTCGATTCCATGCTCGCCAGTCGAGGCGTCGACGGGCGGGGCAACGGGGCGGGCGGCCGCACGGTTCGCACAGCGAACGCGGCAGCCGAAGGTTTGACGGACGGGGGACTGCGCGTGCCGCGCGCTACGGGGAGGATTGCGGGTCGCTGTTCATTTCGCGGCCGCAACTGAAAGTCTGTTTCTGCTTTTCTTGTCGCGATGATGTCGAGTCGCGATTCCGCGCGACTCCATTTCTGACAGCGGCCATTCGGGCGCCGTGAATTCTCTGAGGGGGCGTTATGAGTACTGCGCTTGAACAGGCTTCGAGCGTGACCGGGCTCGTCCGGGAAAACGTGGCGGCCGGCGGGCGGCGAACGGCCCTCACCTTCGTGAAGAGCCTGGACGGCACGCCCGAGGACGAGACCTGGTCGTACGCCGAACTGGACGCCGAGACCCGCAAGGCCGCCTCCTGGCTCCAGGCCCACTGCGCCCCCGGCGACCGCGTCCTGCTGCTCTACCCGGAGGGGCTGCACTTCACCGCCGCCTTCCTGGGCTGCCTCTACGCCGGCATGGTCGCCGTCCCCAGCTCCCTCCCCGGCCAGTACGTCTACCAGCGGCGGCGGGTCACCTCGATCGCCGACGACGCCGGCGCGTCCGCCATCCTCACCGACACGGCCACACTGCCGTCCGTACGGGAATGGGCCGAGGCCGAGGGCCGCACGGCCATCGCGCTGGCCGCCACCGACACCGCGGACCTCGCCGACCCGGACGCCTGGACCGAGCCCGCGCGAGGCCGCGACACCCTCGCCCTGCTCCAGTACACCTCCGGCTCCACCGGCGACCCCAAGGGCGTCATGGTCAGCCACGGCAACCTGCTGCACAACGCCATGTGCCTCACCAAGCCGTTCGGCATGACCGACCGCAGCCGGTTCGGGTCCTGGATCCCGCACTACCACGACATGGGCCTGATGGCGCTGCTGATCCCGCCGCTCCTGCTCGGCGGCTCCTGCGTGCTGATGAGCCCCACGACCTTCCTCAAGCGGCCGCACTGGTGGCTGAAGATGATCGACGTCTACGACCTCGACTGGTCGCCCGCGCCCAACTTCGCCTACGAACTGTGCGCCCGGATGGTCACCGACGAGCAGCTCGCCGGGCTCGACCTCTCCCGCTGGACGTACGCGCCCAACGGCTCCGAGCCCGTACAGGCCGCCACGCTCACGGCGTTCGCCAAGCGCTTCGCGCCCGCCGGATTCCGCAGCGACGCCTTCGCCCCCTGCTACGGGCTCGCCGAGTCCACCGTCTTCGTCTCCGGCACCGGACCGCGCGAACCCGTCGTACGGCGCGCCGACGCCGAGGCGCTGGCGAACGACGAGTTCCGCGCCGCCGAAGGCTCCCGCGCCGGACGCGACGTCGTCAGCAACGGCCGGGCGGACGAGTACGACGTGCGCGTCGTGCACCCCCGCACCCTGGAGCCGCTGCCCGAAGGGGGCGTCGGCGAGATCTGGCTGCGCGGCCCCAGCGTCGCCCACGGCTACTGGGGCAACGAAGCGGCCACCCGCGAGGTGTTCCGGGCCCGCACCGCCGACGGCCAGGAAGGATTCCTGCGCACCGGCGACCTCGGCACCCTCCACAACGGCGAGATCCTGACGACCGGCCGCCTCAAGGAAGTCCTCATCATCCGCGGGCGCAACCTCTACCCGCAGGACCTCGAATACGAACTGCGCGCCCAGCACGGCGAACTCGTCGGACTCTTCGGTGCCGCGTTCTCCGTGCCCTACCAACAGGGCGATGGGGTCACGGAGAACCTGCTGGTCATCACCCACGAACTCCGCGGCCGCCACTCGGACGCGGACATGGCCAAGCTCGCCAGCGACATCAAGCGGACCGTGTCGCGGGAGTTCGGCGCGAGCGCCTCCGGCGTGGTCCTGGTGCGGCGCGGCGGCATCCGCCGGACCACCAGCGGCAAGATCCAGCGGACCGCGATGCGGGACCTGCTGCTCACCGGCGGCCTCAACATCGTCCACCTGGACGCCGACCCGAAGCTGCGCACACTGCTCGACGCATGACGGCGGGCGGGCGGACCGCCGGCGGCAGGCAGCCGCCCGGCCGAGCCGCCACCGCCACGGACAGAAGGCACGTAATGGGGGAGTTGGACATGAGCATGCATCATTCGTCAGTTGCGGCTCTCGAAAAAGCGATGGGCGACGACGGCCGGCACGACGGCCCCTTCCGGCCCGGCAGCCTCGCCGAACTCGACGAGCGGGAGGCGTTCCCCGCCGCCGCGATCCGGGCCCTCGACGACTTCGGACTGGCCCGCCACTACGTGCCCGCACGCTACGGCGGCCTCCTCGACGACCACAGCGAACTGCTGCAACTCCTGCGCGCCGTCGCCCGCCGCGACCTCACCGTCGCCGTCGCCCACGCGAAGACCTTCCTCGGCGGCGCCTGCGCCTGGGTCGCCGGCGGCACCGCACAGGCCGCCGACCTCGGCGCGGAGATCCAGCGCGGCGCGGTGGCCGCCTGGGGCCTCACCGAACGCCACCACGGCAGCGACCTGCTCGCCGGCGAACTCTCCGCCGCCCGCACCGGCGACGGCTGGGTCCTCGACGGCGAGAAATGGCTGATCAACAACGCCACCCGCGGCGACCTGATCTCCGTACTCGCCCGCACCGACCCGGCCGGCGGCCCCCGTGGCTTCAGCCTCTTCCTCGTCGACAAGCGGACGCTCCCCGACGGCAGTTACAGCCACCGGCCCAAGATCCTCACCCACGGCATCCGCGGCGCCGACATCAGCGGCATCGCCTTCCACCACGCCCCCGTCCCCGACGACGCCCTCATCGGCGAGGCCGGCGGCGGCGTCGAGACGGTCCTCAAGGCGCTCCAGCTCACCCGGACCGTGGCCGTCGGACTCTCCCTCGGCGCGGCCGACCACGCGCTGAGCCTGGCCACCGGCTTCGCCGAGGGCCGCAACCTCTACGGGCGGCGGCTGACCGACCTGCCGCGCGTCCGCCGCATCCTCGGCGAGATCTCCGCGACGGTCTTCCTCGCCGAGGCCACCGCCCTGGTCTCCGCCCGCAGCCCGCACGCCCTCACCGCGGAGATGAGCGTCGTCTCCGCCGTCACCAAGGCCGCCGTGCCCACCCTCGCCCAGGACGCCATCGACCGGCTCACCGAACTCATGGGCACACGCGGCTTCCTCAGCCGCACCTACGCCGAGGGCCAGTACGCCAAGCTGGAGCGCGACCACCGCATCGTCGCCATCTTCGACGGCAGCACCGCCGTCAACCGCAACGCCCTCATCGACCAGTTCGCCCGGCTGGCCCGCGCATACCGCGGCGGCCGCTGGAACGAGACCGGGCTCGCCGAAGCCGTCGACACGCGGCGGGAGCTCACGGCCTTCGAACCCGCCCGCCAGCGGCTGCTCTCCAGCGACGGGTGCAGCCTCGTACAGAGCCTGCCCGACGCCGCACGGCAGATCGCCGGCCTCGCCGACCGCGGCCTCCTGCCGCTCCAGGTCTCCCGCATGGCGGACGAACTGACCGCCGTCGCCGACCGGCTGCACGAGTCCATGGCCGCCCTCCGGCGCACCCCCCGCGACGTCCCGCCGGCCGCCTTCCACCTCGCCGAACGCTACGAACTCCTCTACGCCGGCACCGCCGCCCTGCGGCTGTGGCTGCACAACGCCCACCTCGCCGACGCCGCCGAGGGCCCCCGGCTGTGGCGCAACGGACTGTGGCTCGGGGCCGCCCTCGCCGCCGTGCTCACCCGGCTCGGCAGCCCCGTCGACGCGTCGCACGCCGCCTCCTACGACCGGGTCGCCGACCTCCTGCTCGAAGCGCCCACGGGAACGCTCTCCCTCCTCAGCACCGACGACCTGGCCTGGAGCACCTCATGACCGGTACACAGAGCCCGTCGGACGCCACCACCGCCACCGCCCCCGCGCGGACCCGGCTCGCCGAACTCGACAAGCGGCTCGGCGACCCCTGGGACAGCGGCAACCCGCTCGGCTTCACGGCCGTGCTCGAAGCCGACGAACGCGCCGAGATGTTCGCCGACGGCGAGAGCGCGCTGGATGCCTACGGCCTCAACGCCGAGTTCGTACCCGCCGAGCACGGCGGCCGGCTCACCCGCGTCGACCACCTCGTCGAGATCATGCGGACCGTCTACCGCCGGGACCCCTGCCTCGGCCTCGGCTACGGCTTCAGCTCCTTCATCTCCTCCGTCAACGTCTGGACCGCCGCCGACGAGGCCCAGCAGCGCCAGGTCGCCGGCATCCTGCTGCGCGGCGGCAGGATCGCCGCCGCCTACCACGAACTCGCCCACGGCAACGACATGGCGCGCACCGACTTCCAGGCCCTGCCCTCCGGCGCCGGCCGCCTGCTGCTCAACGGCCGCAAAGAGGTCGTCACCAACATCCAGCGCTCCGACGCCATGGTGATGTTCGCGCGCACCGACGCCCGCCAGGGCAGCCGCAGCCACTCCCAGATCCTCGTCGAGAAGGACCGCGTCGCCGACGGGCGGATGAGCTACCTGCCGCGGTTCGCCAGCGCCGGGATGCGCGGGGTCCAGCTCGGCGGCGTCGAGTTCCGCGACTGCCCCATCCCCGAGGACCGCGTCCTCGGCAACCTCGGCCAGGGACTTGAGACCATGCTCAAGTCCTTCCAGATCACCCGGACCACCCTCGTCGGCATGTTCACCGGCGCCCTCGACACCGGGCTGCGCACCACCCTGCGGCACGTGCGCGACCGGCGGCTGTACGGCCGTACCGCCACCGAACTCCCGCAGGTACGCTCCACGTTGGCGGGCGTCTTCCTCGACCTGCTGATGTCCGAGGTCTTCGCCACCGTCTCCACCAGAGCGCTGCACCTGGTCCCCGCCGAGACCGGGATCTACGCGCAGGCCGTGAAGTACTTCGTCTCCAAGACCCTCATCGACGCGATGAACCGGCTCTCCGGCGTACTCGGCGCGCACTTCTACATCCGCGACCCGCACAGCACCAACGCGATCTTCCAGAAGATGCTGCGCGACATCCAGCCCGCCGGCTTCGGCCACATCGCCCGCTCCGTCTGCCAGATGTCCCTGCTCCAGCAGCTCCCGCTGCTCGCCCGCCGGTCCTGGCTGCCCGGCGCCCCCGCGCCCGACGACCTCTTCCGGCTCGACGCCGACCTGCCGCCCATGCCCTTCGGCCGGCTCGCCGTCAGCGCCGGCGGCCGCGAACGGCTCAGCTCCTCGCTCGCCGCCGGGCTGGAAGCGCTCTCCGCCGACGACCCCGCGCACCGCGAGGTCCGCCGGCTCGCCGAAGGGTTCGTCACCGAACTCGCCTCCCTGGCCGAGGAGTGCGGACGGCTGCCCGTATCCGAACTCGCCGTCGACGCCGGCTCACACTCCTACGACCTGACCGCCCGCTACATCAACATCCTGGTAGCAGCGGCCTGTTACGAGACCTGGCGGCACAACCAGCACCACCCCGACCCCTTCTGGCGCGACCCCGCCTGGCTCATCGCCGTCCTGCACCGGCTCTCCGCCCCGGCGGGCGCCATCCGGGAACCCCTCCCGGACCACCTCGAACACCACCTGTTCACCGAACTGACCCAGCGTCACGAAGCCGGACAGGGCTTCGGAATCAACAAGAACGGCCTGTCCGCCGGCTGACCGCACACCGGCGCGACCGGCGCCGCCGCACGGCCGCCCGCGGCCGCCGCGCCCCGAACCGCACATCACGACCCGCACCAGGCGAAGGAGCCGTCATGTCCACTTCCGCGGTAGAGAACCAGGCCGACGGCAGGTCCACCGAAGACCTGCGCGCGTGGCTGACCGAATGCGTCGCCCTGCACGTACAGCTGACGCCCGAGCAGATCAAGCCCGACGTCCCGCTCACCGACTACGGCCTGGACTCCATCTACGCCCTGACGGTCGCCAGCGAGATCGAGGACCACCTCGGCATCGACCTCGACCCCACCGTCATGTGGAACCACCCGACCATCGACGAACTCGTCGGCTTCCTCACTGGCGAAACCGCCTGACCGAGCCCCGACGGCCCGGCCCGGAACCGGCCGCCGCGGCCCGGTGAAATCGAAGACAACCGCAGTCCCAAGAGAGCGTGGGTAGTGAGAAGTGACTGATGTGCGGATCGCCCGACGAGCCGTCTCGGCCGCGCAGCTGGGCGTCTGGGTGGCTCAGGAACTCGCCCCCGGCAGCCCGCTCTACAACTGCGGCGTCTACTTCGACATCAGCGGCCCCGTCGACCGCCCGTCGCTGCGGCAGGCCGTGCACCGCGCGCTCACCGAGACGGAGGCGCTGCGCGCCCGGTTCACCGCGGACGGCGACGACCTCTGGCAGGACATCGCCCCCGCCCCCGACGAGCCGCTGCGCACCGTGACCGTGAGCGGCACCGCCGACCCGGCCGCCGCCGCGGCCGCGTGGATCGACGACGACATGGCCACCGGAGCGGACCTGTGCTCCGGCGACCCGCTGTACACCCACGTCCTCCTCGAACTCGCCCCGGACCACTACCACTTCTACGTCCGGTTCCATCACATCGCCCTCGACGGCTACGGCCAGACCCTGTACCTCGACCGGCTGTGCGAGCTGTACACCGAGCTGGCGGCGGGCCGCGAACCCGCACCCGCCCCCTTCCACCCGCTCGCCGACCTGCTCGACGAGGAAGCGGCCTACCGCGACTCCGCACGCCACGCACGGGACCGCGACTACTGGCTCGCCGCCTTCGCCGACCGCCCCGACTCCGCGAACCTCGCCGGCCGCACCGCACCCCCCTCGCCCACCGCCCTGCGGCGCACCGCGACCCTGCCCGCGCACCGCCTCGCCGCCCTGCTGGCCGCGGTCCCCGCGCTCTCGGGCCGCTGGCCGCTGCTCGTCATCGCCGCCGCGGCCGCCTACACGCACCGCATGACGGCCGCCGACGACGTCGTACTGGGCCTGCCGACGACGGCCCGGATGACCAAGGCGTCCTTGGCCACCCCCGCCATGCTGGCCAACGAACTGCCGCTGCGGCTGTCCGTACGCCCCTCGACGCCCTTCACCGAACTGATCGGCCAGGCCGCGCGGCAGGTGCCGATGGTCGGCAAGCACCAGCGCTACCGCAGCGAGGACCTCCAGCGCGAACTCGGCCGCACCGGCTTCGACGGGCCCTCGGTCAACGCCATCACCTTCTCCAAGAAGCCCCGCTTCGGCACGCTCCCGACGAGCACCCACTACCTGTCGACAGGCGCCGTCAAGGACCTCTCCATCGTCGTGTCCGGGGACGCGATGGGCAGCGACGGCCTCCAGATCGAGTTCCAGGCCAACCCGGCGCTCTACACCGCCGAACAGCTGACGGCGCATCAGGACCGCTTCCTCGCCCTCCTCGACGGCCTCGCGGACGCACCCCACCAGGCCATCGGACGGCTCGCGACGGCGACCGAGGACGAACGCCGCCAGGCCCTGGCGGCGGGAACGGGCACGCCCCGCCGGACCCCGCCCGCCACGGTGCCCCAGCTCTTCGAGGACCAGGTCCGCCGCGCCCCCGACACCACCGCGCTGGTCTTCGGCGACGAGACGCTCACCTACCGCGAGCTCAACGCCCGCGCCAACCGACTCGCCCGCCACCTGACCGCGCACGGCATCGGGCCGGAGTCCCTGGTCGCCGTCGCCCTGCCCCGCTCGGCCGACCTCGCCACAGCGCTCCTCGCGGTCCTCAAATCCGGCGCGGCCTACCTGCCGCTCGACGTGACGCACCCCGCCGACCGCATCGCCCACATGCTCACCGACGCCCGCCCGGCGCGAGTGCTCACCTCGCGCGCCGCCGCGGCCGCCGTGCCCGAGACGCCCGGCACGGCCCGTACCGTCCTCGACGCCGACGACGTGGTACGGGCACTCGCCGCCCACGACGGCGGCGACCTCGCCCCGGCCGAACGCACCGGGCCCCTCACCCCGCACCACCCCGCGTACGTCATCTACACCTCGGGCTCCACCGGGCTCCCCAAGGGCGTCGTCGGACTCCACGAAGGCGTCGCCAACCGCCTGGCGTGGTTCGGCGAGACCTTCCCCTACCGCGCCGACGAGCCCGTACTCGCCAAGACCTCCATCAGCTTCATCGACGGCACCACGGAGCTGCTCGGCGCCCTCGTCCACGGCGCGCCCGTCATCATGACGGGCCCTCAAGAAGCCCGTAACGCAGCTGAGATGGCCGAGCTGGGCGCACGGCACGGCATCGGCCGCATCACCGTCGTCCCCAGCCTGCTCGCCGGGCTGCTGGAGAGCGGCGGCGCCGAGCGGCTCACCGAATGCGGCCTGTGGATCAGCAGCGGCGAGGCGCTGCCCGCCGCCTACGCCCGGCAGTTCGCCGAGACCCTGCCACACGCCCGGCTCGTGAACCTCTACGGAGCCTCGGAGATCACCGGCGACAGCCTCTTCGCCGTGTCCGACGGCGACGCGGCCCCCATCGGACGGCCGATCAGCGACACCCGCGTACTCGTCCTGGACAGCGCCCTGCACCCGGTCCCGCCCGGCACGGCCGGCGAACTCTACATCGCGGGAGCGGGCCTGGCCCGCGGCTACCTCGGCCGCCCCGGCCTGACGGCGGAGCGGTTCGTCGCCGACCCGTACGGCCCGGCCGGCGCCCGCATGTACCGCACGGGCGACCTGGCGCGGTGGAACGCGGACGGCGAGCTGGAATACGCCGGCCGCACCGACTTCCAGGTCAAGATCCGCGGGTTCCGCATCGAACCCGGCGAGGTCGAGGCCGTCCTCGGCGCCCACCCCTCGGTGGCCCGCACGACGGCGGTCGTCCGCGAGGACCGCCCCGGCGACAAGCGCCTCGTCGCCTACGTCGTGCCCGCTCCCGGCCAGCGCCCCGACCCCGGCGAACTGCGCGAGCACGCCTTCGCCGCACTGCCCGACTACATGGTGCCGTCCGCGATCGTCACGCTGGACGAGCTGCCCCTGACGCCCAACGGGAAGCTCGACCGCGCCGCCCTGCCCGCACCCGACTACAGCGCCGGCTCCGCCGGACGGGCCCCGCGCGACGCCCGCGAGACGCTGCTCACCGGCCTCTACGCGGACGTCCTCGGTCTGCCCCGCACCACCATCGACGACAGCTTCTTCGACCTCGGCGGCGACAGCATCCTCGCCCTGCGCCTCGTCGGCCGGGCCCGCCGCGCGGGCCTGGAGTTCACCGTCCGCGAGGTCTTCGAGCACCGCACCGCCGCCGCCCTCGGCGAGCACTCCCGCACGGCGCCGGACGCCTCCGCGCACCAGACCGCCGACGCGGAGCTGACGCCGCTGCCCGCCGCCGAGCTCGCGGCGCTGACGGCGGCCGAGCCCGGCGCGGTGGACGTGCTGCCGCTGTCGCCGCTCCAGTCCGGCCTGCTCTTCCACGGCCTCTACGACGAGCAGGGCCCCGACATCTACACCCTCCAGGTCCGCTTCGACCTCGAAGGCGCGATCGACGCCCCCGCCCTGCGCGCCGCGGGACAGGCGCTGCTGGCGCGACACGCGAACCTGCGCGCCGGGTTCCGGCACGAGGGGCTGAGCCGTCCCGTGCAGGTGATCCCCGCCGAGGCCGAGGCGCCGTGGCGGGAGCTGGACCTGTCCGGCCTGGGGGAGACGGAGCGCGAGGCGGAAGCCGAACTCTTCCTCGCCCGCGACCGGGAGGAGCGCTTCGACCTGTCCCGGCCGCCGCTGCTGCGCTTCACCCTGCTCACCCTCGGCGACGACCGCCACCGGCTGGTGTTCACCCATCACCACCTGCTGCTCGACGGCTGGTCGCTGCCCGTGCTCGCCCGCGAACTGTTCGCGCTCTACGCGGGCGACCGCGAGCTGCCCGCCGTACGCCCGTACAGCGACCACCTCAAGTGGCTGGCCGGACAGGACCGTTCGGCGGCGGAGGTCGCCTGGCAGGAGGCGTTCGCCGACTTCGAGGAGCCGACCCGCGTCGCGCCCGTCGGCGAGTACACGCAGGCGGAGCCGGAGCGGGTGGAGTTCGCGCTGTCGCGGGAGCGGACGGCCGCGCTGGCGGAGCGGGCGCGTACGTACGGGCTGACGCTGAACACTGTGGTGCAGGGCGCGTGGGCGCTGGTGCTGGGCAGTCTGACGGGGCGTGAGGACGTCGTGTTCGGCGTCACCGTCTCGGGCCGTCCGCCGGAGCTGGCGGGCGTCGAGTCCATGGTGGGGCTGTTCATCAACACCCTGCCGCTGCGCGCCCGCCCGCGCCCCGCCGAACCCCTGGCCCGGTTCCTCGCCCGCCTCCAGGACGAGCAGGCGCGGCTCCTGGACCACCAGCACCTGAGCCTGACGGACATCGCGCGCCGCACCGGATTCGGCGAACTCTTCGACACCCTCCTCGTATTCGAGAACTTCCCGCTCGACGCGGACGAACTCGACGCGTCGGCCACCGCGGCCGGCCTGCGGCTGCGCGGCGCCACGGCGCGCGACGCCGTGCACTACCCCCTCGGCCTGGTCGCCCTGCCCGGCGAGTCCCTCGGCTTCCGCCTCCACTACCAGCCCGGCCTGTTCGACCGCGGCTCGGTCGAGCGGATCGGCGAGCGGTTCGTGCGGCTGCTGGAGTCGGTGACGGTCGCGCCGGAGCTGGCGGTCAGTCAGATCGATGTGCTCGGCGTGGACGAGCGGCGGCGGGTGCTGGAGGAGTGGAACGACACCGCGGCCGAGGTGCCGCGGGCGACGCTGCCCGCACTCTTCGAGGCGCAGGCGGCCCGTACCCCGGACGCCGTCGCCGTCGTGTCCGATGAAGTGACTTTGTCCTACGCGGAGTTGAACGAACGCGCCAACCGTCTCGCCCATCATCTGATCGCGCTGGGCGCGGGCCCCGAGGGCTTTGTGGGGATCTCCCTGCCGCGCTCGGAACTGACCATGGTCGCGGTGCTCGCGGTGCTGAAGTCCGGCGCGGCCTACGTGCCCGTGGACCCCGGATATCCGGCCGACCGCATCGCCCATCTGCTCACCGACGCCGCTCCCGCCCTGCTGATCACGGCCCGTGACGTGCTGTCGCGGCTGCCGGAGGGCAGCGGCCCGGCGCGCCTGGTCCTCGACGATCCGCAGACCGTCGCGGCAGTGGCGGACCGTCCCGCCACCGACCCGGCGGACACAGACCGCTCCAGCGCCCTGTCCCCCCTCCACCCCGCGTACGCGATCTACACCTCCGGCTCCACCGGTCTGCCCAAGGGCGTCGTGGTGCCGCACGAGAACGTCACGGATCTGGCGGCGTGGGCGGCGGGCGAGTTCGGTGCCGAGGAACTGGCCCGCGTCGTGGCGTCCACGTCCCTCAACTTCGACGTCTCCGTCTTCGAGATGTTCGGGCCGCTGCTCTCGGGCGGCTCCATCGAGGTCGTACGGGACCTGCTCGCCCTCGCCGACGGCACCTACTCCGGCGCCCGCGCCGGGATCGTGAGCGGCGTGCCCTCCGCCCTCGCCCACATCGTGGCGGGCGGCGAACTGCGGGCCGGCGCGCGCAGTGTGGTGTTGGCGGGTGAGGCGCTGTCGGCGCAGGCGGCGAACGACATCGTGCGGGCGGTCGGCGCGGAGCGGCTGGCGAACATCTACGGGCCGACCGAGGCTACGGTCTACGCGGCGGCGTGGTATTCGCGGTCGGGGGCCCAGGTGACGCCGCCGATCGGGCGGCCGATCCGCAACACCCGGCTGTACGTGCTGGATGCCGGGCTGCGCCCGGTCGCCCCCGGCGTCAGCGGCGAGCTGTACATCGCGGGCGAGGGCCTGGCGCGCGGCTACCACGGGCGGCCCGGCCTCTCGGCCGAGCGGTTCGTCGCGGACCCGTACGGCCGTCCCGGAGCCCGTATGTACCGGACCGGCGACCTGGTGCGGTGGAATGCCGAGGGCGAGCTGGAGTACATCGGCCGGACCGACTTCCAGGTGAAGATCCGCGGCTTCCGCATCGAACTCGGCGAGATCGAGGCCGTCCTCGGCGGGCACGCCTCGGTGGCTCAGACCGCGGTGGTCGTACGGGAAGACCGCCCCGGCGACAAGCGCCTCACGGCGTATGTGGTGGCCGCCGACGGCGCGGAAGCGGACGCGGGCGCGCTGCGCCGCCACGTGGGCGAGTCGCTGCCCGACTACATGGTGCCGTCCGCCGTCGTCGTCCTCGACGCGCTGCCGCTCACCCCGAACGGCAAGCTCGACCGCAAGGCGCTGCCCGCACCCGAATACGGTGCGGAGACCGCCGGCCGCGAGCCCCGCACCCCGCGCGAGGAGCTGCTGGCCGCGCTCTACGCCGAGGTGCTGGGCGTGCCGGCGGTCGGCATCGACGACAGCTTCTTCGACCTCGGCGGCGACAGCATCCTGTCCATCCAGCTCGTGAGCCGGGCCCGCCGGGCGGGACTGGAGTTCTCCGTCCGCGAGGTCTTCGCGCACCGGACCGTCGCCGCCCTCGACGCGCACTCCCGCATGGCGCCGACCGCCGCCCCGGACGAGACGGCCGACGTGGAGCTGACGGCGCTGCCCGCCGACGAGCTCGCGGCGCTGGCGGCGGCCGAGCCCGGCGCGGTGGACGTGCTGCCGCTGTCGCCGCTCCAGTCGGGTCTGCTCTTCCACGGCCTGTTCGATGAGCGCGGCGACGACGTCTACACCGTCCAGACCGTCCTGGACTTCGACGGCGCCCTCGACATCCCGGCCTTCCGCGCTGCGGGGCGGGCGCTGCTGGCGCGGCACGCGAATCTGCGCGCCGGGTTCCGGCACGAGGGGCTGAGCCGTCCCGTGCAGGTGATCCCCGCCGAGGCCGAGGTGCCGTGGCGGGAGCTGGACCTGTCGGGGCTGGGGGAGGGGGAGCGCGAGGCCGAGACCGAGCGGTTCCTGGCCGAGGAGCGGCAGCGCCGCTTCGATCTGTCCCGGCCGCCGCTGCTGCGCTTCACCCTGCTCGCCCTCGGCGACGGCCGTCACCGGCTGGTGCTGACCTGCCATCACCTCCTGCTGGACGGCTGGTCGTCGCCGATCGTCCTGCGCGAACTGTTCGCGCTCTACGCGGGCGACCGCGAGCTGCCGCCCGTACGCCCGTACACCGATCACCTCAAGTGGCTCGCCGGACAGGACCGTTCGGCCGCCGAGGCCGCCTGGCGGGAAGCGCTCGCGGACTTCGAAGAGCCCACCCGCGTAGCGCCCGCCGACGCGGAGCACGCCGTGTCCGACCCGCAGAAGGTGGAGTTCGCCCTGTCGCGGGAGCGGACGGCCGCGCTGGCGGAGCGGGCCCGTGCGTACGGGCTGACGCTGAACACCGTGGTGCAGGGCGCGTGGGCGCTGGTGCTGGGCAGTCTGACGGGGCGAGAGGACGTCGTGTTCGGCGTCACCGTCTCGGGCCGCCCGCCGGAGCTGGCGGGTGTCGAGGACATGGTGGGCCTGTTCATCAACACCCTGCCGTTGCGCGCCCGGCTGCGCCCCGCCGAACCCTTGTCGAGCCTGTTCGCCCGCATCCAGGACGACCAGACGGCGATGCTGGACCACCAGCACCTCGGCCTCGCCGACATCCAGCGGCAGACCGGCATCGGCGAGCTCTTCGACACCTCTCTCGTCTTCGAGAACTACCCGCTCGACAATGGCGAGTTCACCGCGCTGTTCGAGGCGTCCGGGCTGCGGCTGCGGCAGGCCAAGGCGCGCGACGCCGTGCACTACCCCCTCGGCCTCAAGGCGCTGCCCGGCGAAGAGCTGCGCTTCGTCTGGGACTTCCAGCCCGACCTGCTCGACCGGGCCAGGGTCGAGGCGATCGCCGAGCGCTTCACCCGGGTGCTGGAGACAGTCGTCACGGACCCGGAGTGCCCGGTGGGCCGTGTCGACGTCCTCGACCCCGCCGAGCGGCACCGTGTGGTCACCGAGTGGAACGACACGGACGTGCAGTACCCGGCCGACATCGCGGTCCATGTGCTGTTCGAGGAGCGGGCGACCGAGACGCCCGACGCGGTGGCCGTGGTCTCGGGCGCGCGGTCCCTCACGTACGCGGAGCTGAACGCGTGGGCCAACCGGCTCGCGCACCGGCTGATCGGCCTGGGCGTGCGCCAGGAGAGCCGGGTGGCGGTCCTCCAGGAGCGGTCGACGGCGGTGGTCGTCTCCAGCCTCGCCGTGCTCAAGGCGGGCGGCGTGTACGTACCGCTCGACCCGAACCAGCCCGCGAGCCGCTCCGAGTTCATCCTCGGCAGCACGGACGCGGTGGCGCTCCTCACCGACCGGGACCCCGACGAGGTCGGATTCGCGGTCGACGCCCCGATCGTCCGCTTCGACGACGGCGAGGACTTCACAGGTGAGCCGGACACGAACCCCGAGGTCCGGACGGACGCCGAGCAGCTCGTCTACGTGATGTTCACGTCCGGTTCCACGGGTGCGCCGAAGGGCGTGGCGAACACGCACCGCAATGTGGTGCATCTGGCGGCGGACCGGTACTGGCGGGGCGGCAACCACGAGCGGGTGCTGATGCACTCCCCGTACGCCTTCGACGCCTCGACGTTCGAGATCTGGACGCCGCTGCTCACCGGCGGCCGGGTCGTGGTCGCTCCGGCGGGCCGCCTCAGCGGTGCGGAGCTGGCGGATGTGATCACCGAGCAGTCCGTCACCGGCATGTTCGTGAGCGCCGGGCTGTTCCGGGTGCTGGCCGAGGAGCGCCCGGAGTGCTTCGCGGGCGTCCGCGAGATCTGGGCGGGCGGCGACATCGCCTCTCCCACGGCCATGCGCCGGGTGCTGGCGGCCTGCCCGGGGATCACCGTCGCCAACGAGTACGGGCCGACGGAGACCACCGTCTTCTCCAGCGTCAACCCGATGCGCGCCGCCGACGAGGTCCCCGAGGCGGTCGTGCCGATCGGCCGGCCCCTGTGGAACACGCAGGTGTACGTCCTCGACACGGGCCTCCGACCCGTCGCGCCGGGCGTCAGCGGTGAGCTGTACATCGCGGGCGACGGTCTGGCGCGCGGCTATCTGGGCCGGGCGGAGCTGACGGCGCAGCGGTTCGTGGCCGATCCGTTCGGCGGCTCAGACGGCCAAGGCGACGGCGGCCGGATGTACCGGACCGGCGATGTCGTGCGGTGGCTGGCGGACGGGCGGCTGGAGTTCGTCGGCCGCGTCGACGACCAGGTCAAGCTGCGCGGCTTCCGCATCGAACCCGGCGAGGTGGAGGGCGTGCTCGCCGGCCGCCCCGAGGTGGCGCAGGCCGCCGTGATCCTCCGCGAGGACCGGCCCGGCGCGAAACGGCTCGTCGGCTACGTCGTCGCGGCCTCCGGTGCGGACGTCGACCCCGACGCGCTGCGGGCCCACGCCGCCGAGTCGCTGCCCGAGTACATGGTCCCGTCGGCGATCGTCCCCCTCGACACGCTGCCGCTCACCCTGAACGGCAAGCTGGACCGCAGGGCGCTGCCCGCACCCGAATACGGCACGGAGACCGACGGCCGCGCGCCGCGCACCCCGCGCGAGGAGCTGCTGTGCGGGCTGTTCGCCGAGGTCCTGGGGCTGGAGCGGGTCGGCGTCGACGACAGCTTCTTCGAGCTGGGCGGGGACAGCATCATGTCCATCCAGCTGGTCAGCCGCGCCCGTCGGGCGGGGCTGGAGCTGTCGGCGCGCGACGTCTTCGACCACAAGACCGTCGCGGCGCTCGCCACGGCGGTGGGCGACGCCCACGAGACGGTGGCGGAGGAGGCGGGCGCCGGGACCGGCCCCGTACCGCTGACGCCGATCATGCGCCGGTTCGCGGAGAGCGGCGGGCCCGTCGAGCGGTTCAACCAGTCGCTGGCGCTGCGGGTACCCGCCGGGATGGCGGAGCGCGACCTGGTGGCCGCCGTGCAGACCCTGCTCGACCAGCACGACGTGCTGCGCATGCGGGTGGTCTCCGGAGCCGGCGACTGGTCGGCGGAGGTCACCGCGCCCGGTTCCGTACGGGCCGGGGACTGCGTGCTGCGCGTGGACGAGACGCGGCTCGACGCGGCGGCCCGCGAGGCCCGTTACGCGGCCGAGGCGGACGCGGCACGTGACCGCCTGTCGCCCGCCGACGGCGTCATGGTGCAGATCGTGTGGTTCGACCGGGGACCGGACGAGCCGGGCCGACTGCTGGTGATGGTGCATCACTTCGCGGTGGACGGCGTGTCCTGGCGACTGCTGGTTCCCGCCCTCGCCGACGCCTGGCGGACTGCCTCTACCGGCCGTGACGCGGAGCCGAGGTCCGTGGCGACGTCCTTCCGCGGCTGGGCCCAGCGTCTGACCGAGGAAGCACAACAGCCTTCGCGCACCGCCGAGTTGGAGCAGTGGCGAGGCGTGCTCGACACCCCCGACCCGGTCATCGGTTCCGGGCCGTTGGACCCGGCGCTGGACACGTACGGCTCGGCCGGCTCCGTGACGCTCCGGCTGCCCGCCGAGACCACGGACGCGCTCCTGACGACCGTTCCGGGCGTCTTCCGGGCCGGAGTCAACGACGTGCTGCTCTCCGCGTTCGCGCTGGCCGTCGCCGACTGGCGCGGCGACGACATCTCCCCGCACGTCCTGGTGGACCTGGAGAGCCACGGCCGCGAGGAGGAAGCGGTCGGCGGCGTGGACGTGTCGGAGACCGTGGGCTGGTTCACCAGCCTCTACCCGGTGCGGCTGGACGTCTCCGGACTCGACCGGACGCAGGCGTGGGACGGCGGGCCCGCCGCCGGGACCCTGCTCAAGCGCGTCAAGGAGGAGCTGCGGGCCGTGCCCGACAACGGCCTCGGCTTCGGGCTCCTGCGGTACCTGAACCCCGGCACCGGCCGCGAACTGGCGGGCCTCGGCACGCCGCGGCTCGGCTTCAACTACCTCGGGCGCATCGCGGCGGACAGCGCCGCCGAATCCGCCGACTGGTCCGTACTGGCCGGGTCGGCGGGCAGCGGCGGCACTGACGACGCGCTGCTGCTCACCCACACCGTCGAACTCAACGCGCTCACCGAGGACGGCGCGCGCGGCCCGGAGCTCGTCGCGACCTGGACCTTCGCCGAACGGCTGCTGGACGAGGAGAGCGTGCGCGAACTGGCCGAGGGCTGGTTCCGGGCGCTGCGCGCCCTGGCCGCGCACGCCGAACGCCCCGACGCGGGCGGGCTCACCCCCTCCGACGTGCCGCTGGCCTCCCTCACCCAGCCCGAACTCGACGGCGTCCTCGCCGCGTACCCGGACACCGCCGACGTGCTGCCGCTCTCCCCGCTCCAGTCCGGCCTGCTCTTCCACGGCCTCTTCGACGAGCACGCCCAGGACGTCTACACCGTCCAGATGGTCCTGGACTTCGACGGCGCCCTCGACGCCTCCGCCATGCGGGCCGCCGGACAGGCGCTGCTGGACCGGCACGCCAACCTGCGCGCGGGCTTCCGGCACGAAGGACTCGCCCGCCCCGTCCAGGTGATCCCCGCCGGCGTCCCCCTGCCCTGGCACGAAGCGGACCTGACGGGCCTGGGCGAGACGGAACGGGCCGCCGAGGCCGAGCGGCTGCTCGCGGCGGACCGCGCGCTCCGCTTCGACCTGGCCCGGCCCCCGCTGCTGCGCTTCACCCTGCTCAAGCTCGACGCCGGACACCACCGGCTGGTGCTCAGCAACCACCACCTGCTGCTCGACGGCTGGTCGCTGCCCGTGCTCGTCCGCGAGCTGTTCCAGCTCTACACGGGCGCCGGCGCGCTGCCGCCCGTACGCCCGTACCGCGACTACCTCGGCTGGGTCGCCGAGCAGGACCGGCCCGCTGCCGAAGCGGCCTGGCGCGAGGCGCTGGCGGGCTTCGAGGAGCCGACCCGGCTGGCCCCGGCCGACCGCGCCGGGCGGCCCCCGGCCGCCCCCGAGCACCTGCGGTTCGCCCTGTCCGAACAGGCCACGGCCGAGCTCGCGGAGCGGGCCCGTACGCACGGGCTGACGCTGAACACCGTCGTCCAGGGCGCCTGGGCGCTGGTCCTGGCGAGCCTGACCGGCCAGGACGACGTGGCGTTCGGCTTCGTGGTCTCCGGCCGGCCGCCGGAGCTGACGGGCGTCGAGTCCATGGTGGGCCTGTTCATCAACACCCTCCCGCTGCGCGCCCGGCTGCGCCCCGCCGAACCCCTCTCGCGCCTACTCGCCCGCGTCCAGGACGAGCAGGCGCGGCTGCTGGAGCACCAGCACCTCGGCCTGACGGCCATTCAGCAGCAGGCCGGAACGGGCGAACTCTTCGACACCTCCGTGGTGTTCGAGAACTATCCCCTCGACCGGAACGCGCTGGACGACCTCGCGGCCCTCGGCGGACTGCGCGTGGCGGACGCCGCGATCAGCGACTCCACGCACTACACCCTGGCCCTCGTCGCCATGCCCGGCGACAGCCTCGGCTTCCGGCTCGACTACCAGGGCGACGTGCTCGACGCGGCGGCCGTACGGACCGTCGCCGACCGCTTCACCCGCGTCCTGGACACGATGCGGACGGACTCGGACCGGCCCGTGGGCCGCATCGCCCTGCTGACCGACGCCGAGCACCGGACGCTGGTGACCGGCTGGAACGACACCCGCCGCGACGTGCCGGCCGCGACGCTGCCCGCGCTCTTCGAGGCCCAGACCGCCCGCACCCCCGACGCGCCCGCCACGGCGTCCGAGGACGGCGAGCTGACCTACGCCGAGCTCAACGCGCGGGCCAACCGGCTGGCCCGGCTGCTCATCGACCGGGGCGTCGGCCCGGAGCGCTCCGTGGCGGTCTCGCTGCCCCGCTCCGCCGACCTCGTCGTCTCCCTCCTCGCCGTCGTCAAGGCGGGCGGCGCGTACCTGCCCGTCGACCCCGAGTACCCGGCCGACCGCATCGCCTACATGCTGGACGACGCCGCGCCCGCGCTGATCCTCACGGACACCGCGCGCGCCGCGCGCTACGGCGGCGCCGACGTGCCGCTGCTGCTCGTCGACCACACCGACACCAGCGGCTACGACGCCGCCGACCCCACGGACGCCGACCGGACCGCGCCGCTCAAGCGGACCCACCCCGCGTACACCATCTACACCTCGGGCTCCACGGGTCGCCCCAAGGGCGTCGTCGTCACGCACACCGGCCTGGCGAGCCTGGCCGCCGGGCAGCTCGACGGCTTCGCGGTGCAGCCCGGCAGCCGCGTCCTGCTGTTCGCCTCGCCCAGCTTCGACGCCGCCGTCTCCGAACTCTGCATCGCCCTGCTCTCCGGCTCCTGCCTCGTCCTCGCGGACGCGGACCGGCTGCTGCCGGGCGCGCCGCTGACCGCGCTCCTCGCCGAACAGCGGATCACCCACGCCACGCTCCCGCCGTCCGCCCTCGCGCAACTGGCCGACGACGCCCTGCCCGCGCGCATGACCCTGACGGTGGCGGGCGAGGCGTGCCCGCCGCACCTCGTGGAGCGCTTCTCGCGCGGCCGACGCATGATCAACGCGTACGGCCCCACCGAGTCCACCGTCTGCGCGAGCATGAGCGGCCCGCTGGCCGGATCCGTCGTGCCCCCGATGGGCCGGCCGATCGTCAACACCCGCCTGTACGTGCTCGATTCGGCCCTGCGGCCTGCCGCGCCCGGCGTCCCGGGCGAGCTGTACATCGCGGGCGACGGGCTGGCCCGCGGTTACCACCGCCGCCCGGCCCTCTCGGCCCAGCGGTTCGTCGCCGACCCGTACGGGCCGGCCGGCGCCCGCATGTACCGCACCGGCGACCTGGCCGTCCGCCGCCCCGACGGCGACCTCGAATTCGCCGGCCGCGCCGACAGCCAGGTCAAGGTCCGCGGCTTCCGCGTCGAGACCGGTGAGGTCGAGGCGGCGCTCGCCGGACACCCGGCGGTGGCCCGCGCCGCCGTGATCGTGCGCGAGGACCGGCCCGGCGACAAACGCCTGGTGGCCTACGCGGTGACCTCCGGCGACGCCGAAGCGGGAGAGCTCCGCCGGCACGTGGCCGACACGCTGCCCGACTACATGGTGCCGTCCGCCGTCGTCGTCCTCGACGCGCTGCCGCTCACCCCGAACGGCAAGCTCGACCGCAAGGCGCTGCCCGCCCCCGAATACGGCGGCACGGCGGCCGGCCGCGCGCCGCGCTCCCCGCAGGAGGAGATCCTGTGCGGGATCTTCGCCGACGTGCTCGGCGTCCCCAAGGCGACCATCGACGACAGCTTCTTCGACCTCGGCGGCCACTCGCTGCTCGCCACCCAGCTCGTCAGCCGCGTGCGCGGAGTGCTCGACGTCGAGCTGTCCATCCGCCAGCTCTTCGAGGAGCCCACCGTCGCCGGTCTCGCGGCGGCCATCGGGGCGGCCGGCACCGCGCGCGCCGCCCTCGCGCCGAGGGACCGCGGCGAACGGATTCCCGCGTCCTTCGCACAGCAACGCCTCTGGTTTCTCGGCCAGTTCGAGGGCCCCAACGCCACCTACAACCTGCCCGCCGCGCTCCGCCTGACGGGCCGTCTGGACCGCGAGGCGCTACGGCACGCCCTCGACGACGTCGTGGAGCGGCACGAGAGCCTGCGCACCGTGTTCGCCGAGGACGCCGAAGGCCCGTACCAGCGGGTCGTCGACGCCGCCGCCAGCCGGCCCGAACTGACGGTCGCGACCGTCACCGAAGAGGAGCTGCCCGGGGAGCTGCGCCGCGCCGCCCGGCACGGCTTCGACCTCACCGCCGAAATCCCCGTGCGGGCCACCCTGTTCGAGCTCGCCCCCGACGAGCACGTACTGCTGCTGCTCGTGCACCACATCGCGGGCGACGGCTGGTCGATGGGGCGCCTGGCCGCCGACTTCTCCACCGCCTACGCCGCACGCCGCACGGGAGCGGCCCCCGACTGGGCGCCGCTGCCCGTCCAGTACGCCGACTACACCCTCTGGCAGCGCGAGACCCTCGGCGACGAAAGCGACCCCGACAGCCCGGCGGCCCAGCAACTCGCCTACTGGAAGGGCGCGTTGGCGGGCCTCCCGGAAGAGCTGGAGCTGCCCGCCGACCGGCCGCGGCCCGCGGCCTCCGCCAACCAGGGCGGCCACCTCGCCTTCGAGATCCCCGCCGACCTGCACACCGCGCTCGCCGCCCTGGCCAAGGAGCGCCGCGCCAGCCTCTTCATGCTGGTCCAGGCGGCCCTCGCCACGCTGTACGCACGGCTGGGCGCCGGCACCGACATCCCCCTGGGCACGCCCGTCGCGGGCCGCACGGACGACGCGCTGGAGGGCCTCGTCGGGTTCTTCGTCAACACGCTGGTGCTGCGCACCGACGTCTCCGGCGACCCGACGTTCGCCGAGCTGATCGACCGGGTGCGGGAGACGGACCTGGCGGCCTACGCCCACCAGGACGTGCCGTTCGAGCGGCTGGTCGAGGTCGTCAACCCGGCCCGTTCGCTGTCCCGGCACCCTCTCTTCCAGACCTCCCTGACCTTCGACACCGACCGCCGCGAGGCCCTGGACGCGATCGGCGCCCTGCCGGGGCTCACCGCCGTGCCGCAGCCGGTGGACACCCGCGTCGCCAAGTTCGACCTCGACTTCAACGTCGCCGAGCTGTACGGCCCCGAGGGCGCGCCCGCGGGCCTCGGCGGCGTCGTGGAGTACAGCACCGAGCTGTTCGACCGCGACAGCGTCCAGCGCCTCGTCGACCGGCTCGTGCTCGTCCTCACCGCGATGACCGAGGACCCGGGCCGGCCCGTCGCGTCCGTCGACATCCTCGACCCCGCCGAACGGCGCCGCATGGTGACCGAGTGGAACGACACGGACGTCGAGTTCCCGGCGGACACGGCCGTCCATGTGCTCTTCGAGGAGCAGGCGGCCGCGACACCCGACGCGGTGGCCGTGGTCTCGGGTGCGGACACCCTCACGTACGCCGAGCTGAACGCGCGGGCCAACCGCCTCGCGCACCGGCTGATCGGCCTCGGGGTACGCGCCGAGAGCCGGGTCGCGGTGCTCCAGGAGCGCTCCGCCGACGTGGTCGTCTCCAGCCTCGCCGTGCTCAAGGCGGGCGGCGTGTACGTACCGCTGGACCCGAACCAGCCCGCGAGCCGCTCCGAATTCATCCTCCGCGACACGGAAGCGGTGGCGCTGCTCACCGACCGGAACCCCGAGGAGACCGGGTTCGCCGTCTACGCCCCCGTCGTCCGCGTCGGCGACGCCATCGGTGAGGACTTCGCCGACGAGCCCGACACCGACCCGGGCGTGCCGACGAACGCCCAGCAGCTCGTCTACGCCATGTACACCTCCGGTTCCACGGGTGCGCCGAAGGGCGTGGCCAACACGCACCGCAATGTGGTGCATCTGGCGGCGGACCGTTACTGGCGGGGCGGCAACCACGAGCGGGTGCTGATGCACTCCCCGTACGCCTTCGACGCCTCGACGTTCGAGATCTGGACGCCGCTGCTCACCGGCGGCCGCGTCGTCGTCGCCCCGGCCGGCCGCCTCGGCGCCGCCGACCTCGCGACGGTGATCGCCGAACAGGAAGTGACGGGCCTCTTCGTCAGCGCCGGACTGTTCCGGGTGCTGGCCGAGGAGCGCCCGGAGTGCTTCGCGGGCGTCCGCGAGATCTGGGCCGGAGGTGACGTCGTGTCACCGACCGCCGTACGCCGTGTCCTTGACGCCTGCCCGGGGATCACCGTCGCCAACGAGTACGGGCCGACGGAGACCACCGTCTTCTCCAGCGTCAACCCGCTGCGCGCCGGGGACGACGTGCCCGAGGCCGTCGTCCCCATCGGCCGCCCCCTGTGGAACACCCAGGTCTACGTCCTGGACGGCGCGCTGCGCCCGGTGCCCGTCGGCGTCAGCGGTGAGCTGTACATCGCGGGCGCGGGCCTCGCCCGCGGCTATCTGGGCCGGGCGGAGCTGACGGCGCAGCGGTTCGTCGCCGATCCCTTCAAGGGCGACGGCGGCCGGATGTACCGGACCGGCGACGTCGTGCGGTGGCTGGCGGACGGGCGGCTGGAGTTCGTCGGCCGTATCGACGACCAGGTCAAGCTGCGCGGCTTCCGCGTCGAACTCGGCGAGGTGGAGGGTGTGCTCGCCGCCCGTCCGGAGGTGGCGCAGGCCGCCGTGATCCTCCGCGAGGACCGCCCCGGCGACAAGCGGCTCGTCGGCTACGCCGTGGCCGTCTCCGGGGCGGCCCTCGACCGCGACGCGCTGCGGGCGCACATCGCCAAGGCGCTCCCCGAGTACATGGTGCCCTCCGCGATCGTCGCCCTCGACGCGCTGCCGCTCACCCTCAACGGCAAGCTCGACCGCAAGGCGCTGCCCGCACCGGAATACGGCATGGAAGCGACCGGCCGCCCGCCGCGCTCCCCGCAGGAGGAGATCCTGTGCGCCGTCTTCGCCGAGGTGCTCGGCGTCGCCCACGTCACCATCGACGACAGCTTCTTCGACCTCGGCGGCCACTCGCTGCTCGCGACCCGCCTCGTCAGCCGGGTCCGCGCCGCCCTCGGCGCCGAACTGGCCATCCGCCAGCTCTTCGAGACGCCCACCGTGGCCGCGCTCGCCGGGACCCTGGCCCGAGCGGGCGGCGCGCGCACCGGCGTCGCCGCCCGCCCGCGCCCGGAGCGCGTCCCGCTGTCCTACGCACAGCAGCGCCTCTGGTTCCTCAGCCACCTCGACGGCCCCAGCGCCACCTACAACCTGCCCATCGCGATGCGCCTGTCCGGCGCCCTGGACCACGAAGCCCTGCGCCACGCCCTCGCCGACGTCGTCGCACGCCACGAGAGCCTGCGCACCCTCTTCGCCGAGGACGCCGACGGCGGATACCAGGTGGTGCTCGACGCCGCCGACCCGCGCGCCCGCCTCGCCGTCGAGACCGTCGACGCGAGCGCCGACACCCCCGCCGCCCTCCGCGAACGGCTCGACGCCGCGTCCCGGCGCGGCTTCGACCTGGCCGCCGCCGCCCCCGTACGGGCCACCCTCTTCAAGGAGAGCGCCGACGACCACGTACTGCTCGTCCTGGTGCACCACATCGCGGCCGACGGCTGGTCGCTGCCCGTGCTCGTACAGCACCTGATGACCGCGTACGAGGCGCGCTGCGCCGGCGGGGCCCCCGACTGGGCGCCGCTGGCCGCGCAGTACGCCGACTACGCGCTGTGGCAGCGCGAGATGCTCGGCGGCGAGGACGACGCCGACAGCGAGATATCCCGCCAACTCGCTTACTGGGTCGATCAGTTGGCGTACCTTCCCGAAGAGCTGGAGCTGCCCCGGGACCGGCAGCGGCCCGCCACGGCCACCCACCAGGGCGCCCGGATCTCCTTCGACGTCCCCGCCGAGGTCCACCACGGCCTCGCCGCACTCGCCAAGGAGAGCCGCGGCAGCCTGTTCATGGTCGTCCAGGCGGCGCTGGCGACGCTGCTGGCGAAGCTCAGCGGCTCGACGGACGTACCGATCGGCATGCCCATCGCGGGCCGCACGGACAGCGCGGTGGAGGAAATCGTCGGATTCTTCGTCAACACGCTGGTGCTGCGCACCGACGTGTCCGGCGACCCGACGTTCGCCGAGCTGACCGAACGCGTACGGGAAGCGGACCTAGCCGCCTACGCGCACCAGGACGTGCCCTTCGAACGGCTCGTGGACGTCCTGAGCCCGACCCGCTCCATGGCCCGCCACCCGCTGTTCCAGACCGCGCTGACCTTCGAGACCGACCACCGCGGCGCACTCGACGTGATAGGCCGTCTCCCCGGCCTCAGCGTCGCCCCGGCCGCGGTCGACACCGGCGCCGCCAAGTTCGA
Source organism: Streptomyces sp. NPDC050610 (assembly GCF_040654875.1). Classification (NCBI taxonomy): domain Bacteria; kingdom Bacillati; phylum Actinomycetota; class Actinomycetes; order Kitasatosporales; family Streptomycetaceae; genus Streptomyces; species Streptomyces sp. NPDC050610. The sequence goes on along the minus strand of NZ_JBFAIV010000040.1, from coordinate 5,102 downwards.
CCTGGCGTTCTCCTTCACCGAGCATCACACCGACGACGGGACGCCCGGCGGCCTCACCGGACACCTCGAATACAGCACCGACCTCTTCGACGCGGACACCGCCGCCACCATGGGCGACCGGCTGGTGCGACTGCTGTCCGCCGTCGCCTCCGACCCCCGGCAGCCCCTCGGCACGCTGGAGATCATGGACGCCGCCGAACGCCGGCACGTCCTCGCCGACTGGAACGACACGGCCCGCGACCTGCCCCGGCGCACCCTCGGCGCGCTCGTCGAGACCCAGGCCGCCCGGACCCCCGATGCCGCCGCGGTGCTCGCCGGGGAGACCGTCCTCACCTACGCGGAGCTCAACACCCAGGCCAACCGGCTGGCCCGGCTGCTCATCGGGCACGGCGTCGGCCCGGAGACGACCGTCGCCCTCGCCCTGCCGCGCTCCGCCGACCTCGTCGTCTCGCTCCTCGCGGTCGTCAAGGCGGGCGGCGCGTACCTGCCCGTCGACCCCGGCTACCCGGACGACCGCATCGCCTACATGCTCGACGACGCCGACCCGGTGCTCCTGATCAGCACCACGCAGACCGCCGAACGGCTCCCCGCCACCGGCACCCCGCGGCTGCTCCTCGACGAGGCCCCCGCGATCCGGGCCCTGGACGGCGTGGACGGCCGCGCCGACGGCGACGTACAGGACAGCGAACGCACCGCACCGCTGACGGCCGGCCACCCCGCCTACGTCATCTACACCTCCGGCTCCACAGGCCGCCCCAAGGGCGTCACCGTCACCCACGCCGGCCTCACCAGCCTCGGCTCCACCCAGGTGGAACGGCTGGCCATCGACTCCGACAGCCGCGTCCTGCAACTGTCGTCGCCGAGCTTCGACGCCGCCGTCATGGAACTGCTCATGGCCTTCCCGGCCGGAGCCGCCCTCGTCGTACCGCCCGCCGGCCCCCTCGCCGGCGAGGAACTGGCCGACATCCTGGCCGACCGGCGGATCACCCACGCGCTGATCCCGCCGACCGTCCTCGGCAGCGTGCCCGAACGCGAACTGCCCCACTTCCGCACCCTCGTCGTCGGCGCCGAAGCCTGCCCGGCGGAGCTCGTCGCCCGCTGGTCGCCCGGCCGCAGGATGGTCAACGCCTACGGCCCGACCGAGGCGACCGTCGCCGCCACCATCAGCGCCCCCGTCACCGGCCCGGCCCTGCCGCCCATCGGCGGCCCGGTCGACAACACCCAGGTGTACGTGCTCGACGCGGGGCTACGGCCGGTCGCGCCCGGCGTGGCGGGCGAGCTGTACATCGCGGGCGGCGGCCTCGCCCGCGGCTACCTCGGCCGCCCCGGACTGACCGCCCAGCGGTTCGTCGCCGACCCGTACGGACCGGCCGGCGCCCGCATGTACCGCACCGGCGACCTCGCCCGATGGCGCAAGGACGGCGCACTCGACTACGCCGGCCGCGCCGACGACCAGGTCAAGGTCCGCGGCTTCCGCATCGAACTCGGCGAGATCGAAGCGGCCCTCTCCGCGCACGCCCGCATCGCCCAGAGCACCGTCCTGGTCCGCGAGGACCGGCCGGGGGAGAAACGGCTCGTGGCCTACCTCGTACCCGACGGCGCCCAGGCCCCCGCCACCGGCGAGCTGCGGGACTTCCTGTCCGCCACGCTCCCCGACTACATGGTGCCCGCCGCGTTCGTGCCCCTGGACGCCCTGCCGCTCACCCCGAACGGCAAGCTCGACCGCAAGGCGCTCCCCGCACCCGAGTACCGAGCCGAACTCACCGGTCGCGCCCCCCGCACCCCGCGCGAGGAGCTGCTGTGCGGGCTGTTCGCCGAGGTCCTGGGGCTGGAGCGGGTGGGGATCGACGACAGCTTCTTCGAGCTGGGCGGGGACAGCATCATGTCCATCCAGCTGGTCAGCCGCGCCCGCCGGGCGGGGCTGGAGCTGTCGGCGCGCGACGTCTTCGACCACAAGACCGTCGCCGGACTCGCCGGAGCCGTCGCCGTCGCCCGGGGCGCGGTCGCCGAAGCGCCGGGCGCCGGAACCGGCCCCGTACCGCTGACGCCGGTCATGCACTGGCTCGCCGAACGCGGCGGCCCCCTCGATCGGTTCAACCAGTCGACGGTCCTCCAGGCCCCCGCCGGCATGGCCCGCGAGGACCTGGTGACCGCCGTGCAGACCGTGCTCGACCACCACGACGCGCTGCGCGTGAAGGTCGCCACCGGGCCCGCCGCGGCCGACTGGACGATGGAGGTCACCGCCCCCGGCTCCGTACGGGCCGAGGAGCGCGTCCTCCGCGTCGACCAGTACGGCCTGGACGACGCGGCCCGCAGCGCCCAGTACGCGGCCGAGGCCGCGGCGGCGCGCGACCGCCTGTCGCCCGCCGACGGCGCGGTGGTGCAGGTGGTCTGGTTCGACCGGGGACCGGACGAGCCGGGCCGGCTGCTGGTGATGGTGCATCACTTCGCGGTGGACGGCGTGTCCTGGCGGGTGCTGGCGCCCGCCCTCGCCGACGCCTGGCGGGCGGCCGCCGCGGGCCGCGCCGCGGAACCGGAACCGGTGGCGACGTCCTTCCGGGGCTGGGTCCGACGGCTGGCCGAGGAGTCCGAAAAGGCGTCTCGCGTAGGCGAGTTGGAGCTGTGGCGGCAGACGCTCACGGCACCCGACCCCGTGATCGGCGCCGGTCCGCTGGACCCGGAGCTGGACACGTACGGATCGGCGGCCTCGGTGACACTGCGGCTGGCACCCGAGGTCACGGACGCGCTCCTGACGACCGTGCCGAGCACCTTCCGCGCCGGAGTCAACGACGTCCTGCTGTCGGCATTCGCGCTCGCCGTCGCCGAGTGGCGCGGCGACGACCGATCCGCGTCCCCGGACGTCCTGGTGGACCTCGAAGGACACGGCCGCGAGGAGGACGCCGTCGGCGGCGTCGACGTATCCGCCACCGTGGGGTGGTTCACGAGCGTGTACCCCGTGCGGTTGGATGTGTCGGGGCTGGACCGCGCACAGGCGTGGGCCGCCGGACCGGCCGCGGGCGCGCTGCTCAAGCGCGTCAAGGAAGGGCTGCGGGCCGTCCCGGACAACGGCATCGGCTACGGCCTCCTGCGGTACCTGAACCCGGACACCGGCCGCGAACTGGCGGGCCTCGGCGCGCCGCAGCTCGGCTTCAACTACCTCGGGCGGTTCGCCACAGCTACGGGGACCGCCACTGACGCCCGGCCGGCCGACTGGGCGCTCACGCCCGAAGCGGACGGCAACGCCCCGGGCACCGACGACAAGATGCCGCTCCCGCACGTCCTGGGCCTCAACGCCCTCACCGAGGACGGCGCGCGCGGCCCGGAGCTGGTCGCGTCCTGGACCTTCGCCGAGCGACTGCTGGACGAGAAGAGCGTGCGGGAACTGGCCGAGGGCTGGTTCCGGGCGCTGACCGCGCTGGCCGAACACGCCGAACACCCCGACGCGGGCGGGCTCACCCCCTCCGACGTCGGCCTCGGCTCGATCACGCAGCACGAGATCGATGAATTCGAAGACGACCTGGTAGCCGAGTGGGAGATCTGAACGTGAGCCGACAGTCGCGGGTAATCGAGGACATTCTGCCGCTGTCCCCGTTGCAGGAAGGGCTGCTCTTCCACAGCGTGTACGACGAGGCGGCACCGGACGTGTACACCGTCCAGCTCGTCTTCCAGCTGGACGGCGAGCTGGACCACGAGGCGATGCGCGCCGCCGGCGGCGCGCTGCTCCAGCGCCACTCCAACCTCCGGGTCGCCTTCCGGCAGCGCAAGACCGGCGAATGGGCCCAGCTCGTCGCCCGCACCGTCCCGCTGCCCTGGGAGGACGCCGACCTCAGCACCATCGCCGACGCGACGGAACGCACCGCCGAGGCCGACCGCCTCGTCGCCGCGGACCGCGCCCGCCGCTTCGACCTGAGCCGCCCGCCGCTCGTACGGTTCCTGCTGGTCAAGCTCGCCGAACGGCAGCACCGGCTGGTGCTCTCCATGCACCACACCCTCCTCGACGGCTGGTCCCTGCCCGTCCTGCTGCGCGAGTTCTACGCCCTCTACATCAGCCGCGGCGACGCAAGTGGCCTGCCCGAGGCACGGCCCTACCGGCACTACCTCGACTGGCTGGCCAAGCAGGACCGGCCGGCGGCGGAACGGGCCTGGCAGGAGTCGCTGGCCGGACTGACCGAGCCGACCCGCATCGCCCCCATGGACGCGGGCCGGCTGCCGGCCGCGCCGCGGCGGTACGAGTTCGGGCTCACCCACGAGGCGACCGCCGCGCTCGTCGAGCGGGCCCGCGCCCACGGCCTGACCCTCAACACCGTGGTCCAGGGCGCCTGGGCGCTGGTGCTCGGCCGTCTCACCGGCAGCGACGACGCGGTGTTCGGCGTCACCGTCTCCGGCCGCCCGGCGGACCTGCCGGGCGTCGAGGACATGGTGGGCCTCTTCATCAACACCCTCCCGCTGCGCGCCCGGCTGCGCCCCGCCGAACCCCTCTCGCGGTTCCTGGCGCGCGTACAGGAGGAGCAGTCCCGGCTGCTGGACCACCAGCACCTGGGCCTCGCCGACATCCAGCGGCAGGCAGGCATCGGCGAACTCTTCGACACCTCCCTGGTCTTCGAGAACTTCCCGCTCGACCAGGCCCGCGAGCAGACCGGCGCCGCCCCCGGCGAACTGCGCGTGTCCGCCGCCGAGAGCACCTCCGCGAACCACTACACGCTCAGCCTCGTGGCGATGCCCCACTCCGACCTGGGCTTCCGCTTCTTCTACCAGCCCGACCTGCTCACCGAGGCCGACGTCGAGACCATCGGCGACCGCCTCCTCCAGATCCTCGACGCCTTCGCCGCCGACCCGGACCAGCCCGTGGGCCGCACCGGCGTGCTGCGCGCGGACGAACGCCGCCAACTGCTGGAAGGCTGGAACGACACCGCCCGCGAGGTCCCCGACGCGACGCTGCCCGAGCTGTTCGAGGCGCAGGCGGCGCGCACTCCAGACGCCCCGGCGCTCGTCTCCGGCGACGAGTCCCTCACCTACGCCGAGTTGAACGCTCGGGTGAACCGTCTGGCGCGGGTGCTGGTGGAGCGTGGTGTGGGTGCGGAGCGGTTCGTGGCGGTCGTGCT
>NZ_JBFAIV010000039.1:0-77331 GCF_040654875.1 Streptomyces sp. NPDC050610 | reverse complement strand
GGGTCGCGCACGCCTTGATCCGGAGCGGCGCGCTCGCGGCGACCATGGGCGTATAGGCGTCGGCGTCCCGCTCGACCTTGCCGTGACGCTCCGTCCGCTGCGCTTCCGGAGCTGCGGGGCTTCGCCCCGCCGACCCTGGGCTTCGCTTCGCTCCGCCCTGGGTCGGCGGGTCCGCTGCGCTCCCCCGCCTCAAGGCCCTTACGGCTACGCCTCCAGGACCCAGAGGCCCGCTTGCGCGGGCCTGGCTGGCTACGCGGAGCGGGTGTCGCTCATTCGTGTCGGGTTCTGGTGTAGTGGCTGCTTCTCAGATAGATGCAGCATGTATCGTTGGCAGAAATCTGGGACACCCGCCAGTCACTCGGGAATCTCCCAAGTTCCGAGAGGATGGCCAGATGACCGGTCACTACGAATCTACCGGACCAGATCCCAGGCTGGGCAGCGATTCGATGCGCCGGGTGACGCAGTATCAGACGGCGGGTGTGAACGACCGGTTGAGACTGTTCGCGCTCCTGGAGCTCCGGGCGTGCCCGCGAGCGAGGCGGACAACCTGGTGGCCGGGGCGCAGTGCGAGGTGGTGGAGCTGGACGGCATGGCGCCGGCTTCTCGGGGTGTGCTGTGCTCGCGGACGGCTGGGACGAAGGCGTGAGGGCGGTGAGCGAGGCCCTGGGTGGCATCGCGGGCCGGGACTGGCCACGGCGCGGCGCCGGTCGGGCGGGACGGCTGAGCTGGCCGTACATTTCGCGGACGTGAGGCAGCGTGAACGGGCGGACATGGTGCGGCTGGGGGGGGTCGTCCGGGAGTCCGTGCTGCCGCGCGCCCATCCGCACACCACGGCGCGGCGCCGGGTGCTGGAGGTGCTGGGCGAGGCCGGCGGTCTGTGTACGGCGCGGACGGTGAACAGCGACGAGGTCTACATCCTCTGCACGCACAGTGTCGGGCATTACGACCCGGACGACCAACCGCCCTTCAAGGACGGAAAGCCCGGCTGACACAGGGCGGGTGCGTCGATCTGGAACGGATCGGGTGCCGCCTGCATTCCGCACGCGGCCGTCGAAGGACCACAGAAATAGGAATCGGGGAGGGCTTGGAAATGATTTTGATTCCGCTCAAGGAACACCAGGTCGACCAGAAATTGCGCTTTCGTAACTGGGTCGGATTTCCTACAAGATCCTTTGTGCCTCCGGAGGGGGCGCGTGCCATGGGGGTGTCCGCGACCGGGTCCGGTAAGACGATCACCACCGCTGCGTGCGCTCTGGAGTACTTCCCGGAGGGGCGGATCCTCGTCATGGTGCCCACGCTGGACCTGATCGTGCAGAGTGCCCAGTCCTGGCGGCGGGTCGGGCACCGGGCGCCGATGGTCGCGGTCTGCTCGGTGGACAAGGACGAAGTCCTGGAGCAGCTCGGAGTGCGCACCACCACCAACCCGATCCAGCTCGCCCTGTGGGCCGGGACCGGTCCGGTGGTCGTGTTCGCCACGTACGCCTCCCTCGTGGACCGCGAGGACCCCACCGACGTCACTGGTCGCCGAACTGTCCCTGGGCCGCTGGAATCGGCTCTGGCGGGCGGGGAGCGACTGTACGGGCAGCGGATGGCTCCGTTCGACCTTGCCATTCTGGACGAGGGGCACATGACGGCCGGAGACATGAGGCGGCCGTGGGCGGCGATCCACGACAACAGCCGGATCCCTGTCGACTTCCGGCTCTACCTGACCGCCACCCCGCGCATCCTCGCCGCGCCCCGGCCGCAGCGCGGGCGGGGCGGGCGGGAGCTGGTCATCGCGTCGATGGAGGACGACTCCAGCACCTACGGCACCCGGATTTTTGATCTCGGGCTGGCGGAGGCGGTGGAACGCTCGATCCTCGCCGGTTTCGAGATCGACGTGCTGGAGATCCACGACCCGGACCCGATCCTGGGCCTGTCCGAGGAAGCGCTGCGTGGCCGGCGCATGGCCCTGCTCCAGGCGGCGCTGCTGGAGCATGCGGCGCAGCAGAATCTGCACACCACCATGGTGTTCCATCAGCGGGTGGAGGAGGCTTCCGCATTCGCCGAGCAGATGCCGCGCACGGCCGCCGAGCTGTATACCGCTGAGGCCTCCGCGGCGGCGCTGGTAGGTGCGGAGGAGCTGCCCGCGTCGTCGATCGATGCTGAGCTGTATGAGCTGGAGGAGGGCCGTCACGTGCCTGCGGACCGGGTGTGGGCGGACTGGCTGTGCGGGGACCATCCCATCGCGCATCGACGTGCGGTGATCCACCGGTTCGCCAACGGCATCGACGCCCAGAACCGGCGGGTGCACCGGGCGTTCCTGTCCTCCGTACGCGCCCTCGGGGTCGGGGTCGATATCGCCGGACTGCGCGGGGTCGAGGCCGTGTGCATCGTCGGGTCGCGCAGCTCCCAGGTGGACGTCGTCCAGAACATCGGACGTGCCCTGCGCCCCAACCCGGACGGCACGACCAAGACCGCGCGGATCATCATCCCCGTCTTCCTCCAGCCCGGGGAGGACCCGAAGGACATGGTCGCCTCGGCCAGCTACCAGCCCTTGGTCGACATCCTCCAAGCCATGCGCTCGCACTCTGAGCGCATGGTCGACCAGCTCGCCTCCCGCGCCCTGACCCGCGGTACCGAACGGCGGCGTATCCACGTCCGGCCCGCCGCCGCGGCCGGCCCGGAGAACGGGGACATGCCCGAGGAGAGCAGCGAGGCGCAGCAGGAGGTCGACCGGATCACTGCGGTCGTGGTCAACTTCGCCTCCCCCCGCGATGCCGCCGACATCGCGGCCCTGACCCGCTGCCGTGTCATCCGTCCCCAGTCCCTGGTCTGGCTCGAGGGCTACCAGGCCCTGGTCCGGTGGCGTGCCGAGAACGGGATCACCAGCCTGCACGCCGTGCCCTATGACGTCGAGACCGCGGTCGGCGTCACGAAGGACTACCCCCTGGGCCGGTGGGTGCACCAGCAGCGCCGCGCGCACCGCGCAGGTGAATTCGACCCCCACCGCAAAGAGCTCCTCGACGAGGCCGGGATGGTGTGGGAGCCGGGCGACGAAGCATGGGAGAACAAACTCGCCGCACTCCGCTCCTACCGGCGCGCCCACGGGCACCTCGCACCCCGCCAGGACGCGGTGTGGGGCGAGGGCGAGGCAATGGTGCCCATCGGGCAGCACCTGGCCAACCTCCGCCGCACAGGCGGTCTCGGCAAGGACCCAGAACGAGCCGCGGAGCGGGCGGCGCAGCTGACCGCGATCGACCCGGACTGGAACTGCCCCTGGCCGCTCGACTGGCAGCGGCACTACCGCGTCCTGGCCGACCTCGTCGACGCCGACGGCCACCTGCCCGACATCCAGCCCGGCGTACTCTACGAGGGCGACGACATCGGACGATGGCTCCAACAGCAGCGCAAGCCAGGCACCTGGAAGCTGCTGTCGGAAGAGCAGCAGGAACGACTGACCAAGCTCGGCATCAAGCCGTTTGAAGCCCCCTCCCCCGCCCCGGCGGCTGCGCGGCCCACGAAGGGTATGAGCAAGACGCAGCAAGCCTTCCAGCGTGGCCTCACGGCCCTCACACAGTGGATCGAACGGGAAGGCCAACGGCCTGTGCCGAGGGGGCACGCCGAGGAGATCTCGGTCGACGGCGAAGCAGACCCGGTGACCGTCAAGCTAGGCGTATGGATCTCCAACACCAAAACCCGGCGCGACAAGCTCACCCAGGAACAGCTGGACGCGCTGCGCGAGCTGGGCATGGAGTGGGCGTAACGCTATTGAGAACGAGGCGGGAGTTTCCCTCGCTCGATGCGATCCTGCCAAGTGTCGAGCACGAACTCCGTCACGGTCACCGTGCTGTTCAAAGCCAGCCGGGCGTGGCGGGTAAGTGCCGGGCTCGGTGCGGTTCGCCCGTGGCCGAGTCCTAGCTGGTTACGCAACTCGGCCAAGCCCTGCACCGTCGTGGTGAGGGTGCGTAGGAGCTTGACCACCGTGGCGCTGGCCTTGGCGTGGTCGGCGACGGCGTCGGCGTTCAGGCCCAGCAGCGTCGTGACGCGCTTGAACAGCGGTGGCAGGTCTTCTCCTGGCGGGAACTCGATGTCCTGGTGTTCCAGGATGATCTTGCAGAGGCTTTCGACGAGTTCTTTGCAGGAGGCGATCGCTGCGGCGGGGTCGCGTTCCAGGCCAGCCCTGATGCGCTCTTGGTGTTCGTGGAGCACGCGGGGGTCGGTCAGTAGGGGGCGTGCTTCGAACTTCAAGTCAGGTCGGGCGCCGTGGAAGGACGCGCGGGGGCCCCGGCGTAGAACGGCAGCCCGCTGATGTATCCGGTCGGGTAGAGCTCGAAGCCGTCCTTGGCAAGGATGCCGTTGAGCTTCTCGGCCAGGCGTTCGACTTCGGCCGGGTCGCGCCGCACCACGGGGTGGAGCATTTCGGCGAGGAAGTTCAACAGCGGCTGCGGGGAGGGGCCGCTGAGCCCGAAGCGGGCGTCGGTGAACACCCATCCGGGCGGCCAGTCATCGTTGTTGATGCAGTGCTGCCAGATGTCTTCCCTGGCCGTAGGACGCCGGTAGCCGTCGCCTTCAAGGACGTCCAGGTCGTACAAGCGCTCCAGGAACCTCACCTCGTCCAGAGCGCCCCACCACCAGATCTTCTCGACGACCAGTAAGTCGAGGAGGCGCTGGCGAGTGACGACAGTGAGCTGCTGTGGTGCCACCGGCTGCCCTTTCCTGTGTTCCAGCTTGTGCGGGCTCAGAGCGAGGCTGCGGGCTCGCTGTCCGCAAGCGGGGCTGGTGTCGAAGGAGCCTTGCGCCAGGGGGCATTGGGGTCAGCGAAGGTGTCGAGCATCAGCTCGCACCAAGTGGCGGCCGTGCCGACGGCGAAGCGGGCGTGCCGGGATCCGAGGCCCGTGGGTGCGGCCAGCCGTCCGTGTCCGGTCCCGTAACGGTTGCGCAGTTCGGCGACGCCGATGGCAGCCGAGGTCAGTGCGCCCAGGATGCGCTTGATGCTGTCGGCGTTGTCCGGGCTGCCGCCGGTGCGGGCCGGCGGCACTGCCGCAGGGTGAGGGTGAAGCGCTCGCTGCGCCTGCTTGATCAGCGCGGGCAGGTCCTGACGCTCGTCGACCGGGAGATTCCGCTTGAGCAGTACAAGCTTGGCGGTCGCCTCGATGAGCTGCTTAGCCGCGCCGATCGCGTCATCGGGGTAATCGGCTCCGAACCTGCGCACCCGCTCCAGCTCGGCCTGGATGCCCGACGCCTCAGACAGGGCGTCGGCATGGACAACCAGATGGGCGACGCGTGCCGTGTGCAGGCGTAGCTCATCATCCAGGCGACAGCCGTCCCGCGCGAACGCCTCCCGCAGATCCGCCACCGTGTCGGCAGGCAAGCCATCCCCGCCGTACTTCCGGCTCTCCCGGTCCAAGCGGCGCAGCATGCTTTCGAACACCCTCAGGGCCCGGGTCACATGGTCGTGGTCGGTCCAGTCGACGGACGCGGCGTAGGAGTCGAAGAGCTGCTTGCGAACCCCGCCCTCCCCCGGCGTGAAGCCGGGAGCCGGGGCGAAGTGCTCGTTCTCCCAGTACTCACCGATCGCGCCTGCCACGAGCCCGCTCATCAGTGCCCGGACAGCGTTACGGGCAGTCCGGGAGAGCAGCTCGCGATCGGCGGTGACCATATAGGCAGATTACGGGGGCTGGCCTTGAAGCGGGCCGGAATTTTCTACCGTACTGCTCCAGCAGCCTACGAGTGGAGGCGTCGGTCGAGGACGGGCCTGTGGCGTCCGGGCGGGCTCTCCCGGATGTGCTCGCCCGTCCGGGCTCCTGCCCTGAACTCGGCGCCAGTGCGTGCCGACATCGCCCGGAAGAACGCCTGGCCATCCGGGGACTGGCTGCTGGTCGTCCACCGGTAGCCGCGACCCTCCAGGAGCGCCCTGTCGACAAGGAGTGTGCCGAGGCCCTGCCGCTGCACTTCTGGGGAGAGCGAGATCTTCGAGATGACGCCCCGCTTGCACTCGTGGCACACCTTCCACACCAGCCGCGCATCGGAGATTCTGTCACGGCAGTAGACACGAATGTCCTGGAAGCCTGCAGGCCGCGTCGCGGCATGCAGCAGGAAGAACCGCTCGGTCCTCGGGCGGCGGAGAAGCATCCACCGCCAGCGAAACTCATCCATCCCGTCAGGTGTCCTCACCAAGCCTCCTTCGCCCGTCTGCTGCCGCGTTCGTCCCCATGGAAGAAGAGGACATCTGACGGCGGTGCATCGACCTACACATGCAGATGAGCGGGGCAAATTGAGTCGGTCCGTGCACCAGACCCGCGAGGTCCGTATGCCGAGCGACCAGAGCCCACTGTCGCACCGTGGGCTGCGAGGTTTCTGGCCGAATCGCGAGTCCATCGCCAGACCACGGCTTCCGGCCTAATCCACCCGGTCGATACCAGTCTCTGTCCTCGGCGATCTCACCGCGCACCGCCACCGCCCTGGCCGCCCCGCGGACTCAACGGCAGGGAAAGAAGCGGGCCAATCCGCGCAGCCGCGGCAGAAGCGAGGCCCTGATCTCGTGGTCTTCTATGGAGCTGCAGCTTCTACGGCCGAGTCAGGGGTTCAGGTCGGCGCTGCGTACCGCGGGGCGCGGCGTACGACCTTGGTGGAGCTCACGGGGCTGGTGTAGAGGCTGGTTCGGTCGCCGTATTTGCCGAGTTCGGTGGCTTCGTCGGTCTTGTACGCCAGGGCATCGTTGACGCCGAGGGCCCGCAGGGCAACCAGCACGCGGTGGACATCGGCTTCGTTGGTGCAGTCGGCGGTGTAGACGATCACCGGTCGGCGGGTGGGGTCACCGTCGAAGGAGCTGCCGAGGGTGGCGACCTTGGCTCCGGGGCCGAGTTTCCCGTCCTCCACGGCTTGTTTGACGAGGCGCCAGCCGGCGTCCAACGCCCGGACGGGTAGGAACCAGAGCCATTTCCCGTGCGGGGTGACGGGTGTCTGTTGGAGTGGGAAGACGATGTGGGGGGCGGCGGCCCACAGCCAGGGGGTGCTGGTCGTCGTCGAGGGGGCAGGCGAGCGGCCAGCATGGCCCGTTCGGGTGGCACGTGTACGCACATACGCACCTTATGCGGTCAAAGCCCCCGCACTGGGTGATCTTAAGTGCGTGGTGTTGAAGGAACGCGAGAACTCGCGGCTTCGGCGGGAGCAGGCCCTGACCGCGTGTTGCATGGCAGCCGCAGCGGAGGCTGACCTGCAGTTGCAGCCCGCGCGGCGGGCGGCGATGCTGATGGACTCCCTGGCCGTGCTGCGAGCCGCGCACCCCGCGGCCGACGCCGCGCAGTGGGGAATGGGCGAGTTCCGTCGTGCACTGCGCGGTCCACTTGCCCCGCTTCTGCCAGCCCAAGATGCGCCGGGTGACGGCCTCGGGGCGGTGTGCCTGTTCGATGAGGACGGTCTGGTTCGCGATGCGCTGCAGGACCTGTGCCGGGAGCATCTGGTGCCGCAGTCAGCGCTGGAGCGGCACTGGCCCTGGGCACGGGTGAGGGCCGAGCAGGAGGAGCGGCGTCTGTACGAGGTTCTGCGGCGCTTGGAGCCGCAGGAGTACCGGCGCGCGCGGGCCCTGCTGGCGGAGAGCCCGGCCGGGCCGGTGCGGGTGCTGCGCCGGGCCTGGGACCAGTTGTGGATGCGGTTCGACTTCTACGAGGCGGTCAGCGACTGGCCGTGGTGCCATCTGGACGGCTGGTGGTATCCGTGCCCGATGTGCCGGTGGCCGATGCGGGTCGTACGCCGCGGCAGCGAGGTCGAGGTGCGGTGCGAGGCGCACCGGGTGCGCGGCGTGCACTACCGCCTGGGTCTGGAGCCGGCCACTGTCGGCGCGGCGCCGCTTCTGGTCGGTACGGGCAAGGAGGCCGGCGCGGTGGTCGGCCTGCCGGCCAGCACGGAGCATCTGGCGCTCAGCCGCCCGGTGTGGCGGTATGGGGTGCTGCCGACCCTGCTCGAAATCGAGCTGCGCGACGAGCTGCAGGACCTGGATCACGTGCAGGTGCAGATATGGCCGGGAGAGTTGCGCCCGGACGAGTACGACCTGCGGATCACGGTCGCGCCGCCGGGTCGGCGCGCGATGAACCTGCGCGTGGACGCCAAGGCGTGGGAGTCGGTCGAGGCTCTGGCTTGTGCGCTGCTCGAACGCGAGCCGAAGCCGTACGCGCTGACCATCGTGCTGCCCGACCACCAGGACCATGAGCGGCACTACCTCCAGGAGCGGCTTTCCGGGCGAAGGATCAAGGTGACCACGGTCAGCCGCCTGGTTGCGCGCGTCAAGCAGGCCTGTGGAGGTGAGCGGTGAGGCCGGAGGAGTGGCAGATGCGGATGCTGGCGGTGGCGTTCCCGCTGGCGCTGGCCGACGAGTATTTCGGGTTCCACAACCCGCAGGGGCAGCGGGTCGTCCCCCTGGACCAGGCGCACGTGTTCGCCGCTGCCCGCACCGACCTGTGGGAGCAGTGGGCCGAGGTGCCTCGCCGGGTACGGGAGATGGTCGGCGGCTACTGGCATGTGCGGCCCGGGGATGTCGCCGGCCGCAGCGCGTTCTACGGGCTGGCGCGCTCCTACGCGTCCTCAGCCGAGGGCTTGTACCGGCTGCCGGAGGACGTTGAGCCGCGCGAGGCGAGGTACCTGGTTGTCGCGCACGCGCAGAAGCCGCTGCTGCTGGCGAAGGGGCTGCTGAGCGAGACAGAGGAGCTGTACTACGGCAACCGCGGACCGCAGCCTGCGGCCACGGCAGGGAAGTGGACCTTCGGTAACAGCGACCCCTCGGTGGTGACCGTCCCCGACGGTGAGGGGGGAGCCGGCATCGCCCCGCTGCAGCTGCGCACGGCACCGTGGCGCCGTGAGGTGACGCTCTCGCGCCGCCAGGTCTTGCGGCTGGCGCGGCGGCAGGCGGCTGCGAACGATCGCAACGGCTGGAAGCCCGGCCTGATGGCCCACTTCTTCGACCGGCTGCTGGATACCAATGACCGCAGGGTCGCGAAGCTGCGGCTGCCCGCGGGCAAGGTCACCGTCCTCAACGCACCCACCGGTGTCGGCAAGAGCGTCCTGCTGAACGCGGCCGCCCCGCTGCTGGTCCGCCAGGGCAAGGGCCCGGTCACGGTGGTCGTCGGTCAGATCCACGAGAGCTTGAGCAACACCGAACGGATGCGCGAGGCGGACGACGAGCTCGCCCAGCACGCGCAAGACAAGCGCCTGCGCCAGGACGACGACCTCGTGCGGCAGACCGCCGCCGGCCTCGCAGCAGCCAACCCCACGTTGAAGGTCGTTCCCCTCGTTTCGGGCTACCGTCTGGCGGAGCAGGCCGAGCGGGCCCTGGCCCAGGGCCGCGAGGACCGCTTCGAGGAACTGGCCTACGGCTGCGACCTATCAGCATGGCCGGTCGACGGGCCGCCGGTGCGGCGCAGCGCCGAGCCGTGCTTGTCCCTACAGCCGGCCGGCGTCATCCCTGGCCATGAGGAACCAGGCCCCAGCCACGCCTGCCCGCGGCTGGGCACCTGCGGCAAGTACGCCCTGATCCGCGCGGCCATGGACGCGGACATCATCGTCACCAACCACCACAACCTGCTGCGCGGCTCCCTGCCGGTGCCGGTGGAGACCGACAAGGGGGTGCTGCGCCGGATCAGCGTCATGGAATTCGTGCTGCGCCTGTGCACGGTGCTGCTGATCGACGAGGTCGACCACCTGCAGAGCAGCTGGTGCGACCTGGGCTCGGACATCTTCACCCTGGCCGGCCGGGCCTGGGGCGGGTCCTCCCTGCTGATGGAGGTCGACCGCCAGCGCGAGGCCCTGGACGCCGCCAGCGACCGGCGCCTGGTCAACGCCCTGTTCAAGGCCCGCGGGCTGGGTGAGCAGTTCCTGAACTACGTTCTGGACGACGAGCTGTGGCTGGAGACCGTCGGAGGGGAGGACGACCGCCCCAGCTCCGACTGGCACGTGCCCGGGCTGTGGGACCGGTGGCTGCTCGACAAGCTCCTGCACGTGGACGTCACCGCCCCGGTCGACGCGAGCGTCCACGAGGAGTTCCGTGCGATCTTCCCCGACCGGGACAAGAAAGCCTCGCCGCCGCCGCGCTACGCCCACCTGGCGGAGCTGCTCGTGAAAGCCGTCAGCCGCGAGGCCAGTCACGACGCCCTCCCCCGGGTGAAGACGCAGATCGACAAGGAACTGGGGCGGCTGAAGATCCCCTCAAGTCAGCGGCGTGAGATCGCCAACGCCCTGCTGGTGCGCTCCTGGCTCGGCTGCCTGCACAAGGCCCTGGTCCATCTCAAGGCAGTCCTGGCCGGCCTGGGCGCCGGCGCGCAGCTGACGGCCGGCCGGGAACTGGCCCGCGCGCTGGGCACCTTCAGCCACAACCCCGCCCTTCCGTACGGGCCGCTGGGCTACCAGCTGTTCGGATTCAAGGTCGAGAAGAATCAGCGCGGAGGCGGCCGGCTGTCCGTGCAGACCCTGGGCGGCGACCCGCACACCAGCACCGTCCAGCTCGGCGGGACCATCGCGCTAGCCACCGCAGGGGTGGAGCGCAGCGTCCTGGCCCTGTCCGCGACCGCGTTCTTCCCCCGCGCCGCAAAAGAGCATCTGCACACCCAGCCCGCCTACGTGATGACCGACGCGGCCCCCGGAGCGGTCACCGCCCGGCCGGGCAACGTCTCGGCCACCGCCGACACCTGGAACCCCATCGGCGTCGGCGGGCAGGAGGAGTCCAGCAAACCCGCCCGGCTCCTGGAACTGGGCGCCCAGCTGTGGCGAGACCGCCTCTCGGAACACCTGCGGGACCTGGAGATCCACGAACCCGACCGGGCCAGGGCGATGGTGGTCACCAACGCCTACAGCCAGTCCATGCTTCTCGCCGCCGGCATCGCCTCCGCGATCCCTGACCCGTCGTGGATCGCCGTGGTCATCCCCAAGACCGGGCCGCCGGGGGGCGTGGCCCCGCCCCCCGGCGTGGTCATGATCACCGTCGACCAGCTCGAAGACCTGCCCTACACCCACCCCCATGTCAAGGTCGTGTGCGCGCCGCTGCGCCTGGTCGCCCGCGCCCTGAACATCCTCGTCCCCGGCACCGACCGCTCCGCCCTGTCCTCGGTGTGGGTCGCCACCCGGCCGGCCGCCGACCTGCACACACCTGAGTCGATGTACGCCAGCATCGGCGCGGCCGGTATCGCCGCGGCCTGTCCCGGCCCCGACCCCGCCCGGATGCTTGCGCTGCAGACCCGCGCCGCCCACATCCGCTTGAACTGGCTGCTGCGCTCCAGCCCGATGTTCTCCCGCCTCCCGCGGTTCCTGAAGACCGAGATCCTCGCCGGAATCCTGGTCGTCATGATCCAGCTCGCCGGGCGTGCCCGCCGCGGCGGCACCCCCGTGCAGCTGTATCTCGTCGACAACGCCTTCTTCGCCACCCGCCTCGGCACGGACTACCCCTCCCTGCTGCGCACCTACTACGACGAGCTGACCGAGCAGGAGCAGTACGCACTGCGCCGCGCCTACGGCTCCACCCTCACCGCGTGGCTCGACCTGGCCCATTCCTCCGAGCAGCCCCACCTGGTACGAGTCCCCCTCCCCCGCGCCACCGCGGCCGAAAGCGAAAGCCCCCGATGAGCACCCAGACCCGGTTGTCCCTGCTGGCCTGCCACACCAACGAGGATCTCCTCGGCACCGTCTTCCTCTACCCGTTGCCCGAAAAGATCGGCGACGTGTGGCCGGCCCTGCGGCAGGAGTACCGCGGCATCACCGGGTCGGATGCCAACCTGCCCTACGCGGGCCTGCTCACGGTGCTGCGCGCCACCGGCTACACCTGCGCAGCCCTCTACCCCGCGAGCAAGAGCGACCCGCCGAAGTTCCTGGCCACCAGCCGCCTCCTGGACCGCGACGACCTGCACGCCGCGATCGTTCTGTGGGAGCAGGCCCTGCTGCAGACCGACGCCGACCGGTTCTCCTTCGCCTACCAGAGCCAGATCGCCGACCTCATCGCCGGCACCACCCCCGAGAAGACCCCGCTGTGGGAACAGTTCACCGGCAACGGGGCCTGCATCGACGCACCCGGCTGGGCCTGGAGGGCCGCTTCCTGGGCGGTCGCGAGCCGGTTGGCTACCCGCTCCTGGGAGATCGACGGCCAGACCGTCCGCTTCCGCGCCGATCTGGCCGGATGCCTGCAGGTGTGGGATCCCGACCTGCTGTGGAAGAACAGCTGGGGCGCCGCCTACGGCGACGGCGACGGTGAGAGCGCCGGTGAAGAGGATGCGGCGTGGAAGACCCGGATCCACTACGCCACGCTGCGCCTGGAGGTGGCTGTGAATTCCCACCCCGGCCTGCGCTCTCCGATCGCCACCGTCCAGCCCCGCGTCTCACGCCTGAGCAACACCCTCAAAAGCGCCCGCACCGCATGGTTCGCCCCTCGCGACCCCAACGGCCCCCTGATCAAACTGGAACTGGGTGGCAGGGGCGAGTACACGCACCTGGATCACACCACACGCCTGGCCCTGGACGCCTGGACCCGCCTGCACGGCGAGAGCGTCTTCCCCCGCGCCGAAAATGAGACCGAATTCCTCAGTCCCAGCGCCTGCGACCTCAGCGGCACGCCAGGCTCCCTGCGTGCCCTCATCCCCTTCGCCGGCACCTTCTCCATCGGCAAGGGCGACGGCATGCACGCCCGCCGCGAACTCGCCCGCTGGGCCAGGGACGCCCTCGGACAACCCCTGGTGCGCACCCATCAGGTTGCAGGGCGGCCGTTCGGCAGCCGCCGCACCACCACCGAGGGCCGCGACAGCGTCCTGCTCGACGACCCCCGCCTGGGCCAGATCATCGCCGCCGCCGGCCGCCTGCGCCTGCGCTTCCTCGTCCTGTACCGCCGCCAAAGCGAGCGCACCCGCATGCAGCGACTGCTCGCCTACCACTTCAACCGCCCGGACCTGGCCGCCGCTGGCATGCCGGAGAACACCATCGTGGCGTTGAACGATCATGTCGAGGCATTCCTGCAGCCTGCGGACGACCTGCTGCTCCACGGTGACCACCACGAGAAGCGCCCCTCCCTGGCCCGCCAGCTCCAAGGGCTGGACGCCCCCGAGGACACCCGGTTGCTGGCCCTGTGCGAAACCGAGTACGACGCGAAAGCCTGGACTCGTCAGCGCCGCGCCTCCCGCAGGCCCGACGCCACCGTCGCCAACCCCTACGACCTGGACGCCAAGCCCCACGCGGTCCGCGAACTCGCCCGCCTCGGCGTTCTCACCCAGTTCCTCACCCCCCACAAGCCCGGACGCCGCAACCCGCGCAAGAAGGCCCGTGACATCACCACCGCCCTCGACCAGTTGGGCAGCGAGCTTGCAGGCGACCACCGCGGCCACATGGCCGTCGCCGACCTCCACCGCAGCGCCGGCCTGGTCCACCCCCGCCTCACCGACGCCCTGGCCTACGGCCCGAACGGCCTCAAGAAACCCCTCGTCCACGTCGGCCTGCACCTGCGCGAGCAGCGCGGCCAGCGCCGCGGCCCCGCCACCGAGCCGCCCCGCCTCATGTGGACCCTCGTCGCACTCGTGCCCCAGGACGGAGGACTGTGGCAGACCCTCGCCTACCTGCGTGACGAGGACTCTCCCGGCGGCACCTGGCTCGACTACGCCACCGCCAACACCGCCCACCGCAGCCGCCGCCTGCCCGACGGCCGCCGCCGCGACGCACAGCTTCCCCGCTCCATCGACCGCGCCCTGTTCGACCTCGGCGACCACGCCGGCACCGCCACCGGCTACATCGTCTACGTCTCCGGCGACCAGGCCCGCAGCATCTGGCCGCTCCTGGCCAACCGTCACCTGGGCCGCACCCCCGAACCCGACGGCACCCTGGACGCACGCCCCGCGCTGCCCGGCTTCACCCTCCCCACCGGCCAACGCCCCCGCGCCGTCCTGCGCGTCACCGCCAGCAGCGAACACGTCGCCTCACCCGCCCTCGTCGAACGCCTCGACCACACCGACGAGTCAACGGCCGAGATCCAAGAGCGCAAGCTCGCCACCGGCGTATTCCTGATGGAGGGCACCACCAGCACCTTCATCCTGTGCAACCTGCCCCAGCAGTACACCGGCAGCTCCCGCTACGCGCGAGCAGGCGAGAAGTACACACGCTGGGCCAGCACCTCCGCCGAGGAACAGGCAGAAACCTGGTACAGCCACACCGCAACAGAAATCAGCGTGCTCCACCTCCCCGACGGCCATGCACCACTCACCTACGGCCTGGCCGCGGCCCGCCTGTGCGACCACGCCCTGCACTTCAACTACCGCACCCGGTACCCCGCCCCCATCCACCTCGGCATCCAGATGGACAAGAACCACTGGGAATACCGGCGCACCGTCGACGCAGACACCGAAACCGAAGACTGAGTCCAACACGTCGGCGGAAGGCCGGCCGACCAGCAGGGTCCACCCGTCTCAACGCCGACGACGGGATCATCAACTGGCACTGGGAGCGAACGCTCTCCGAGCCGCATCTGATACGCACCGCCGGGGGCGGTTCAGTCCAGCTCTCCCGTGCCCCGCCGGCGCTAGCCGGGCGCGTTACAGGCGTGCGTCATGGCGATGCTCCTCACACAGGTGACGCAGGCTCCGGAAAGAAACCGGCGATCACTTGACTTGTGCATGATGTCGCCGCGGCCGTGTGACGCCCGGCTCCGGGGCGTCACCAATCCGTGGTCGTCGTCAGGCGGGAGAGGAGCCAGCGCAGCCACAGCCGGCGCTGGTCCGTGCCCAGTCGGGCCGTGCGCTCCCATGACGCGAGGCGGCGGTACTCATCAGATAGTCGTGAACCGCTTCGATGACGTGCTCGGTGTGGCCGACTGCTTTTCCTGGCTACAGCCACTGGTCGGCCACCTTGCTCCAGCCGCCGACAGCGTCGGCGACCTCGCCGAACAGGCGACTCAGCGTCCCGGCGACCTCCACATACCAGTGCGGGCCGGTCACCCAGCTGTCTATGACGCCCGTCAGTGCCGCGACCGCCGCCTTGTTGTACCGCTTCGGTTTCCTCGCGAGGTCACCACCGATGCCCTGGGCCAAGGACTGCATCGTCTCGCTCTGCCACGAGCCCTCCCCGCCCGCGTACAGCTTGTCCGCGTACGGGTCCCTCCGGGCGAAGGCAGCCTGCTCGTACCGCGCTCGGTCAGCCGGTAGACCGCCACCAGTAAGGAACCGGCCGCCGCCCTCCCAGCCCGGCGCAGAGCGGCGCGCACGGCTTCGGCGTCCTGGTCTGGTGCGGACACCACCGGGCGCAGCGGGCCACGGGTGTCCTCCAAGTGGTCGAGCGTGGAGTCCGCCAGGTTCCTCCGGGCTCCGAAGTCCGCGCGGTATTTGCCGCCGCCGGTACGGTGCCAGCCCTGCCAAGTGACGTCTACCAGTCGGTCTGGCACTCGGCCGTGGTCTGTTGCCATGGCGGACAGCATCGCAGCGGGCACTGACAGTGCAGCCGAGCTTCAACAACACGGGATGAGGCGAGATGGCCATAAGAATCGGCTGAAACCGCGCAGGATTGCGGCCGCCCACGATATCTGGCTTGCCCACCGATGTTCCGGCAACAGTGCACGGCCGTGCGTGCCGTCGGTCTACAGGTGGACGGTGATGCCGAATTGGTGCATGAGGTCGGAGAAGGTCTCCTGGGCGGTCTCGCGCAGCAGATCGTCTTCGTCAGTGGGAGAGACCAGGGTGGTCACGGGCTGGATGCGGCGCGGTCGGCGGGCCTGGTCGGGAACGGCCCGGAAGCCGCCGTACTCGGTAACGACCGGGGTCATGGGTACCGGTTCGGCGGTGACGATAGCCGCGGTCACGTGGACGGTGCTGTCCGCGCCCAGGTGGCGGGCGAGTTCGAGGGCCAGGGCGAGAGTGTCGCGGCAGCAGGCACCAGCGACATCTACGTCGACCAAGACGCCCGTCGTATCCGGGCCGGGCAGGAAGTCGCCGCGGCCGGGGGCCGCCTCGGCGGGGCGGGCGATGGGCGGGGCAGGGGTCTGCACTGACACCGGCAGCCCGTCGGCGCCATCATCGGCAGTCTGGGCGAACCGGTCGGTGTGCGGCGGAGGTTGGCCGAATTCGGCGGTTCTCGCACACGGGCACGCTTGACTGGAGCACATGATCGACACGCACCACCCGCCGGTCCCCAGCTGCTCCGCCTTATCCGCATCGCCACTGCAGATCGAGGGAGCGCACGGCGGTGCGCGGGCCGCAGTGGATGCCGGTCCTCGGGCATCTGATCCGGCGGGCGGAGGATGCGACCGGCCGGCGCGCGCGGCGGTCCGTGAGCCGGTTCTCGCATCCGGTCGCCCCACCGGGATGTCGGATGAGATGCCGGCAGATGCTGAGGCGGCCGCGGAGTTACTGGTCAGGATCGGCGACGGGCTGGAGGCTCGGTTCGTCGACCAGGCGGGAACCGAGCAGCGGACGTTGTGGCCGGAGGCCGCGCGTGGTGTCTGCTTGGAGGAGTGCGGGCCGGTGCGGCGGTTCCCGGTGCGGCGCGGCAAGCGGATGGCGCCGGGGTGGTGGTGGTCGGCGACCGACGGGCGGCTGGTGCACTACGCGTCCGGGGTGATGCGGACCCAGGTGATGCTGCTGGACCATGACCCTTCGGTGGTGGCCATTGCGTGCCGCCCGGTGGAACTCACCTGGTCTGAGCGTGACGGGGGCCCAGTGCGGCACGCACCGCATCTGATGGCCCGCCTCACGGATGGCAGGGGTCTGCTGGCGGACTGCGCCGGGCACGGGGAGATCTCGCCGCGCCTGGCCTCCCGGGCGGCGGTGATGGAGGCCGCGACTGCTGCGGTGGGCTGGCAGTACCAGGTCCTGCGGCCTCCGGATCCGGTTTTCGCAACCAATCTGCGCTGGCTGGCCGGGTACCGGCATCCCCGCTACCAGGGTGGCGAACTGGCCGTACGCGCGGCCGAGGTCTTCCGGCAGCCGCGGCCTCTGATCGAGGGGGTGCGGGAACTCGGCGATCCGGTTCAGGTCTTCCCGGTGATCTTCCACGCGCTGTGGCACGGCGGCGTGTCAGCTCCCCTCGACGTGCCCCTGCACGAGCGGGTGACCGTGACGACGGTCCCCCAGTCGCGGGGGCGGGGGCAAGCATGAGCAACACCGTGCTGGAGCCCGGAACACAGGTCCGCTTCGCGAAGCGGACCTGGACGGTCGTCATGCTGGAAGGACCGTGCGTCAAGCTGATCGACGCGGACAACTCCGTCGCCACGGTCCTGGCGAACTTCCTGCTCGCCGACCCCGGCTTCGAAGTGGTGGGCGCCCCACAGCGCAGCGTGCCCCCTTTCGGGCTTCTGGAGGAACTGCCCGAGCAGGTGCGTGCGCGTGCATACGCCTGGGAGCGGCATGTGCGTGAGGTCGAGACCGGGTGCCCCGTCCCGGGGCAGGCGCAGGTGCCGCGCCCCGCGTTCGATCCGGCCCTGCGCACCATGGCCGAGCGGGAGGAAGCCAAGGCCGCCGAACTGACGGCGGCCGGGCAGCCGGCCAGTGCGGTGACGGTGCGGCGGATGCGGACCCGCTACCGGGAGCAGGGCCTGTGGGGTCTGGTGGACGGCCGGGCCGCCCGGCGGCGCTCACCGGTGGGGCGGGCCGACGAGCGGGTGGTCGCCGCGATCGAGCAAGCGCTCCAGGCGCAGAAGGAGCGGTCGACCGGGACGCTGAGCCGGCTGCGGCGCACCGTCGGCTGGATCCTGGAGGACACCTACGGTGCTGGGGTGGTGAAGGTGCCGCCGGCCTCGACGTTCAACCGGCTGGTGCACGCCCTCGCCGACCGCCAGGGGCTGCTGGGAACCGCGGCGCAGCGGCGCCGGCATTCCTCGCGGCCTGCTGCGCCGTTCACCCCGACGGTGGCGCTGCGGCCCGGTGAGCTAGTGATGCTGGACAGCACCCCGTTGGACGTGATGGTGGTCCTGGCCGACGGGGTGGTGGGCAAGGCCGAGCTGACGATCGCCCTGGACGTGGCGACGCGCAGCATCTGTGCGACCGTGCTGCGGCCGATGGGCACCGGGTCGGTGGACGCGGCGGTCCTGCTGGCGCAGATGGTGACACCCATGCGGATGCGCCCGGGATGGAAAGAGGCGCTGGCGATGTCGCGGTCGGTCATCCCCTACGAGCGGCTGGTGTCGCTGGATGCCCGGCTGGAGGGGGCGGCAGCCCGTCCGGTGATCACGCCGGAGACGGTGATCGTCGACCAGGGCCGGGTGTTCATCTCCGCCTCATTCACCGCGGCGTGCCAGAGCCTGGGGGTATCGGTCCAGCCGGCGCCGCCGGCCAACGGCCCGGCCAAGGGGAACGTCGAGAGGACGTTCCTCACCATCGGCCACCGCTTCTCCCAGTACGTCGCCGGCTACACCGGCTCCGACGTCACCCAGCGCGGCAGCAACGTCGAGGGGGAGGCGTGCTGGACGCTTCCCCAGGTGGAGGACCTGCTGGACGAGTGGGTGGTCACGGACTGGCAGCACCGCCGGCACGCCTCGCTGCGACACCCGCTGGCCCCCAAACTCGCGGTGTCGCCGAACGAGATGTGGGCCGCGCTGGTCGGCGTGACGGGCCATGTTCCGGTGCTGCTGGGCGCGGAGGACTACATCGAGCTCATGCCGGTCAAGCGGCTGGGCATCAACGACTACGGCATCCGCTTCGACTACCGCACCTACGACCACGAGGTCCTCAACCCGCACCGCGGGCACAAGTCGACCGCCTCGGACGGGATGTGGGAGATCCACCACAACCCCTACGCCCCCCAGCAGATCTGGGTACGACTCCCCGACGGCTGGCAGGAGATCCCCTGGGTCCACCAGGAGCGTGTCAGCCTGCCCTTCACCGACTTCACCTGGCGGCACATCCGCGCCATCGTGGAACGCCGCACCGACCGCGACGAACACGAACAGCAGCTCGCCCAGGCCCTGGACCGTCTCCTTAGACGGGCCGGCAACGGTGAAGGCACCCGCCGCGAGCGGACCGTCGCAGCACGGGCCAGCGCCGCGGCATCCCTCGCCCAGCCTGTCGCGGCGCCCGTCGGCGCCGCAGCATCGTTGGCCACTCCCTTGGCCCACCAGCCGCCCGACTTCCTCACCGCGCCGACCTTGTCCTACGGCCTGGTCGGCGCCTTCACCCCGACGAGCCTCGATGAGAACGATGGCGAGGAAGGCGAGGCCGTGAGCGAGGAGTTCGAGGACGGCTGGGACGAGGATGCCGACCCGCTCGGCACACCAGACGACGCCGGCGACGCCCCCGGCGCGGATGAACAGCCACCCAAGGCGGCCGCAGTCCCCCGCCCGTCCCGGATCTACGACGCCCGTCAGGAGGCAACCCGGTGGTAACAGTCGCCGACGGCGCTCCCGTCCCAGATGAGATGGCGGCGTATGCACCGCCGACCACGCGGGAGGGCTGGCAGCAGTTCGTCGGCACTCCCCCGCTGCAGCCCCCGCCAGAGGCTGGCGAGGACTGGTCGCTGGAGGAACGCCTGGACTACCACTCCCGGTTCGTCGTCCTGACCACCCCGGCGATGGAGCGCATCTCGCTGTCGGTGCGGCGGCTGATGCTCCTCAACCGCCGCCAGCAGGGAACCGCGCGCCGCGGACTGATCGTGTCCGGGCCGCCCACCACCGGCAAGACCACCACCCTGCTGGAAATGGGCCGCGCCTTCGAACTCGCCGAGCAGTACCGCCACCCCGGCCGCACCGACCGGCTGCCCGTGGTGTTCCTGGCGGTGCCGCCCGCCTCCACCCCCAAGATGCTGGTATCGGAGTTCGCCCGGTTCCTCGGCATCCCCATCGCGGTCCGGATGAACCAGGCGCAGATCACCGACGCCGTCTGCCACCTGCTGTGCCAGCTGGGCACCGCGCTGGTCCTCGTCGACGACGTCCACCTGCTCGACACCCGCACCCGGGCCGGCGCGGAGACCTCCGACCAGATGAAGCACCTCGGCGAGAGGATTCCCGCGACCTTCGTGTACGCAGGCGTCGACGTCGAGGCATCCCCCCTACTCAACGGGCCGCGCGGCGCACAGTTGGCAGGCCGCTTCACCCTGGCCCGCAACACCGCCCTGTCCTGCGGCAGCGCCGAACAGCGCGCGACCTGGCTGGACCTGGTCACCGACATGGAGAACGCCCTGCACCTGCGCCACCACACCCAAGGCACTCTGGCCCGGCACGCCGACTACCTCCACCAGCGCACCGGCGGAGTCATGGGAAGCCTCTCCCACCTCATCCGTGAAGCCGCCCTCACCGCCCTCCTCGACGGCAGCGAAAAGATCACCAAACGGCTCCTGGCCGGCATCCAGCTCGACATCCGCGCGGAGCAGCAAGCCCGCCCGCCCCGAAAACGCCTCCCGCGCCCCCGCAACAACGGCACTGGATCCTGACGAGGCGGACCAGCGGTGAAGACCACCAGCCCTTTGATGGAACCTGCCGTCAGGGATGATTCGCAGCCACCACAGCGCGAGCAGAACGAACTACCCCTGCACAGACCGCCTTTGGGAGCGGTGCGTGTCGCTCCGCTGAACGGCGAGACGACGCTGTCGTTCATGAGCAGAGTCGCCTCCCGGTACAAGCTCACGGCCAAAGAACTCATCGGCGCGCTCGTGGACGTGGGACGGCGGCCCAACCTGTTCACGGTGCGGCCCGACGGAGAAGTGGTCTTCAACGCCGAGGCCCGGGCGGCGGTCGCCGCTTTCTGCCGCATGCCCGAAGAACACCTGCACCGTGCCCTGCCGGCCTGGGGCAGAGACGTCCCTTCGAGCAGGCTAGGGAACGGGCCAGCCGCCTGGGTCCGCACCGCAGCCACTATCCCGCCGACCGGCCCCGGATGCCGTGCCTGCACCGCGACCGCCACACGAGGCCGGGAAGAAGCACGCCGCTACCTGCTGCCGCACGGCCGGGTATGCGTCAAGCACCAGTGCTGGATGCTGGAAACACCCGTCGTCGACGGGGCAACGGCGTACCCCGGGCAGTTGGACCTACGGTATGTACCGCAGAACGGGGCGGCCCAGCGCCGTCATGTACGGCTGCTGCGGCGCTCTGTGCACGCCGGCGAAGCGTTCACCGTGGCGCAGGCAATCATGGCTTCGTGGTGGGACGAGCCCTGGCCGGAAGAGATCCTCTGGCCCGACCGGCTGCGGCTGATGGCACCCGGCAACGGCCTCGCTTGGCGTGCCGCGGCGCGGGATGCGGTGACCTATCCCGAAGCCGTCACGCTGGCCGCGGCCCTCGCCGACCCGAGCCTGCAGCAGCGGCTACTCGATGACGCGGGGCGGCATCAGCCGCACGCGCTCGCCGATGTCCCCAGCCTCGTGGACGAACTGGCTCGGCGCCTTGAGCGGCCGTGGATCGCCGGTCGCCTCAGCGCCATCACGACAGGCCCGCTGAACGCCTGGGTACGTGCCTGCGTACGCACCAGCGCCGGGCACAAGCCGAAGACACGCAGCATATGGCACGTCTCCCCGCCTCACCGGCCCGCACCGATCACCCGGCTCCTGGCCGAAACCCGGCCCGTCGACGAAGCGCCCGGAAACACGGAGTCGGAGGGGGCGCCGGCCCCAGACGTGGCCGAGACCGCCAAGGGGTTCGCGCGCGGCCTGCGCCACGCCCGCATCTACGCCACCGAACACGGCCACCTCTGCATTCCTTACCGGTACGAAAAGGACGGGTTCCAACTCGGCCTGTGGCTGGCCAACCAGCGCGCCGCAGGCCCCCAGCTCTCCCCCGAGCGCAGCCAGGCCCTGGCCGCTCTTGACCCGTGGTGGAATCCTGCGTGGAGCACGCTGTGGCAGCGCATCTATCTGCGCGCACGACGGCTGCTGGACTCAGGCACCAACATCAGACCCGAGCAGGGCTTCCCGGGCACCAGCGAGAATCTCGGCACCTGGCTGTACCGGCAGTGCCAGGTCTACAGCAGCCTCCACCCCCAGCAGCGCAGACTGCTGGCTCAGATCGGCATCAGTGCCGAGGCCGCCCGCCACGCACTGCCGCGGCGTCGCAACCTCGCCGAGGCCCGTGACCAGGGCCTGAGCAACGCACGCGCCTACTGGCAGCAGCACAGGCACCTTTGTGCGAGCGCTGCCGATACGCACGCCGGCTTCCCCATCGGCCAATGGCTGACCAACCTCCGCGTACGCGCCCGGCGCGGCATTCTCGATCCCGCCCTCACACAGCAGTTGGACGCAATGGATCCGTGGTGGGCACCGCCCTGGCCCTCCGACTGGCAGCGAGCCTGCTATACCGTGCGCGATCTTGTCCGCTCCGGCCACCCCCTCGACCCCGAAAGCGCCTTTGCAGCCTTCGACGACGAACTCGGTCAATGGCTATACACCCAATGTGTGTCCTACCCCGGCTTGGCAGTGGAACAGCGCCGACAGCTCGCGACCGTCGGACTGACTGAGCAGACTGTCGCAGCCGCCCGCCCCAACCCCGCCACCCACAGGCCGTCTCTGGAGACCGGTCTCTACTACGCCCGCTCCTACGCGGCACTGCACGGTGACCTCAACGCATCACCCTCCGACCGGCACGAGGGCTTCCCCGTCGGAGGCTGGCTGGCCCGCCAGCGGCACCAGGCCAGCCTTCACACCGCCAAGTTCGCCGCGCCCTACCCGGCCGACCCGCTGCTGGCCGCCGTCGACCCATGGTGGAACCCACCGTGGAACGGGGACTGGCAGATCAACCACCGCACCGCCCGCAAACTCGTCGAGAACGGGATCAAACTCCTCCCTGCACAAGGATTCCCCGGCACCCCCGACTGGACTGGGCAGTGGCTCTACACCCAGTGCGTCGCCTACCAGAACCTCCACCCGGGGCAGCAACACAGGCTCACGCAACTCGGCATCACCGCCACCAATGCCCCCACCGCACGGCCCCGTCGCGTCACCCAGCAATCCTCATTCGACACCGGCCTGGGCCACGCCCGCTCCTACGCTGCCCGACACGGACACCTCGCCGTGCCCAGAAGCGCGAACCACCACGGCTACCGGCTGGGGACATGGCTCGCCCACCAACGCAAACGGGCCGCCAACGGCCGACTCCCCCACCGTCGCGCCGAGGCCCTCGACGTCCTTGACTCATGGTGGAACCCATCCTGGGGCCTACCATGGCAAATCACCTACCATGCCGTCAGAAACGAGATCCACGGCCACGCTCTGAACGCGGCCGCAGGTTTCCCCGGACTCCCTCCAGCCGCCACCAGATGGCTGCTCACCCAGTGCACCAACTATGACGACCTCCATCCGGGCCAGCAGGAACTCCTGACCGGCCTCGGCATAACACCCCAGGACGCACACGCCGCCCGCCCCCAGCAGGAAACACGCACGCGCCGCAGAACCGGCGCCAGCCGGTCGCGCCCCACAACCGTCTCGTCATCCATCGACGGCGGCCTGCCCTACGCCCGCTCCTACGCACACACTCACGGCGGACTCGGCACCGCCCACTACACCACCGAACACGACGGATTCCCCCTGGGCTGGTGGCTGTACGAGCAGCGCAAACGCGCCGTCGCCCACCTACGCCGCACTGGCCTGCCCTGGCCCCACGACACACAGCTCACCGCACTCGACCCGTGGTGGAACCCACCCTGGCGGGTCTCCTGGAACCACAGCTATCACCAAGCCCACGCCCACCACACCGCCGGCCACACCTTCCCCGGCACGACCACTAAATGGATCCGCACCCAGCAGCGCGCCTGGAACCAGCTCCACCCCCACCAACAACACCTCCTGAGCACCCTCGGCATCCACGAATCCACACCCCTGATCAGCTACAACAGCCGCCCAACGAAACTGACCCGCCAACCAATAGAACCGACCAACGGACCTACGGCCACCCCGAAGCAGGAAACCCACAGCTCACAGACCCCGCCCACCCCCAGCCCGCAAGCAACGTCAAGCCCCTCGCCACCACAGACCACACCGCCAGCCCCAACCAGCCAACTGATCAGCCCAGCTCAACACCCCGAATACTGATCAGATGGAACGAGCCACGACAAACCGCGATCCCTCGCCGGTTCTCGGGGAGTCGGAGGAGGCGCGGCGGGGCCGGCGCCTGGCCCTGTTGCAGACCGCGCTCCTGGAGCACGCCGCCGCGTACAACCTCCGTACGGTGATGACGTTCCACCAGAAGGTGGAGGAGGCCACCGCGTTCGCGGAGAAGCTGCCGGAGACCGCTGCCGAGCTGTACGCCGCCGATACCTCCGACGCCGACCTGGCCGCCGCCGACAAGCTGCCGCAGTCCTCCATCGACGCGGAGTTCTACGAGCTGGAGGCCGGCCGCCACGTACCCCCGGACCGGGTGTGGTCGGCATGGCTGTGCGGCGACCACCTGGTGGCCGAACGCCGGGAGGCACTGCGCCAGTTCGCCAACGGCATCGACGCGGCCGGACGCCGGGTCCACCGCGCCTTCCTCGCCAGCGTTCGCGTCCTCGGGGAAGGCGTCGACATCACGGGCGAGCGAGGCGTGGAAGCCGTCTGCTTCGCGGACACCCGCGGCTCGCAGGTGGAGATCGTGCAGAACATCGGCCGGGCGCTGAGGCTCAACAAGGACGGCTCCACCAAGGTGGCCAGGATCATCGTGCCGGTCTTCCTGGAGCCGAACGAGGACCCGACCGACATGGTCGCCAGCGCCAGCTTCCGCCCCCTTGTAGCGGTTCTCCAGGGCCTCCGCAGTCATGATGAGCGCCTGGTCGAGCAGCTCGCCTCTCGCGCGCTCACGAGCGGCAAGCGCAAGGTCCACGTCCGTCGTGACGAGGACGGGCAGATCGTCGGGGCCGGCGGCGCAGGCGACGGCGAGGACCAGGAGCAGGACGGCGCCGACGCCGCTGCCGAGTCGGCCCTGCTCCACTTCTCCAGCCCGCGCGACGCATCGACCATCGCGGCCTTCCTGCGCACCCGGGTCTACCGGCCTGAGTCCCTGGTGTGGCTGGAGGGCTACCAGGCCCTCATCCGCTGGCGGAAGGAGAACGAAATCACCGGCGTCCACACCGTCCCGTACGACACCGAGGTCGAGGTCGGCATCACCAAGGACTTCCCACTCGGCCGGTGGGTCCACCAGCAGCGGAAGGCGCTGCGGGCCGGCGAACTCGAAGACCACCGCAAACAGCAACTGGACGACGAGGGCATGGTGTGGGAACCCGGGGACGAAGCATGGGAGACCAAACTCGCCGCGCTGCACTCCTACCGCCTGGCGACGGGGCACCTCGCCCCCCGCCAGGACGCAGTATGGGGCGAAGACGAGACGATGACGCCCATCGGACAGCACATGGCCAACCTCCGGCGGAAGGGCACGAAGAACGGCCTGGGCAAAGACCCGCAGCGGGCAGCGGAGCGCGCGAAGCAGCTGACGGCAATCGACCCGGACTGGGACTGCCCCTGGCCCCTGGACTGGCAGCGCCACTACCGCGTCCTCGCCGACCTCATCGACGCCGACGGCCACCTCCCCCACATCGCACCGGGCGTCACCTTCGACGGCGACGACATCGGCACCTGGAGGTGGCGGCAGCAGGAACCGGGCACCTGGGCGCAGCTCCTGCCCGAGCAGCAGGAACTGCTGACCGCGCTGGGCATCAAAGCCCCGGAAGCTCCCTCTCCCGCCCCGGCGGCGGCCCGTGCGACGAAGGGCCCGGGCAAGGCGCAGCAGGCATTCCACCGCGGACTCGCGGCCCTCACGCAGTGGGTAGAGCGGGAAGGCACAAGCCGACCGGTACCGCGCGCCCACGCTGAGGAAATCGCCGTCGACGGCGAGACGGAGCCGGTAACCGTCAAGCTCGGCGTATGGATCTCCAACACGAAGGCGCGGCGCGACAAACTCACCGCCGAACAGCGGGTAGCGCTTGCTGAGCTCGGCATGGAATGGGCGACGTAATCGATCTCGAATCACCGCCCACGCTGCGCTCCTGGTTCAGCGAACAGCTCGCTCAACGCCACACCTTGTTGCCCGGCCAGCAGCGGCTCCTGCCGGAACTGCGTGCCTTCCCACTCTGACCACGGGTGCAGGAGCTCGGCATCGTGGCCGCCGTTCACCCGTTCGGGTGGCGGATCCGGATCACGGCATTCAGCAGCCCGCCATGGACTTGGCTGTTAAGTGTGGAGGGGCACGAGCACAGCAGGCAGGTGCAGCAGATTGCCGCAGGGAGCGCTGGTGCGGGCATCGAGGCCGCGTTCGCCACGGCCGCCGGGCAGGTGACGCGACTTCCGTGGGATCAGGCGGCGTCGGTGCGGTTCGAGGATCTCGCACCGGTATCCGCGTTTCCGGTCGTTCCGGGCCGCCGATGGGGGCCGGGCTGGTGGTGGTCGGCCACCACCGGACGGCACGTCGTGCACGGTTCGGCAGCAATGCGCACCCAGCTGATGGTCCTGGACCGGGATCCGGACGTGACCGGTCTGTCCGCACGTCCGGTACGGCTGCTGTGGCGGGATGCCGACGGACGGGTGCGCTCGTGGGTGCCTCAGCTGTTTGCCCGGTACGCCGACGGCACCGGCCTGCTCGCCGACTGTCCCTCCAGCCCGACCACCGTGGCAGACAGGGCGCAGCGGGCGCGGATGGTTCTGGAGGCGGCGTGTGCCTGCGTCGGCTGGGTCTACCGGCGCCTGGAACCACCTCCAGCGGTGGTGGCGGCGAACCTGCGATGGCTGGCCGGTTACCGCCACCCACGCAATCAGGGCCCGCCCGAGTTGCAGGCCGCGCTGGCCGAAGCGTTCGCCGGGCCCCGGCCACTGGCTGACGGGGCAGTATCGGTGGGTGATCCTCTGCAGGTCCTGCCAGCTGTCTATCACGCGCTGTGGTGCGGGCATCTGACGACGCCTCTTGATGAGCCGCTACACGAGGAGACGCTGGTCTGCACTGACGCAGAACGTGGTGGTGGGGGCGTCGAAGAGCATCTGGGCGCCGGGGGCGGCCGAGGAAGGGGTGAGCGCAGTGCGCGGCACACACGGTAAAAGCCAGCGGCCGGTGGTGGAGGTCGGCGCGCACGTCGCCTACCGGGGACAGACCTGGCAGGTCGCCGCCTTACAGGGTCAGCAGGTCTACCTGCTGCAGGAGGACGGCACCGAAACGAGACTGCTGCTGGGGCGGTTGTTCGCCGATCCGGGCTTCGAAGTAGTGGGCGCACGGGCGCCGGGCACGGTGCCGCAGTGGGGACTGTTCGAGACCGTTCCTGTGGCGGCCCAGCAGCGGGCGCTGGCCTGGCTGCCCCACATCCGGAAGGTCGAGACCGGATGGCCGCACCCTGAGGGTGGCCGTGACGGCCAGACGATGCGGCCGGAATACGCCCCTGAGCGGTGGACGCTGGCGCAGCGGGAAGTGGCCAAGGCGAAGGAGCTGGCGGCGCTCGGCTTCGCGCGGGTGACGCGTACGACGGTGCAGCGGATGCGGCACGCCTACCGCAAGCAGGGGTTGTGGGGGCTGGTCGACAAGCGTGCGGTGCCGGCCCGCGGCCGTCATCCGACGGAATATGCGGATGAGCGGGTGGTGGCCGCGGTGCTGGAGGCGCTGCGGCGCCAGCGAGGCCGGTCGAAGGGGACGGTGAAGGGACTGCAGGTACTGGTCGGGCAGATCCTTCAGGACACCCATGGGCGCGGGGTGGTGGAGATGCCGTCACGCTCGACGTTCTACCGGCTGGTGAGCGTGCTGGCCGACCCGGCCGACCGCCCGGGACGCCCGGCACGCACCGCCACCGCACCCGCCCGCGCCTCGTCGGCGCCGGTGGTGCTGCGGCCCGGGGAGCAGGTGCAGATCGACACCACCCGCCTGGACATCATGGCCGTCCTGGAGGACGGCAGCCTGGGCCGGCCGGAGCTGACGATCGCCGTCGACGTCGCCACCCGCTCCATCCTGGCCGCCGTCCTGCGCCCGCACAGCACCAAAGCCGTCGACGCCGCACTGCTCCTGGCCGAGATGGCTGTTCCGCATCCTGCCCGCCCCACCTGGCCCACCCCGCTTCACCTGTCGCGGGCTGAAGTGCCCTATGAGCGGATGCTGTCACTGGACGAGCGGCTGGAAGGAGCGGCCGCGCGGCCGGTGATCGTGCCCGAGACGATCGTCGTCGACCGCGGGAAGATCTACCTCTCGCAGGGCTTCGCCGCCGCCTGCGAGACGCTCGGGGTGAGCGTGCAGCCAGCCCTGCCCCGTCGGCCGCAGGCCAAGGCCGTGGTGGAGCGGACCTTCGGCTCGATCAACGACCTGTTCTGCCAGCACGTCGCCGGCCACACCGGCTCCAACCCCCAGCGCCGGCGGCTCAGCGACGGAGGCCGAAGCACGGTGGACGAGCGGGCAGTTGCAGGACTTCCTCGACGAATGGATCACCTGCGGCTGGCAGAACCGGCCCCACGACGGACTGCGCCACCCCGTCCTGCCCAAAACCGCCCTCACCCCGAACCAGTTGTGGGCCGCGCTGATCACCATCAGCGGCTACGTGCCAGTGCCTCTGACCGGGGCCGACTACCTCGACCTGCTGCCGGTGCGCTGGCAGCCCGTCACCGAACGCGGCATCCGCCTCGACTACCGCACCTACAACCACGACATCCTCGATCCCCACCGCAGCCAGCGTTCTCCCATCGTGGCCAGGGACGGTAAGTGGGAGGTCCACCACAACCCCCACGACGCCCGCCAGATCTGGGTCCGCCTCACCGACGGACAGCTCCACGAAATCCCGTGGGTCCACCGCGACCATGTCCACCAGCCCTTCAACGACGCCATCTGGCGCCACGTCCA
This sequence comes from Streptomyces sp. NPDC050610, assembly GCF_040654875.1. Taxonomy (NCBI): domain Bacteria; kingdom Bacillati; phylum Actinomycetota; class Actinomycetes; order Kitasatosporales; family Streptomycetaceae; genus Streptomyces; species Streptomyces sp. NPDC050610. Next base: position 48,659 of record NZ_JBFAIV010000039.1, on the reverse strand, counting down.
GGCCGAGATCGAACAACGCGGGGACCGCGACCAGCACGAAGCCGACCTCGCCGACGCCCTCGACCAGCTCCTGCGCCGCACCCGCCACCCCGCCGAGACCGAGCAGAAAACTCGCCGTCGCAGGGCCTCCCGCTCCGGTACGGCAGCACAGTTGCCCGATCTTCCAGGCCAGCGGCGCCCACTCGGCGCAGAGGCCGCACCGGCCCCGGCACCGGACTGGAGCGAGAGCCATGACGACCTCATGAGCGTCGACACCGCGGCCCAGACCGGCACGAGCGAGCCGGAGGGCGCCAGCGGGCTGCCGGGAACGGCAGGCGGGTATGGGCTGTGGGACGCCGAAGCGGAAGCCGAGCAGTGGTGAACGCCTCGCCGGGCACGAGCGATGCGCGGGCCGGCAAGTCACTGTCGACGGCGGAGCGGTCTCCCGGTGCCGCGGCAAGCGCCGACGACGGCCAGGATCCGCAGCCACAGGCGGTGACCACTTGGGACGGCTTCCAGGCCTTCGCCACCACCCCCGGGGCGGCTCCGCCCCCACCCGGCACGCCGCACCGCAGCCTTGAGGAACGCCTGGCCTATCACTCGCGGTTCGTCACCGTGCGCACCCCGGCCATCGACGCTCTCGCCAAGAACGTGCGCATGCTGATGATCCTCGGCCGCCATCAGACGGTCACCGCACGGCCGTCCCTGATCGTCACCGGCCCCGCCGGCGCCGGGAAGACCACCGCGCTGCTCCAGGTCGGGCGCGCCTGCCATCTCGCCCACATCCGCCGCCACGGCGCTGCAGCAGCGGCCGGGCATGTTCCCGTCGCCTACGTCCTGGTCCCGCCCGCCGCGAGCGCGAAGACCCTGGCCGCCGAATTCGCCCGCTACCTCGGCATCCCCGTCGCCGCCGGCATGTCCCAGGCCCAGATCACCAACTCGGTCTGCCACACCTACACCGCCGCGGGCGTCCAGCTGGTGCTGATCGACGAGATCCACCGGCTCAACCCCCGCACCACCACCGGCGCCCAGAGTGCCGACCTGCTCAAAGATCTCACCGAACGCATCGGCGCCACCTTCGTCTACGCCGGTATCGACGTCACCACCACCCCCCTGTTCACCGGAGTGCGCGGCGCCCAGCTCGCCGGACGCGCCTCCCTCATCGACTGCGCCGCCTTCCCCGCCCGTCTCGGCGACGAAGAGCCCTTCCGCGACCTCATCACCGCGATCGAGAGCGCGCTCGACCTGCGCCACCACCGGCCCGGAACCCTCCCCAAGCTGGCCCCCTACCTGCACGAACGCACCGCCGGCCGCATCGGCAGTCTCGCCCGCCTCATCCGCCAGGCCGCCATCACCGCCCTCATCGACGGCACCGAACGCATCGCCAAAACCACCCTCGGCGCGATCCGCTTGGACCACCTCGCCGAACAGCACTACCGCCCCCACCCGCGGCCGCGAAGCCGGAGTACCGGCACGTCATGAGCCGGACAGACGTCACAACCCGCGCCGCAGCAGGGGGCGGCGCCGCACAGCACATCGTCGTCGCGGGGGCATGGCTGCGGATCCCCTCAGCAGCCGCGCCGGGCGTGCTCCGCGTACGGCCACTGCCCTTTGAAGCGACCGCCTCCCACACCCAACGCCTCGCCGAGACCTACCGGCTGACGCTCCCCCAGCTCCTTGGCGGCACCGGCATCACCCTCCACGGCCACGGCACCCTGCCCACGGCCGAACTCACTTTCACTCCGCGCGCGGCCCGGCACCTCGCCGCCCTGGCCTGCGCCCCGCTCCCCCACCTGACGCACGCTCTGCCCCACCTCGCCCTGCTCGGCAACGCCCACGGCGCCGGAGCAGCCGCGCGCTGGAAGCGGCTCGAGACCGAGTAGCAGCCCGTCCGCGCCTGCACCCTGTGCACCCGCCACCGCAGCCACGAGACCACCGACACCGCCTTGCTTCATCGGCCGCCGCACCGGCTGATGTGCCCACGCCACCACCAAGCAGCCCCCGACCCACGACTCACCACCACCATCCGGACCTGGGCAGCGCCCACACTCACCGCCGCACACCACGCGCACCAGCGCCTCCTACGGCACTCACGCGCCAGCACCGCCTGGACCGCGGTGCGCGCCATCACCACCCGCTGGTACGACCACCAGCAACACCTCACCCACCGCTGGCACACCCGCCTGACCCGGCTCTGCGCCGCCAACCCCCACCTGACCACCACGGGCAGCGCCTCCCCCGCCCTGCTGACCCGCGATCTGGTGATCTACCCGGAAACCGTCACACTCGCCACCCTGCCGAGCCAGCTACGCCGCGGCACCGACGACGCCCTCAACCTCATCGCCCACCGACTCGAACTGCCCCGCCTGGCCAGCAACGCAAACGACCCCCTCCGGGCCTTCCTCACCCACACACGCCACTGACCAGCACCATCCGGAACCTCAAGCCCCCAAGAGCGCAGCCCCCATAGACGTGCCACCACACCTACGAGAAGCACAAGATCAATCCCGCACAACTACCGGACCGCAGACCAAGCCCCCGAACAACCAAACCGAACACGCCCCAAGCCACGCCCACCACACCCGAACCCAACCGCTTCAACCGACCCGAATCCCACCCCGAAAGGCAGAACACCAGACCACAACAGCCCAACCACCTGAAAATCACCGGCCCGTCACAACGCAAGGGGGCGCGGTGTGGGAGCCGCGTGTGCAGCAGGTGGTTGCGGCTACGCGCCGGTGGTGTCCGGATCCGCTGGGCTGGGGCGTTGAGCAGTGGCGGCTGCCGGTACGGGATGTGGTGGTGTTTCCGGAGGTCGTCGCGATCGCGGAAGCTCTGGTGGATCCGCGGATGCAGCAGCTGGCCGCCGGAAGCGGTGCGGGTGCCCTGGTGCGCGGCCGGGGTGATGATGAGCGGTTTACTGCCGCGTTGGGCGAGCGTCTGGGACGGCCATGGCGGCCCGTTGGCGTCCTGGGCTCGTGCGGTGGTACGGACGGTGGTGGGTACACAGCGCGCACCGGCCGACGGAAGTAGGAACGGATCTGCGCCGGCTGGCAGACCCCCTGGGCGCAGTCGCAGGCTCCCGTGAGGCTTCGGGTACAGCAGGACGTGGCGGACCGGCGGCTCGAGGATGGCGGGTGAAGTTGGCGGTGCCGCGGAGGGCCGGGCACGGCCAGGGCCTGGAACAACGGCATGCGCAGTTGTTTACCGACGGACTTGAGCAGGTCCGTCGTCATGTGGAGTGGTTCGGGCATTCGGCCATCGCGCACACCGCCAGCGGGGTGCGGGAGGGTTCGATCCGGGTCGGTGGCTGGCCAACCGGCGTGCCGACGCGACGTCACTGACCGTGAAGCAGACGGAACAGCTTCGACGCCTGGATGCATGGTGGAACCCGCCCTGGCCGGTGGCCTGGCAATGCATGTGGTGGGCCTCCCACTACCACCTGACTGGGCCCCGGACGGTGTTGAGTGGTGGCCCGGCGCCCCAGGCGACGGCCACATCACCACCTGGCTGCGGGAGCAGAGTGCGCGACGGACACTGTTGTTGCCAGAGCGGCGGCGTCTGGTCGATGAACTGCTGTCTTTGACAGGCGGAATGCCGGTGTGGCGGCCGCGGATCAGCGATGTCGCCTGGCAGACGCTGTCCGGGCTGCTGCCCGCGCGGTCGCATACCGGGGGCCGTCCCCGCAGCGAACGGCGGATCCTGGAAGCCATCGTCCACATCGCCTGCGCCGGACAGGCGTGGACACGGCTTCCCCCAGCTCTGGGTCCCTTCCATGCCTGCCGGCTCCGCTTCCTTCGCTGGCTCGACGACGGCACCCTCAAGTAGATCTGCCGTGCTCGAGGGGACGCTGTCTGGCAGCAACGGCTGGCCGCCTACATCGACACGCCTGCCTGAAGAGATCCGTAACCGCGTGCGCCAGGAGCGTGGTGTGCATCCGATGGTGAGGCGTTCGTCAATACGGTGCCGCCCAGGGCATCTGACGCGAGCGTTGTCGTCCGGTCTGCCGGACGACAACGCCGGCCGGCGGGGGCTCACCGGGGCATGGGCGGTCCGTCACAGGCGGGGCAGGGCGGAGCGGTCCTGGGCGGTGATGTGGAGGGTGTGCAGGGGTTGGGTCCGGGTGGGGCGGATGATTTCGAACCAGTCGACGCCCCCCTGCAGGTGGTGAAGGATGCTGCGGTGGTGGCTCCAGCCGAATCCGACGCCGGTCTGCCAGGTGGTGCCGCTGTAGCGGCTGCCGATGACCGGTTCCCCGTGCAGGTAGACGGAGTCGAGGGGGCGGGCTGTGGCTTCAAGATGGGCGAGGACGGCTGCCGCGGCGCGGCGCAGCGGGCTGGTCTCGCTCCAGCGGGTGAGGGTTTCGAGGGCTGCGGGATGAGCGGGTTCGGCGTCGGGGAGCTGGAGTTGGCGGATGGTGGCGGCCTTGCGGTCGACGAGGTCGGTGAGATCGACGCGGACCGGGCGCGGGACCCAGCGGTCGATGCCGTCGAAGGCTTCGATCATGTGGTCGCGTGGGGCCCGGCCTGCCTCGGGGTCGGGGGTGATGGCGGCGAGCCGGGTGCGGGCGGCATCGACGGGTTCGCCCCGTGTCCATAGCAAGGTCAGCTCGAACCCTTCCGCTTCGAGGGTCTTGCGTTCACCGAAGTGGATCTGCAGACCGCGGCTGTTGCCCTTCAAGGCGCGCTTCATCGAGGCGGAAGGGTCACGGCCGTAGGACAGGGCGTGGACAAACTCGGAGACGAGACGGTCGTCCCTGCGGTGCTCCACGACCAGGTCGACGTCCGAGGGGTTCAGTGCGCCGCGTGCATAGGAGCCGAAGACGAGGATCTCGTCGACGAGGTCCAGCGGCCAGCCTCCCTGCTCCAGCCGGTCGAGCATGTCGTTCAGGAGCGTGGTGGCGCGCTCGCGTTTCACGGAAGACCTCCGCTGGCCGGTGCGGGTGCCGGTGCACCTTGGGCTACGGTACAGCCGGTCTACTGCGGGGCGCACGGCCAAGGGTGGGGCACGGTGGTCTCTTTAGGGCGCAGTTCACGCTGGTGGCGTCGGTGCCCTCGTGACCACGCGGTCCGCCGTCACCGACTGGGCGACATCAACTGCGGGGAAAGCCTCGGCCCCGCTCAGCCGCTCACCACACCGAGCAGGACCCGGACCGTCTCCGCCATCGTCTCCCGGCCGTGGGTGATGTAGGGGCGGGGGTCGGTCAGGTCGGGGCGCTCCGCCAGTGTCTCGCGGACCGCGCCGGTGAACGCGACGTTGAGGGCGGTACCGATGTTGATCTTCACGATGCCCGCCTGAACGGCTTGTCGCAGGTCGTCGTCGCCGACGCCCGACGAACCGTGCAGCACCAGGGGTACGGGCACGGCCTCCCGCAGGCATTCGATGAGCGCGTGGTCCAGGGTGGCGGAGCGTTCGGTCATCGCGTGGCTGCTGCCGACGGCGACGGCCAGGGCGTCCACGCCGGTGTCCGCGACATAGCGCGCCGCCTCCTGCGGGTCGGTGCGCACCCCGGCCGCGTGGGCGCTCGCGGGAGCGTCGGGCTTGCCGCCCACGTAGCCGAGTTCGGCCTCCAGCCACAGGCCCGCGCCGTGGGCCCACTGGGCCGCGGCGCGGGTGGCGGCGAGGTTCTCGGCGTACGGCTGCGCCCCGGCGTCGAACATCGCGGAGGAGAACCCCGCGTCGGCCGCCGTGCGCAGCAGCCGCATGTCCGTCACGTGGTCCATGTGCAGTGCGACGTCGACGTCACAGGCCTTGCCGACTTCGGCGGCGGCCCGTGCGATCGGCTCGACCCGGCCGCCGTGGAACCGTACGGCGTTCTCGCTGATCTGCAGGATCACCCCCGGGGCGCCCGCGGCGGCGGCGCCGGCGGTGATCGCCTCGGCGTGCTCCAGCGTGATCACGTTGAACGCCGCGACGGCGCGGCCCGCGGCGGCGGCCTTCGAGACGAGTTCGCGCGTGGGAACCAGGGGCATAGGGGTGTCCCCTCGCTTTCATGTCGGTTCGGTGCGTACGGGCCGGTGTCGGCCCGTACGCTGCGTGGTTCGGCCGGTACGGATATGTGGGCGGTCAGGACTTCTGCGGGACCGGGCTCACGTCCGCGCCGTCGTCCGCCGTGCCCGGGGCCGCGGAGTTCTCGGCGTCCTCGCCGCTCTTCTCGTCGCTGTAGACCATCAGGGTCGAGCCCGCGAGGGCCAGCACGATACCGAGGGCGCCCCATACGTTCGGGAGCGTTTGGTAGACCGCCAGGGACAGCACGATGGTCAGCACCGGGGCCAGCGCGTTGGTGATGGGGGCGACGACCGTGGCCTTGCCCCGGCTGAACGCCATGACCAGGAACAGCGCGCCGACCGCGTTGAGGACCTGGGTCACCGCGGTGAGTGCCGGCGCCTGCCACGGAGCGTCGGAGGGGAAATCGCCCATCATCACGAACGCCACCGGAACCAGCAGGAGTCCGCTGATGGTCATCCAGCCGAAGGTCGTCGCGTCGTTGACCCCGACCACCGCGGCCTTGCGCATGCAGAACGCCTGCACGCCCCAGGCGATACAGATCAGGATGGCCATCAGCAGCCACGGGCCGTGCGAGTTCGAGTCGTCCTTGCCACTGGGAATGCTGAGCAGCACGATCGCCGCCAGCGCCGCGACGACGCCCACCAGGGCGAGCCGGTTGATCCGCTCCCGCAGCAGCGCCATCGCCATGAGGACGGTGATCACCGGGGAGAGCGACACCAGGGGGAAGATCAGGTACGCCGGGCCGTTGGCGAGCGCGTGGAACAGCAGGAGTTGGCCGCCGGCGCCGGTCAGTCCCGCGATCAGTCCGTACACGGCGGCGACAGGCCGGCGGTCGAATTTGTTGCCGCGCATCGCGAAGTACGCGGGAATGAGCATTGTGAAGGCCCAGATGATGTAGATCATCTCGTTGGGGTAGCCGTATCTGCTGTTCGGCTCGCTGGAGAAGGCGCCCCACACACCCCAGAACAGGACCAGCAGCGACGCGTACAGGATCCAGCTCTTCTTGCCTGCGTTCATCGGTCTTCTCCTCCTGGGGCAGAGATCCCGGAGGCCATGCGCAGCGCGTCGAGCGCGGGCTGGTCGAGCGGGGTTTCGGCGATTTTCGCCGCGTACAGGGCGGCGCCTACGACGGGCTCGTACAGAGGGTGTCGCAGTTCGTAGTGGGTGAATCGACTCTTCAGTCCGGTGGCGAACGCCTCCAGAACCGCGTCCGCGCCGAAGGTGCCGCCCGAGTAGGAGACCGGTACGGTCTCGTCCGGGCCGAACTCCAGCCGCTCGCGGGTGACTTCGACGAGCAGGGCGAGTTCCCGGCCGGCCTCGGCGAGGATCGCCGAGGCGGCCTCGTCGCCCAGACCGGCCGCCTCGGCCACCGAGCGGCTGAGCGCGGCGATCCGGCCGCGGTCGCCCTGCCACTGGTTGTGGACGACGTCGATCACGTCGAGGTCGGACGCGAGATCCAGGTGGCGCCGGAACACCTCGGCCAGGGGGCCCTCGGGGAGCCGTCCGTCGCCCATCCGCGAGAAGGCGTTGAGGCCGCGGACCGCGATCCAGTGCGCCGATCCCTCGTCGCCGAACATCTCGCTCCAGCCGCCGACGCGCGCGCCCCGGCCCAGCCGCTCGCCGTAGGTCATGGAGCCGGTGCCGCTGATGACGTTGATGCCGTCGACCGCGCCCAGTGAACCGGCCCAGCCGCAGACCATGTCGTTGTCGCAGGCGTAGCGGTCGTGTCCGAGCACGGCTCGCGGGGTCGCGTTCAGGACGGGCAGATCGCGGGCCGCCTCCCCGTAACCGGGCAAGCCGAAAAAGGCGTACTCGATGTCGGCGGGGGTCAGCTCGGCCGCCGCACAGACAGCGTCGACGCCTTCTCCCAGCACACGCTCGACGAGCTCGATGCCGTGGGAGAAGTAGTACGAACTTGCCGCCTGCGCTCGCGCCACGACTTGTCCGCCCCGGTCGACCAGGCAGAATGCGGTTTTCGTACCGCCGCCGTCGACACCTAGGAACATCGTTGTACCTCCGTCCGGCGCCCTGGATCCGCGCCGTTGATGCCTTTGATCAGTTGTGCAAGGAGTGCAGGGTCACGCCCTGCACGACGCGGTTGACCTCACCCGAGGGGAACGGGTTGTCGGCCCGCAGGCCCCGGGCCTGGGCGGCGCGCAGGGCGATGAGCTGGGCGTACACCACAGCGGACAGTGCCAGGGCGACGTCCTCGACGCCGTCGAGGCCCGGCAGCGGCCAGGCATCGTCGCCCTCCGCTTCCGCGCCGGGGCCCGCGGAGACCGTGACGGGGCCCGCGGAGACCGTGACGACGCTGCCGGCGGGAAGATTTCCGCGCAGCTCCGCGGAGATGTCCTGGTCGTACTTGCGGGTGTAGGGGTCGTTCGACATGTACACCACGACGGCCGAACGGTCGTTGAGCACCGCCTTGGGACCGTGCCGGAATCCCAGCGAGGTCTCCGAGACGGCCATGAGCCTCCCGCCGGTGAGTTCGAGCACCTTCAGCGCCGACTCCTCGGCGAGGCCCTTCAGCGGGCCGCTGCCCAGGAAGACGATGCGCTCGGGCGCGCGGGCCACGAGGGCGCCGACGGTGCGGTCCACGGCGTCGCTCTCGCAGATCGACTCGACCGCCTCGGCCAGGCGTCCGGCGACCCCGTCGTAGGCGCTGCCGCCGAGAGCGAGCAGTGCCGCGAGCGTCATGCACGTGAAGCTCGACGTCATGGCGAAACCGCGGTCGTTGGACGCGGCCGGCATCAGTAGCACGTGGGACTTCGGCAGCTCCGCGTGCTCGCGGGCCAGCCGGCCCTGTTCGTTGCAGGTGATCACGAGGTGGTGCACCTCGGAGAGGACCTGGTCGGCCAGGGCGGTGGCGGCCACGGACTCCGGGCTGTCGCCCGAGCGCGCGAAGGAGACCAGCAGCGTGGGAACGTCCTCGGCGAGAGCGCCGCGGGGGTCGGCGACGAGGTCCGTGGTGGGGACCGCGTCGACGCGGCGCCCCAGGCGCCGGGCCAGGGCGGGCTGGAGCACCTGGCCGGCGAACGCGGAGGTGCCGGCGCCGGTGAGTACGACACGCAGGTCACCGCGGGCGACGAGCGGACGCACGAAGGCGTCCAGCGACTCCCGGGAGGCCGCGACGATCCGGTCGACCTCCCGCCACAGGGCGGGCTGCTGGGCGATCTCGCGGACGGTGTGGGCGGCGCCGTCGTCCAGGGACAGGGCGCCGGAGGGCGTGGTCACACGTGCTCCATCAGGTCGGGGTGGCAGGCGCGGTCGTAGTCGCGCAGGACGTCGCGGACGTGGTCCACGGCCAGGTCGCGCGGCCGGGCGGCGAGCTCGCCGTGGCGGACGCGGGCGTACTGGAGCGGGAGGTGGGCGCTGAGCAGCGGCAGCGGGATGTCCACGGCCGAGAGGTTGTCCATCAGCCGGGCCTGGGCCTTTTCGATCTCAGGGTCGGGCCAGTAGTACCGCATCCGGTCGCTGTAGCTGTAGCGGCGTGCGAGGCGCTGTTCGGCGGCGCTGCCCGGGTAGTAGCCCTCCCACTTGGCGGGCTCGGCGAGCATCCGCTCCTCGACGACCTCGGGCAGGCGGGACCGCTCGGCGGCCGGGACCAGCTCGTCCTCGATCGCGGCGAGCGCGAACAGCGCCTCGCGCAGGGCGAAGGTCAGCCCGGGGCCCACCTTGAGGACCGCCCAGTGGTCCTCGACCAGCGCGGTGAGCGCCTCGGCGGTCTGGTAGTCGGTCGAGTGGGCCTCGTAGACCATGGTGGGCTCGTCGTCGAGGACCTTGCGCAGTTCCTCGGTCAGCTCGCGCCGGTAGTCGACGACCCGCACATGGTCGAACTCGACGGCCGGCTGGACGACGAGGGCCATGACGCGCGGCCAGACCTCGTCGATGCCGTGCTGGGCGAACGCCTTGCGGTGCTGCTCCAGAGTGGTACGTGCCGCCCCGGGCGTGGTCGGGGCGAGCGCGTCGAGGGTCTCGTGCGCGCCGCCGGGGGTGGGCACCTCGGTACCGATCACGTACCGGATCCGCTCGGCCCGCTCGGGGCCGGCCGTCTCCTCGGCCGTCCGGATCAGCCGGGCGGCGCGTTCGGCGACCAGGTCGTCGGTCAGCGGTACGGGGTCGCCGGCGCAGGCGAAGCTGCAGTCCAGGTGGATCTTGGTGAAGTCCGCCGCCACGTAGGCGGCGACCAGGGCGTCGGCCCGCTCCATCGCCTCGTCGGGCGTCAGGGACTGCCACCGGTTCGGTCCGAGGTGGTCGCCGCCGAGGATCACGCGGTCCAGTGGCAGACCGCTTTCGGCGGCGATGCCGTACACGAGGTCGCGGAAGTCCGCGGGACGCATGCCCGTGTAACCGCCGTACTGGTCGACCTGGTTCGAGGTCGCCTCCACCAGTACATGACCGCCGGTCTCCCGTGCTTGCACCACTGCTGCCTCGATGACCAGCGGATGAGCCGAACACACCGAGGTGATGCCCTGCGGTTGTCCGGCCTTCTGACGCCGGACGACCTCGCTCAATGGGCTCTGCATTGCCAACCCCTTACTCAACGTGCATCTCAAGCCAATGTGCCGTCATGGCCTGCGGCTCATTCCGGACAGTACTGGTCTTATTCGGGGTCGTCAATAGTCTTATTCTGGTATGCCTCTGGTATTGCACAGTCGCACCGGCAGACCCGCGGCGATCGTCCGGGTCCGGTTAGTGATCGTTCTGGGCCGGTTGGTGGTTGTTCAAGTCTGGTTGGTGATGGAGGCCCGGAACCGGTAGCGGTCCCCCCGGTAGACCTGGACGGTCAGTTCGATCGGGCGTGATTCCTGGTTCGACGTCAGCTGGGTCGCGACGAGCATCGGCATGGTCTCCCCGATCTCGAACAGCTCGATCTCCCGTGGCGTCGGATGGCGGGCCTCGACCGAATAGTCGGCGACGCGGGGCAGCTGCGGCGGGTCGGCGGCGCGCAGGGTGGCGTAGAGCGAGGCCGTATGGAAGTCGGTCTCGGCCAGGGCAGGGCAGGCCGCCAACGGAAGCCGGTTGTGTTCGAGCACGACGAGCAGACCGTCGAGGAAGCGCAGTCGGTGGAGGTCGAAGAGGTCGGCGCCCGGAGCGATCCGGAGCTGCTCGGCCTCGGTCACCGTGGCCGGGCGAACGGTGGCGGAGAGCACCTTGCCGGCCGTCGTCAAGCCGTTGACCTGCGCATAGTCGGCGAACCCCTGGACCTGCGGGGCCGCCGAGGCCGACGTCACCGTCGCCTCGGGGAGCAGACCGAGCTCGGCGACGAACCACCCGCGCGACGACGACGGCCGCACGATGCCCCTCGACTCCAACTGCGCGAGGGCCGCCCGCAGCGTCACGCGCGACACGGCATACCGGTCGACCAGAGCCCGCTCGGAGGGCAGCCGGTCACCGGGGCGGGCGGCAGCGGCGCGCAGGTCGTCGAGCAACTGCTTGGCCGTGCGCTCGTACAACGGGAGGACGTCGTCACCGAACAGGCCCCTGGGCATCGACGCTTTCGCATCTGTCATACCAGAAGCGTACCAATTCGATCGACGCCGCGAACCCGCGTCCAGGAGGCCCGCCAGGAGACCAATCCGTTGACATGCCAATCGAATACCGCTTACGTTCTCGAAGCAGGCCACCCGATGATGGAGAAGTCGCCCGCGAGCGACCTTCCGTTTCGCCGCGCCTCGGGCACCCGCCGGTGATCGAGGCAGCGTTGTCGCAGTTCACCGAGGATGCCCGCCCGCTACCGCCGGAGGCGACCTCGCACTGGGGCACCCGTTCGGACGATACGCCGCCCCCGACCCCGACCCCAGCCGACCCATTGCGAAAACCGGTAGTAAGACCAGGCATCGACCAGCCTCACGGACGGTCGCTCCGTCGCGAGCGTGCGGCTCGACTTCGACGATCCACGACGACGGACAAAGGCGGCTGCTCCAGTCGGGCACGCACGACCGAAAGAGAGTTCGACATGACGGACATGAACCGGCGAAGCGTACTGAAGGTGGCGCTGGGAGGTGCCGGCCTGGCCGCCTTCCCCGCCGTGGCCATGGGCGCCTCACCCGCGGCCGCCGCGCCGAACTCGGATCCTGACCTCGTCGGAGTCGGCGACACCTCCATCACCCTGGAGTTCGACGACCAACTGCGCAGCCGGGTGGCGCTCAAGGGCGCCGGCCTCACCCGCTTCGACGCCGGCGAAGCCCTGCTGGTGGACGGCAGGGCCATCGAGGCGTTCGCCTACCGCGGGCACCGGACCTACCACACCCGGCATCCCCGCCACGGCGCGGGCGTCCGGGTGACGATCGAGGGCACGTCCAAGGAAGGCGTGCAGAAGACGGTCGAGCTGACCTCCTTCAAACGCCTCACCGGCATGATCGTGATGAAGGTGACCTACACCAACAGGTCCTCCACCGCGCTGAAGGTGACCGGGTGGCGCAACGGGGCCCACGAACTCCTGGAGACTCCCGGCGGCTTCTACACCTTCTCCGGCACCACGTACACGGACCGCCGCGACTGGGTGATGCCGGTGAAGGACGGCTACGTCCAGGAGAACTCGCTGGGGATGGACTCCTCCGACTACGGCGGCGGCACCCCGCTGGCGACCGTCTGGCGCCGGGGCGCGGGCCTCTCCGTCGGACATGTCGAGCCCGTGGCGACGATCCTGCGCATGCCGGTCCGCAAGACGGACGCCGGAGCGAGCATCGCCGTCCAGGACGACACCGCCCGCACCCTGAAGCCGGGCCGTCGGCTCAGCACCGACACCACGTTCCTGACCGCCCTCCCGGGCGACCACTTCGTGCCGCTCCAGCGGTACCGCGACTACATGAGCGACATCGGCCAGCGCGCCCCCAAGGTCCCCGCCTCGGCCTTCGAACCCATCTGGTGCGCCTGGGGCTACGAGCGCGGCTTCGCCACCGAGCAGGTCACCGGAGCGCTGCCGAAGGCGCACGAGGTCGGCCTGCGCTGGGCCGCGCTCGACGACGGCTGGCAGACCAACGTGGGCGACTGGGACATCGACACGGCGAAGTTCCCGCGCGGCGAAGCGGACATGCGGGCCTTCACCAAGGAGATACGGGACGCCGGTCTGCGGCCGCGCCTGTGGTGGGCCCCGCTGGCGGCGCACCCCGACAGCAAACTGTTCCGGGACCGGCCCGACCTGCTGCTGCTGGACCGCGACGGCAACAAGCAGTACGTCACCTGGTGGGACTCCTACACCATCTGTCCGGCCTACCAGCCGACGGTGGACTACTTCGTCGAGCAGGCGAAGCGGTTCATCGGCGAGTGGGGTTACGAGGGGCTCAAGATCGACGGCCAGCACCTCAACAGCGTCGCACCCTGCTACAACCCGAAGCACCGGCACGCCCGCCCCGAGGAATCCACCGAGAGCGTGGCCACGTTCTGGAAAGCGATCCACGAAGCCGCGCACAAGGCGAACCCCGACGCCCTCGTCGAACTCTGCCCCTGCGGCACCGCCTTCGCCTTCCACAACCTGCCCTACGTCGACCAGTACCCCAGCTCGGACCCGGAGTCCTCCTACCAGGTCCGGAGCAAGGGCAAGTCGATGAAGGCCCTGATGGGCGCGGGCAGCAGCTACGCCGGCGACCACGTCGAACTGAGCGACGGCGGGAACGACTTCGCATCCTCCTACGGAGTCGGAGCCGTCCTGTCGACCAAGTTCACCCTCCCCGGCACCGGAGCCCCGGACAAGGCGACCGACCTCACCCCGGAGAAGGAGGTCCTCTGGCGCAAGTGGGTGTCCCTGTACAAGAAGAACATGCTGTCCACCGGCGCATACCGCGGCGAGCTCTACGACATCGGCTTCGACAAACCCGAGACGCACGTCGTGGCCAAGAAACGAACCCTCCACTACGCCTTCTACGCCGACCAATGGGACGGGACGGTCGAGCTGCGCGGTCTGGGCCGCACGCAGTACCGCCTGACCGACCCGTTCACCGGCAAGTCCCTCGGAACCGCCACTGCTCGGCACAACACCGTGAAACTGTCCTTCGAACGATTCCAGCTCATCATGGCCGAGCCCATCGGCTGATCAGCCCGGGCGGCTGATCAGCCCGGGCGGCCGGGCGGCCGGGGCAACGCTCGTCCGGCACTACGGAGGGGACCGGCCGCAGGAGTCCCGGGCCTATCTGCGTGCGGTGACCAACCTCGGCATCTCCCTCGGCGCCGTGCTGGCGGGCCGGGCGGTGCAGCTCAGCACGCTCACCGCCCGTCAGCTGATGGCCGCCGGCAACGCGATCGCCTTCCTCGTCGCCGCGGCGATCCTGTTCCATCTGCCGCCAGTCACGCCGGTCCCCGCCCCCTCAACCGGGGACCGGTCCGTCGTCAGCCTGAAAGGCTGCTCCTGTGCCGGGCGGCGACCAGGCGCTCCGCGCCGGTTCGCCTGCGCCGCCCGGCATGATGCAACCGGCCGGAGCGGCTGCGCCCGGGGCGCGGCCCGCCCTCAACCGGACGGCGCAGACGGACTCCGCACGGACGGCAGGGTCGGGGGCACTGCCACCGGCGACCTTCGCCTCGGTGGTGTCCGCGAACACGAACGCCACCAGAGGCAGGCCTTCTCGGCCGGTCGGCGGGTAGACCCGGCGCCACAGCCGCTGCCCGTGGTCGACGTGCTCGATCGCGTCCGGCCGGGAGCGGGCCAGCCCGCGGTGCGCTTGTCCGCGTGCTTCGAAAGCAGCCGGCCCCACTCCCAGTACCGGCGCAACTTGTGCACCAGCTCGTACGCGTCCTCGGTTCGGCGGTCGATCTCCAGCAGCAGCACCGGCACACCGGCGGCCGGGGCTCGCGCCACCAGGTCCGCCCGCTGGACGTAGCTGCTGCCGAGCCGGTGGCCGATCCCAACGCCGTGGGGTTCGGCGGCCATCGAGGTGACCGCCGCGGGGTGGTCGTCGTAGCCGGTGTCGAGCAGTTGCCCGGTGTCCGGGTCGTACTCCTGCTTACGCAGCACCGAGACTCGTACGCCCTTCGGCTCCAGCAGCTGCTTCGCCTCGCCGTGTCCGGGCATGGTCAGCACCCGAACCTGCCGCTGGTCCTCCTGCACCGTCTCGATCCTCACCAGCTGGTGGTCCTCCAGATCCAGGAGGGTGTCCCGGGCGAGCTTGTCGTGCTGGTCGTCCGGACGGGTCAGTTTTCACAACTGATCGGGCGTAGCCCTCTGGAAGATTCCCAGTGCTTGCAGGAGCTCCAGGCGTCAAGGCTCGGTCGAAGACCTCCTGTACGAGGGCTTCTTCGTACAGGAGGGTTGTCGGACCTGCGGCGGCCCCCTGTCCACCGGTCCTGATCTGCAAGAACGCCAGCTTCCTGGCGGCGGGCCACGGAGGGGGCCTCTCCAGGCCGGTCAAGGGGCTGCTCGGGCTCGTCGGCGGTGCCCGCCACGGGTGCTCTGGAGGTGGGACGGGCCTATCCCGCCATTCACCTTCTACAGGCGCGGATTTCGGCTCCCGTGTGACGCCCAGCGGACGGAATCATCTGATGCGTCATTCCGCTACGGCCGACTGTCCGCTGGCATCGAACCTGAACCGTTTGTCAGCGCGGTTGGACCGCGGGAGGTTCAGCCCTCGATACCGGCAGCATCCAGGGCATCGATAATGAGCGCGTACCGCTCTGCGTCCTTCGGCAATTGCTGCGCGCGGTCGTGTGCCTCCCCCAGCGCCTTCCCCGTTGGCGTTGCGCCGCGAGAGAGCAGTTGGTGCACCATCTGCACCTGTCCGAAGAGGGCCGCCCACTCCAGTGGCGTCCTGTCCTTCATCACTGCATCGATGTCCGCGCCATGATTCAAGAGCAGGTCCACAGTCTGCGGGTGTCCTTGGTGTCCGGAGGTCGCTGCCAGCACTATCGGCACGTAACCCAGCCTGCCCTGGGCAAGGACAGGCGCACCGGCACGGAGAAGGGCCCTCGCCACTTCAATGTGCCCGTGCGTCGCTGCCTGGAGCAGAGGCGTCGTCTCGTCATACTCACCTGTTCGCTGTTGCGGGTCCGCCCCCGCCGCGAGCAGTAGCCGGACGATCTCGGCATGCCCCTCCCCCACCGCGAGATCCAGTGCGGTACGCCGAGCCGCGTTCGGGGTGTCCACCCCGGCGCCCTCGCTCAACGCCCGTGCCACCACAGTCGCGTCACCGTCCTTGGCGGCCCGTGTCAACTGTTCAGCTTGGTCCATACCGTAATCATGCTCGGCGGTCCAAGTTCCCTGGCAAACGGTCCAGGTTCGACGTCAGCGGACACCGATGATGGCATCTGACCTGTTCGAATTCGCAACAGTGCCGAGGTGCCTCGGTGGCTCTTCCCGAGGCAGCACAGTGCTCCCGCCTCCCTCGTGAGAAGCCTCAACCAAGCCGGAATCCACGTGAATGCCGGACGCATCACCGCGCTGACGAACCTCGCGCAGGGCCTGCCCGCAGCAGTCCTTGCCTCGCTTGCCGGCATGCACGTGGTCACCGCCGCACAGTGGCACCACCGCGCTGTCCCGGACTGGAGTGCCTGCCTCGCAACTCGCCGCAAAGCCGCACCACTCCGAGTGCCGCTTCCCTCACTGTGGAGACGGGGTAGCACCTCATGGGCGGGCTTGCTGAAGTCCCTCCCCTACCCGACCGACAGGCATGTCAGTGGCAGGGGCGATCCTTGCCCTGTGACGAACCAGGATGACTACCAGAGTGCCGATCAGACGCTCCACGGGCCATTGCCTGATCCACGTTCCGTGATCGAGGGAACGGACTGGACCGGACTGGAGCATGCCTACGGAGTGGCGCAGGACACCCCGGCTCGCCTCCTTCAACTCCTGGATGAGGACCCGGAGGTTCAAGCGGGGGCACTGGAGTTGCTGGACATGTCCGTCCTGCACCAAGAGTCCTTGTACAGCGCGACAGCGCCAGCCGCACTGTACGTAGCCGCAGTGTTGAACGACCCCCGCACTCTGGCCCGCCACGAGAACTACTCCACCTGGGATGACCAGCCTCGACCACTGCGTGCAGCCTTGCTGGAATGGCTGGGTCAGATCGCGGATTCGGCGGCCTACGGCGAGACGAGCGACGAGGAGGAGGACGGCAACGATCCGGGCGTCACCGATGCGGTCCGCGCCATCCGCGGCACGATCCACGACGCCGTCTCAGCTCACCTCTCGGCCCCTGACCCCACCGTCCGCGCGGCCGCCCTCAGCACCACCGCAGCGCTCCTTCAATCCCCCGAGCTGGCGAGTCGAATCTCCGAAACCACCCAGGTTCTCCGACGGCTGCTCGCCGAAAGCACCGACCGGCGCGAACGCGCCAACACCGTCTTGACCATCGGCGCCTGGGGCCAGGACACCACGACCTGGATCGAGGACCCCGACCCCGCCATCCGCGCCTGCGCCGCCCTGTCACCGGCATGCGCCGACAACGCCAAGGCGAAGCGAACGATCCTCCGCGCTCTACTCGAACCCGCAGTCGTCGACTCCTGGTTCCTCGAACCCACCACCGCCGACCCCTGGTCCGGGGAACCGCTTCCGCACATAGAAGGCCGTCTGCGATATGTCCTTCTGTCCGCGGCCATCGAACGCGCTACCGACTTCGAGGAACTCCTGCCCGCCGCCATGGCCTCCGTGCCGCTCTGCAGCAACCTCACCATCGCCCAGGACTGGGGTCCGCTACTCGCAGCGGCTTTCCCTTGCGACTATGACCAGGGCACCAACCTCACTCCCGCTCAGCACCGCTACCTGAGCGCTCTAGCCGACCGGGATGTGTGCTGGCGACACACCCAGCTCATCACCTCATGGTTCGACGACATTGGCCTTCCCGCAGACCGGGGCGCCTTCAGGGCACTCCTGACTGGGCCGGCACCGGGCAGGAAAACCGCACAGTTCGAATGACGCGCCCCACCAACTGACCTTGGAAAACCCCTCCGCCGTGAGGGCATCGGGCCCCGTCAGCGGCCGGACTCTGTCCACAGGGCCGCGGTTCGAGACTGTCTGTGAAGCCGCCGCGATCAGCGGGGCGGCCCGTACGTTCAGGAGCCGACACTTCCGCCACCACCGTGCCGCTCACCCCGATGACGCCGGACACAGCGATCAGCGCGTTCAGCTACCTCCGCGCCGTCCAGGCCGACGACATCGAAGCCGCCCGCGAGTTCGCCGGCACCGAGCCGCGGGTGCCCGAGCTGCTCGTCGACGTCGCCACGCGGATAGTCGTCCCCGTCACCGCGCTGCCCGGCCCGGACGCGGGCGAACCGTGCGCGGACGCCTTCGCCCTGGAAGCCCATGGGCGTGTCCTGGTGACCTCACTGCGGAACGGGGCGCAGTCCGGGGCCGGACGCGGCAGAGGGCCTCGCTCGCGCGGTCATCGACTTCGCTGCGCAGTTCCTCACCGAGGACCACGAGGACATCGCCGACACCCTGCGCCAGTTGGAGGCCGTCGGCGTGGACCAGGCCCTCGATGCGCACCCCGCACCGGCCGGGCCGCCGAACCTCTGCTCGCGGCTTGAGCGCTCAGGGAGCGGTGCGGGGCAGGAAGTTCGTCATGCCCTCGGCTGCTGCGGTCAGCCGGGCTGACTGCGCGGGGTCGCTGACCGCTTCGCGCCCGGCTGCCCCTGCGGATGATCAGCAGGGGCGCCGGCTAGGACACGGTCTCGTCGCAGGTGGGCTTGCCGTCTCTGTCGTCGAATTCATCTTCGTCGGCGGGCGGGTCGGGCATCTGCCAGGTCGCTACGACGAGCGGCAGGAGGGCATGAGTCACCAGCAGGGCGAAGAGGATGAGGAACAGTGCGGCGCCTGGGATCTGCGAGTCCCGGCCGTCCCTGTCGGCGGACATGGTCACGATCATGACGAGGATCATCACCACGGTCGTGCACCGGTGCGCGGTCGAGAACGCGCGGAGCCGGCTGGCCCGTTCCCGCTCGTCGAGTTCCTGCTCGCGCCTAGAGGTCGTTCCGCGAGTGGTCAAGATGAGCTGACCGGCCAACGGGCCACCCACCACCAGCAGGACGCCGAGGGCCGCGAAGTTGACGATCATCGCCGTGTCACTCGGGGCCAGGACCCATGAGGCAGCTGCGTCCACCCAGAGCAGTCCCAGGCAGGCACCCCCTGCAACCGCCAACGCACGACGGGGGCATTGCTTGGCATAGCGGGCGGCGATGGGGCGCTGCTCCAGGGTGCGCAGGCGTTCAGTGCGCTTGAGTTGCGACTTGGCCTGATGTTTGCCCCACCAGGAGAGCCGGGTGGGGGCGTGGTCGTTCGCCGGCCGTTCTTCGTTCGTCATGAGTTGCTCCCGATCCGGGGGAAGGGCCTGAGGGAAAAGACCACCTCGACGGGGACCTCGAAGTACGCGGCGATGTTCAACGCCAGGTGGAGGCTGGGGCTGTACTCACCGCGTTCGAGGTAGCCGATGGTCTGGTAGTGGACACCCAGGGCGGTGGCCAGGTCACGGCGAGAGACGCCGCGCTCGGCCCGCAGCATCGGGATCCGGTTGTGGACATTTCCTTCTCCCTTGTCCTGTTTAGCGGCGGGCATCAGGAGCCGCCCAAGGAAGCCGGGCGCCGCACGGCTGAGTCATCTATACACGTCCCTTGCATAAAGGCCCAGATAATTCTTCCTGTACCTACAACCATTGATAGCAGTTCTACTACATATGGTTGCGGACCTGCAAGCTGCGGCGTCTTGGCGGGATCGGCCCGTGTGCGTGGAGCCCCGTTACGAGCAGGCGTGGTGATGGGCGTGCCGCACCAGGCAACGCTCGCCCTGTCGTGATGTGACGCCCCGTCCTGGCGCTGTGCCAGACGGCGCGCGGTCGTCACCCTGTCCGGGTGGCAGAACGAGTGCGGGTACACGAGATTGACGACGGCGAGGGCGGACGGCTGCTTCGGATCATCCGCCGCGTGGACCGTCGCCGAGGCCCCACTCCGGCCCTCCCCCAACCCCACGAGGCGGTCGCGGCGAGGCCGGAACACGCTGCGGACCGCAGGCCGACGAGCGCCGCAGGCCGCACCCGCCCGTCCTGGTCCTCGCTGGCCCAGCCGGACGCCCGGACCCATGACGCGCTGCTCGCCGCACGGGAGCACGCGACACGGCTGGTCGCCTGCGGCGACGCCGTCGTCGTCGCACCGTTGGAGCGGAGCCTGGCCGCCCTCGACCTGCTGAGCCTGCGGCGGACCACGGGCCACCCAGTGGTCGCCGACTACTGGCGGCACGAACTGATCGTCCTGGTCCCCGCCGGAAGTAGCGGGGCGCGAGTTCGCACAGCCCGATCAGGCTGCTGCTCCTGGTGAGCAGTCGGTCGGCCTCTGTCGGAGTTGTCTCGGCGCACACCACCGCGACCATGATGGTGGTCGGGACCCCCACGGTCAGTGCGGCAACCGCGACACACCCGAGCGGCGTCTCCCAGATTCCCCTGACCCTGACACGCCATAACAACCTGACACGTCTCAACAAAGCACCCTGATCCCCCATACAGCGTGAACTACAAGATCGCATCTTGGCCTGGGCAAACCCCCGCGTGCTCCGCCATCACTCCTGAACCCCCACCGACAGGCCGACGGACATGTCCAGGGAGGTCCCACGACCGCGGGTCGGGGCCCCGCCGGTAACGGCGCCCATAGGCGGGAGATCCGCTTGGCGTCCAGGACGAAGACGTGCGAGCCGTGGTGGAGCATCTGGCAGGCGATGCAACGCAAGGTCACCGACTTGCCGCCGTCCGTACTCGCTCCGTACTCGCGTTGACCAGGATGTGCGGGAACTCGGCATCCAGGTCGACGGTGACAGTCCGACCGCCGGAACCGACCTCGATGACCGGTGCGGACTCCGGCGCTTGGGCCACCAACTCCCGCTCCTGAGGTCCTTGAATTGACCCTTCGCCGGGGGCTTGCGGTCTTCTTCACCCGCACCACGGTGCGTGGTGCGACATCGTCAAATGCGGTGCGTGCCCGGGTGCATCGTGCTCATCCCCGGCAGCGCGCGCGATGGCGCACGAACCGCCATGGGACCGACCGGTCTGCGGGGTAATGCCGTGAGCGGCGCCGCCGCGTTGTCTGCGCTACATCCCGCTGCCTACCACCGCCGGCGGCTTGTGACCCGTCAGCCGTCACCGAAGCAGTCGGCGGCGGCGTGGACCACCCAGGCCCGGCCGGCGGGGGCTATCGCCAGCGCACGGTCGCCAATCGTGGTGTCCGGATGCGCTTCTTCGACATGATGGTCCAAGACGGTGCCAGCGCCGGCAGGATGCTGCGGAACTCGACTATCTCGGGCTGACGCCGGACGCGTACGAGGACCGCCTGCACGCCATCGCGACGCGGCTGACCCGGCTGGACGCAGAACGAGGGCGTGGTGCGGGCGCGCCAAGCAGGGTGGCCCGGCCCGTGCCCGGGCCCGCTCGCACGGCTACGTGCCCCAGCGGGTTCATGCCGCAGGGCTACTCATTGATCATTCTCCTGCGGCCAGCCAGCGCAGCCGGCCGTCCCTCGGCGATGTTCGGCAGGTGAGTTCCTCGCCTGCCGAAGAGACAGCAGTGGCACCGCTCTCCCGGCACTTGCGGTGCAGTTCGTTGCAACTGCCCTTCTTCTTGCCCGGGATCTTTGCGCAGTTCTGAGTGTCGTGGGCTTCCTTGCCTTCGGGCGAGAGGTTGTCGTAATTGCTGCCGTCGTGCCGACCGGGAGAGTCGGCGTCTTCCATGGTGGACGGTTCAGGCTCTGGCCGCGGCGCAGCGGCACGGCGAGAGGGCGAGGCGTCTTCCGCCCCTGCATCCGACAGCGTTGAACCAACCGACGACGTGGGCGACGACACGGAGGCCGGAGACGTTTCTGCTGGGGAGGCCGAGCCCGCGCCGCAAGCAGCCACTGTGCCCAGTAGCACGGCCACCGTCGATATGGCCGCGGCCAAACGGGCAGGACGTACACCTATTCGGTCAGACATCGCAGCAGCTTACCCCCGGGACGAACACCTGCCGGGCCCTCGGAGCGGATCACAGCCGCGACTGAGAAAGTCCTTTTGGGCGACCTCAAGTGCGCGTGGGGCCGCGCACCCACCTCAGCCAGTGGGCCTACGGGCAGACGGAACGAGCAACGGGGCCGGGCAAGGTGATCATGTCCGACCCCACTGACGTTCGGTCAGCCGAAGTCGAACGTCTCCTGCGCGCGCCTGCGGGAGCCGGTCGACCAACGACTTCAGCGCCTGGACGGCGTTCGGCAGCTCGGGCGCCAACAGGTCGTTCGCGTCGTCCAGGACCACGCGGTTCAACTCTTCGATCACGTCTCGGGCCTGACGCACAAACTTCGCCGGATATCCGTCTTCGCCGCCATGCGCTCGCTCCTCGCCGCAGAAATGGTGACCTCAGGTGTCCCAGAGCGAGAACGGCAGCAGACCCATGTCGACGAAGTGACCCCATTGCCGCTGCCGGTCGTGGCGCGCCACGTTCGGGGGGGGCGTCGCCCGACCAGTCCAAGCGGTTGTGCTCGCCGGGGCGCGGGGCGTACAGGGCCCGGCCGCCGGGGCCGAACTGCCCGAGCTCGGTCATCAGCGCGGCGCCGGCCTGGATTTCCTCAGCTGTCCAGCCGGTGACGTCGAGCAGCAGGCCATCCAGCGGGCCGCCGGCCAACTCGGCGTAGCCCCGGCCCGGCTGCGGGCCCGGATTCGGGTCATCGTGGTCCGTGCCGTAGATCCGCTCTGTCCGGCCCGTGGCGGCAGCTCAGTCCGCAAAGGGGTTTCGCGGCCTGGCCGTCAGTGGTGCAATACCCCGACGGCACCATCAGCGTCTACGTTCGCACCACCCAGGAGCTCATCGTGGGCACCGGCAACAAGAACGGGCCCGGCAGCGACTTCACACCCTGGCAACCCGTCTAATTATCAGGCGTCAAGAGCTGTTGAGCAGGACCAGACTGTCCTGGGCAGCCAGAATCTCCTGGTCGCGATGGCTGATCCCCATGCAGCCTTGCTGGGTGAAGAGAAGGTGGAAGGTCTCCGGGTCCGACTGCCGGATGAGTTTGCGTGTCAGTGTGGCCTGCAGCGGCGGACAGACATAGGCCGGCTGGTGCGCCGGCCCCAAGGACAGCAGCCGCATCGAGGCGGGGAAGTCCTCCGTGTCGACGGTGCTCATCTCGTCCGGTGAGTGACTCCTGCGCGCTATGTCCCGCCAGCGTGCGAGCCGCTCTGGAGCAGGAACCCCCGTGCCATGGAAAGCGGTCTCCACCGCTCGCTTCTCCCCCTCGCGCAACTTCACCGTGCAGATCATCACCGAGGACCACGAAGACGTCGCCGGCATCCTGACGCAACTGACCGCCGTCGGCGTAGGCCAGGCCCTCCACGCGCACCCCGCACCGAACGGCGCGCGCCCGGTACGCCTCACCGTCGTGTGGGAGGCACCGAAGATGGCGCAGTGGGGTGCACATCAGGTGCGCGCCACCGCACCGTTGTGTCTCCGGGCGGTCGAGTGCCTGTAGCTCACGGCCCCTTGTCCACGACCTGGTCGGTGGCTGACAAGGAGAGAGGCGGCCGAAGGGGTGGCTCACAGGCTCCGGATGGCCTCGGCCAGATCGGGGCCGTAGGACGCCCAGCAGGCAACCGATCCGTCGGCGCCGAGTTGCCCCATGAACCACTCGCCGTCATGGAGCACGAGGCACAAGTCATGGAACCCGAGGATCATCTCAGGCTGGAGGGCCGTGTATTCCCTCTGGCCGGGCTCCTCGACAACCACGAACCTGTCGAGGGACAGCGGCGTGGCGCTTCGGTCGTGCGAGAGCGTACGGATCTGCTCGATCGTCCATCCGACGGGGAGCTGGGAGGTCACCGTCGCATGATCTCAACCTGCGGCGCCTCAACGCCACTCGTCGACGACGGCGGACAGCACCATCGCTCCGTAGCGCCGCGCCGGGCACTCGGTGCGTACGGGAGATCGACGGCTGACCACCGCCACACGGTGGAATGCCACATCCAGAACAGGGCGCACGCATCGCGGCAGCACGCGACCGCGTTGCCGATGCGGTTCTGCCGGGGCCGGGGCGGCGCGCCTGCCCGGCCGCGAGGCGGCCCCGCCCGGCATCCCGCAACCGCCGTCGTCGTCGGCACGCTCGGAGCCCCGGAGCTGGCCGCGTCGTGACGCCGAAGCCGCGCTGCCGATGGACCGCGCTACCCCGTGATCCGGGCCCCGGGGAGATCATGGCCCGCCCTGGGGCCTTGGTCAGGCGCGGGCGTCCGCGGCCGTGGCGTGGTCAAGGATGGCCGCGGCCAGGGGCGCGTGGACGGCGCGGGGCAGGGCGTGTCCCCTGCCCGGTATCTCCACCAGCCGTACCCCGGCGATTACTTGGGCAAGGCACTCAGGATGCGGGAGTGGGAAGACGAGCTCGCAAGCACCACTACACACGCACCGCCACACGGTAGAGGCCCAGACCACCGTGGTCTACGCGGACAGCCCGCCGTGCTGGCGTTCGCAGCTGTCGTGCTGCAAGTGCAGACGGCGAAGGTCTTGCAGCGCGGCAATGGGAAATGGGTGCTGAACCCACTTCGCCCTGTAGCCGTCCTCCCCATGGAGCCGGAGCACCGATTGAGCAGCCTCCAAGACGACGTGCCCGAGGAGGCTAAGTGGCTGAGTGGAGGTCCACTCGAGCGTGCCTGCCAGGTCCGGCGCGTCGAAGCTCGTGGACATGTCGGGAAACCGGTAGATCGCAACTTGAACGTCCGAGCTTGTGCGCCGCAGAACCCACCTCACTTCGGCTGGCTCAAGATCGAAGGAGAACCGCTGGACGGAGGTGCGGCCGTAGAGCCCTGCGACACCGTGGAGCACGTCTGCGAGGCCATCCGTGCAGTAGCTCACGATGTCTTTCCGCTCCGATGCACCGTCCGCGATGTGGCAGGTTGCCCAACCACTACCGCTGAGTTCCCAGCTGAACTCAAGCTGACTCATCCCGCCCCCTGCCAGTGATCTTCTCCCGAAGACGGTACAGCGACGTTGAGTGCAGCCCTCACCCTCCCCTCGCACGCCGCATCACAACATCCGCTTGGTCACTCCATGACAGCGACGAGAAGCTGGCACAGGCCCAGCCAGAGCATCGCGGGGAGAAGATCCGCCGCTCACCGAACGGACAGACTGCCGGCGCAACACGGCGAAGCGATCGCGCTCCCCTACCAGGAACCACCGCCTCCGCACACCCAGACCAGGAAGCAGCAGACGCATGAACGGGCAGCCCCTGAAGGACGGCTCGTAAGGCGAACAGCAGGCTCCTCACACTCACCCGGCACCAAGGAACCCCGACGATCACCGCGTCACAGCCCCTGGGGACCTCTTGAGGCAGCAGGACGTGGCCCTCGCCGGGCTCCTGCTCGCACCGACCGGGCTCGGCACACTGCTCGCGGCGCCGCTCACCGGCCGGAGGGGATCCGAGAAGTATGAGCTGGCCGCGCGGCTGCTCCGATGCCACCATCGGTCCGGAAACCAGAAGGCAAAGGCAACAGAAAGCAACAGGAGGTATTGGCACATGCCACCGTCCATACTCATTGTCGGACTTGATCTCACGCTGGTGGACGACGCGCCCTCGTCACGGGCGGCGTTCCCCGAGATCGACTCCCAAGTGGTCCGGGTCGGCGTGACCGCAGAGCGGGCCCGTCTCAAGGAGCTCGGCTTCACCGTCGACGTCTGCCTGCTCGACTACGGCCGCACGGCCGAGGCGGTCTATCGCGCCGCGCTGTCCGGGAAGGACTACGACATCGTGGTGATCGGCGCCGGCATCCGGCTGGACCCGGTGCTGACCCCGCTCTTCGAGGTTCTGGTCGACACCACCCGCGAACTCGTACCCGGCGCGAAGCTCTGTTTCAACGTGAGCCCGTCGACAACCGTCGAGGCCGTCCAGCGGTGGTGGCCCGAACGCAAGCCACTGGCCTAGCACTCCAGCCGGACTTATCCACCAGTGCTGGTCAACGACTTGGGGGTGGAGCGTGCGGCAGGCGGGGCGAGCGCCGGGGCGGCCTTTGCCGGCGGTCCCACAGACATGTGGCCGCGTTGCTCGTAGTGGCAACGCGTCGCGCACTCCCTTCCCCAGGGGACGTCCGGCACCTCTTCCACGACGCCGGGCTCCTGCCGCGCCGCGACAAAACGACCCGGTGCGCAGGAACCAGCGGCAGCGGGCCCCCGACCACGTCCCGCTGCCCCCACGGGGAAAGCCCGCGCCGGTCGTTAGAACATCCGCGACCAGCAAAACCCTGTAGCGCCCGCCGGCGCAACGGGCCGAACAAGTGAGAGGTGCAAACGCGAGGGTGTCAGCGGCGTCGACGACGAGACCGAGCCGAGAGAGGCCGCCCCGGCAGAGCCGCCGGTTCCCGCGTCG
Source organism: Streptomyces sp. NPDC050610 (assembly GCF_040654875.1). Lineage (NCBI taxonomy): Bacteria > Bacillati > Actinomycetota > Actinomycetes > Kitasatosporales > Streptomycetaceae > Streptomyces > Streptomyces sp. NPDC050610. Next base: position 22,400 of record NZ_JBFAIV010000039.1, on the reverse strand, counting down.
GACAGGATCGAGTAGGGCATCCCGGGGGAACGCCTGGTGCTCTTCACCGACGCGGTGACCGCGATCTCCATCATCCTGCTGATTCTGCCGCTGGTGGACCTCGTCCCAGAAGCCGCGTCCGCCCATGAGGGCGCCAGCGAGGTGTTTACCGGTCACCTCGACCAAATCTGGAGCTTCCTGCTCAGTTTCGCGGTCATCGCGAACATCTGGCGGGAGCACCACCGGACCTTCTCATCGGTTCATCGGTCACGAAAGTCACCCGCTCCCTAATGGTGTGGAACATGGGGTGGCTGCTCTCCGTCGTCGTGCTTCCTGTACCGACGGAGATGATCGGCGCCTTCGGCCGCGACCAATTCGTGGGGCGTTCACTACTCAACCCTCCTGGCCGGCATGGTCTGCCGGTACGCAATGCCGAGGATCCTCAAGACCTCTCCGGCACTCCTCGAAGAAGACAGCCAGGCAGCCCGCCGGAGGACCAAGGACCTATACGCCGAGAACTACCTCAACGTCCTCGCCCTGGTAAACGACACCCGCCAAACGCGTCCGCACCCGCCTATAGCGGCGGGACGTAGACCTCCCGGACAGTGCCGATCAGCTCGGGGCAGCAGCCCTCCCGGCGGGCCATGGCCAGCCGCGCGAACAGTCGGCAGCGCATCGGCGCCGTGCTCGTTCGTCAACGCGGCCGGCCTCGCCCGGAGCCCCTGCCCCGGACGGCACAGATCGGCCGGCGAATCGCTTGGCCGACGCCCGGCAGAAAGATCATCATGTGGGAATGTCTGAGACCCGGCCCTCTGCCGCACCCGCTGTGGTGCGGCTTGCCCAGTACACGAAGACGGACCAGGAAGAGATCCTCGGCAACGATGACGATCCCTTCGGCGTCGCCTGGACCGGCCTGACCTGGCTGCCGAAAGAAGAGCACTTCGGCATCAGACACGAGGACCGGCTCGTGGCACACGTCGGCCTGCTGCGGCTGCCCGTCGCGATCGGCGACACCGAGACGGAGGTGGTGGGCGTCGGCGGGGTGGCCGTCGCACCCGGCATGCAAGGCCAGGGACTGGCACGACTCGTCCTCACGACCGCACTGGAACACGCCCGCACGATGGGCCCTCAGCACGCAATCCTGTTCTGCCGGCCTCCTCTCATACCGCTCTACCAACGCCTCGGATGGCACCCGCTCGACACGGACGTACTCGTCGAACAGCCCGAAACCCGCCTGGTGACCATGCCGCTGCGGACCATGGTGACGCCCCTGCGCGACGGCGCCCACTGGCCCTCAGGCCCAGTGCGGCTGTTCTCGCTCCCCATGTGACGGGCGCGGGCGCGGGCACTACCAGGCAGAAGCCACGCAGCACCCTGAGGACGCAGCGCCACGGGCGCCCCTTACCAGACCGGGCTGCTGAGGGAACGGGGCAGACGCAGACGCCGGGCAGTACACCGGGCCGACCAGGCCGTGCGGCCCGGCACCTGCCTCCTCTTCGTCCGTCTGGCTACTCCGGTGGTTCATCAGGCGGTTGCTTGCGCGGGGTGCAGGCAGCCGCGGTGCCGGTAAGTCCCGGCACCTGCTCAGCGAAGATCTTGTGCCGACAGGAGTCCTCCGCGCAGAGGAATCGACGCACCCGCAACGCCATCACGACGAATTTGCCAGCTGCTGACAGGCCGCAGGGGGGAGCGCAGGTAGGGGCCGTGATTCGCCCCGACCAGCACCCGCAACCTGGGCAGGGCACCTGCATGGCAGTGCTCAGGGCCCCGCCCCGGGCCTCCATGCCGATCACATCGACCGACGCCACGGACACGCCCGCCACCGAGGAGGGCAGCACCTCTTCAAGCTGCGGTTGTACTTCGTTCGCGTCGCAGCGCTGTCGGCCACATCGTCCACCGGCCGGACGATCCTCGGGCTATCTCGGCCACCATCACGAGAGGATCGACGGCACGCCGCGTACACGACCACAAGAAGCGGAGCAGAGCCCCACTCATGTTCGTAGCCGGTTTTGGCGGTGTCGGTGCTGATGGTGCGGTCTATCCGGTGACCGCGACCGGTTGTACGGCTGCGGGCCGGGTGTCCGGCAGGAGGGCGAAGCAGCCCAGGCTCAGCAGGGCGATGGCCGTCAGGTACGCTGCCACGCCCCAGGGCGTGCCGGGCCCGTGGGCGAGGGTAGTGGCCACCATCGGCGTGAGTGCACCGCCCAGGACCGCGCCCAGGTTGTAGCCGACGGACGCGCCCGTGCAGCGCACCCGGGAGACGTACAGCTCCGGCAGATACGCCGCGACGACGGCGAGCATCGTCACGCACACGAGCATCGCGACCAGGAAACCGAGGAAGATCAGCGGCGGTCGGCCGGTCGACAGGAGGCCGATCATCGGGAACATCCACACTGCGCAACCCGCGCACCCGAGCAGACACAGCGGCCGCCGCCCATAGCGGTCCCCCAGTACGGCGGCCACAGGGGTCAACGCCCCCGTGATGACGGCGATGGACAGCGTGCAGCCGAGCATGACGGTGCGGTCGACGCCCAGGCGGTCAACGGCATAAGACAGCGCCCAGGTCGACATGGTGTAGGAGACGGCGGCCCCGGTGGCGAGTGCTCCGGCGGTGAGCAGGAGCAGCCGCCAGTGCGCGCGTGCCACTTCGACGAGCGGCATGCGCGCATGCTCGCGCTGGCCGAGGAAATCGGGGCTCTCCGGGAGAGAGGTGCGCAGTGCGAGTCCCGCCGCGGTGAGTACGCCCGCGAACAGGAACGGCAGCCGCCACCCCCAGAGCGTGAACTGCGCGTCGCTCAGGGCTGCGGAGAGCGCCAGCATGACGCTGTTGGCCAGGACGGAGCCGAGCGGCGGACCGATCTGCGCGAAACTCGACCACAGTCCGCGCCGGCCGGCCGGTGCGTGCTCGGCGGTCAGCAGCACCGCACCGCCCCACTCCCCGCCCACCCCGATCCCCTGCACGAAGCGCAGCACCACCAGCAGCACGGGCGCGGCGATGCCGATCGAGTCGTACGTCGGCAGGCAGCCGACAGCGACCGTGGCGAGCCCGGTCAAAAGCAGCGAGATCATCAGAACGGGCCGCCGGCCGCGCCGGTCTCCCAGGTGGCCGAAGAGAGCGGAGCCGAGCGGCCGTGCCACGAAGCCGACTCCGAACGTGGCGAGGGCGGCGAGGGTTCCGGCCAGGGGTGAGATCGTCGGGAAGAACTGCGTCCCGAGCACCAGAGCCGCCGCGATGCCGTAGACGAGGAAGTCGTAGAACTCGATGGCGGTACCGGCGAGCGAGGCTGCCGCCAACCGCGGCAGGGAGGGTGCGGCAGCAACACGCGCGGACAGCGCGGCGGGCAGCGGGGTGCGTGAGGGGGTTGTGCGCATATTGGCTGAACTACCCGGCATGATCGTGGGTTACGGGCGCACGAAAGGGAGGCCCGGGACGCTGCCGGACAACGCCGAGACTCGTCGTCACGGTCGAACCGTCGGCGCTGTGCGACCCGCTGTAGCGGAAGACCCCCACGGGGCCGCCCTCCTCCCTCCGTACACGCAAACGTGCCAGCACAGCACTGTTCCCACCAGGTAGACATGCCGAGCAGGACCAGCTGCGACCACTGGTCGGCAGCTGATTTGCGCCCACGAAGCCACACGGGGCTGAGCAGGTCCGTTTCAGTGGGAACGGTCAGCTGCTACGTCTCCCAGATGAGGAAAGGACCTGCCACGCGAAGCGCCGGGGCGAACGCTGCGCGGGCTGCGTGACGGCGAAGAGCACGCGCAGCAGCAACTCGCCTCCTCGCTGGGCATTCCGGCGGTTGGCGTCAGATGACGGTGCCACCCTTGATGACGTGTCGGAGGTTGTCCTGCGGGTGTGTGAGGACGCTGATGTCGTCGAGCGGGTTACCGGCGACGATGAGGAGATCCGCACTGGCTCCTACGGCCAAGGTGCCGATCCGGGATTCCAGGTTGAGCAGGCGGGCTGCGGTGCTGGTCGCCGCCCGTAGGATGTCGGCGGCCGGCTGGACTTCCGCGCGCAGGGTGAACTCTTCGAGCTGGGCGGTTTGCATGGGGCCGAGCAGGTCGCTTCCGTAGACGAGGTTGACGCCTGCGGTGTGGGCGCGTTCGAGGGCCGCGAGGCCGCCTTCGTGGACGTCTGCGATCTTCCGGTAGGACGCCTCCGCCAGGCCCATCATTTTGCAGTTCTTGGCCATCTGGTCGTAGGTGACCAAGGTGGGGACGAGGTAGGCGTCGTTCTCCAGCAGGAGGCTGACGGTCTCATCGTCGATCAGGTTGCCGTGTTCGACGCAGCGCACGCCGGCTCGCAGGGCGCGGTTGACGCCGCGGGGCTGGTAGGCGTGCACGGTCACGTACCGGTTGTGGTTCTTGGCCTCGGTGACGGCAGCGCTCATCTCCTCGTCGGTGTACTGGACTTCGGAGACCTCGTCGTGGGGCGAGGCGACACCGCCGCTGAGGAGCATCTTCAGGTGTGCCGCGCCTTTGCGGAACTCGTCGCGGGCGGCAGCCTTGACGGCGTCGACGCCGTCGACGATGCGGGCGAAGGCGGGGCGGGCCTGGCAGCAGGGCATCGAGTCGTCGCCGAGCGGGCGGATGTCCCCGTGACCGCCGGTCTGCGACAGTGCCTTGCCGCCGTAGATCAGGCGGGGGCCTGGGGCGAGCCCTTCCTCGATGGCCCGGGCCATTCCGTGATCGGCGCCGCCGACGTCGCGGACGGTGGTGAAGCCGCGGCGCAGCATGCGGCCGGCTTCGGCGAGAGCTCGGACGGTGGCGTACCCGGGCGTCCAGGAGGCGGATTCCTGGGCGTCGAGGGTGCTCAGCAGGAGATGGACGTGCGCGTCGATGAGTCCGGGCATGACGGTGGCGCCCGCGGCGTCGATGTGCCGGACGCCGTCCGTCGGCCTGGGGGCGCGGCCGGTGCCGGTGGCGGCGATCCGGCCGTCTGCGGCTTCGAGCCATGAGTCGTCAGTGATCTCAGCGGTTTCCGGGTGCAGCAGGTGTGCATTGGTGACGAGCAGGCGGTTCATGCGGTCCAACTTTCGATGTGCTTCAGGCTGTGTCCGGCTGTCTTCCCGCCGAACACAGTGACGACGGCGACGGCGAACTGGCCGACGAGGGGAACCCTGGTGAAACCGACCAGGCTGTAGAGGTAGTCAATGGCGATAGGCGAGAGGACGGCGCCGCACCGTCCGACCGCCGAGGCGGCACCCGTTCCGGTCGGTGGTGGTGCTGCTGTTGACGGTGCGGCGGGCATGGCACGCTTCTTCAGCTCGCCGGACGCGGTGCACAGCCAGTTGTTCGACGTCGCCCATACAGTGTCGGGCCGCCCATGAACGAGCGTGTCCCATAGCCGAGGAACCGCCCGTGTCCGTGATCGAGACCTGGTTGCGCAACCAGGAGGGCCATGCGGCCCTGGGCCCGCAGGCGGAGCGGGTGGTCCGGGTACTGGTCCGCGAGCCGCGCTTCGCGAGTTATGCCTCGGCGCGTGAAGTCGCCGAGCGCGCCGGGGCCAATACCTCCACCGTCGTACGCGCCTGCCAGCAGCTCGGCTTCGACGGATGGCCGGCTCTCCGGGAAGGCTTGCGCAGCCTCTACCTTGACGGCCTGGCCGGGGTCGGCGGCCCGTCGAACAGCGCCCAGGATGCCGCCGTCCGCATGCTGCAACGGGACGCCGCCAACCTGCAGACACTCATGACAGCGGAATCCGTCGAGGCGATTCGCGGCGTCGCCGAGGCCGTCCGCTCCGCGCGCCGCACCCTGGTGGTCGGGTCCGGCACCGCCGCGGCCCCTGCCCACGTCCTGGGACACCTGGGGGCCGTCATGGGCTACGACATCGAGCTCGCCCTCGGCGCGCCCACCGTGCAGGCCGTGCGCCTGAGCCGCCTCCAGGCCGGAGACTGCGTCATCGCCATCAGCGTGTGGCGCCTCACCCGGGCCCTGCGCGGGCTCACCCGCCTCGCCCGCGAACAAGGGGCGACGGTGTGCGTACTGACCGACCTGCACTCCTCTCCCCTCGCGGAAGACGCCGACCACCTGCTCGTGACTCCGATCGAGGGGCTGCACTCCACCCCGTCGCTGACCGCCATGGTCTCGGCGGTCCAGGCCATCGTGGCGGAACTGGGCTCCTCCGCCGACCGGCTGCGGTCGGTGGGACGCGTGGAGCACGCGTGGAACACGCTGGACCTGATGGACGACCAGCCCTGACCCGCCGACACGCCACAACCTGTCAAAGCGGTCACAGCGGTCACGGGGGCGCGAAGGGTAACACGGATCACGGGGAAAGACCCACGGTGCTGCCCGGCCCGGTCGAGGCTGGACAAGTACGCCTCCGGACCCGGCCCGGACGAACTGGCACAGGCCTTTCTCCGGTCCAGCCAGCACACCGATGCCAGTCAAGGGGCCGGGGGAGAGCACCAGCAGGTTCGCGCAGTCCTCTACGCCGCGGCAGCCGAGGCTCCCCTCCCGGCGCAGGAGCCGAGCGATCGTAGACGCCGCCGCGTACACGACGTCGGCCGGCGCACCGTACGGCGGGACGCCCCGATACCTCCGGTGCTGCGCCCGGTCCGCTGGGCGATGGGTGCGACCGGTGCCCTCACTGACCGGGGCCGATGTCGATTCATTTCTCGTCGACGCCGGAACGCTCGCCCCTCATCGCCGCTCCGCTGGTCCTGAAGGACCTTTCAATCCTCGGACGGTGGCGCCTCGTAGATGCGTGGATGGACAGGACGGCCCTTCGTCTCGAAGGAGGGTCTTGCCGTCGGCTGCGATGCCGGGGGACGAGGACTGGATCGGCTCCAGTGGGCGGCCCTGCAGGAAGCGCGGCACTGTTGTCCGGTGTCGATGGGGCGGGAGGGGTTCAGCCGAGGAGCTCGGTGATGCCCTCACGGTAGGAGGTGGCGGTGAAGCCGGGAAAACGCGTCGTGAACTTCGAGGCGTCGAAGACGTTGTCACCGCGGTAGCGCGGCAGCAGCTCCTGGACCTCTCCCATCTGCCCGACGAAGCGATCGCCGATACGGAAAGCGGCCAATGGCAGCACGGTGTACGGGATCCGGCGACCGGTGACCTGTTCGGCCACTTGGATCATCTCGGCGTAGGTGAGGCGGTGCGGGTCGACGGGCAGGTGCCAGGTCTGGCCGTAGGCGTCCGGGACGTTGCCGATCAGGGCCATAGCCCGGCTGGCGTCCGGCGTCCAGATGAGGGACCGGACGGTCTTCGCGCTGACGGGGACGAGTGGCCGCTTGCCCGCTCTGATCCGGTCGAAGACGAGCGAGTTGGTCAGGCTCTTGGTCTTTCTCGGACCGTAGAACTCCGGCGCCCGGCAGATGACGGCCTCGATCGATCCTGCGCTCACCGCGTCCAGCAGCATCGTCGCGATCTGCGCACGCACCCGCCCCTTGCGACCGTTCGGCTCGAAGCTGGTCGACTCGGTCTGCGGGATGGTCGTACCTGGGTACATGTACGTGTTGTCGAAGAAGACGAGCTTGGTGCCGTACGTCGCACAGGCGTCGATGACGTTGCGCATCATGAGGGGGAACTGCCGCTCCCACAGCTGCGCATTCATGGGCAGGCCCACGGTGAGGTAGGCGATTTCGCTGCCCTCGACGGCCCGGGCCGTGGCCTCGGGGTCCGTCAGGTCGGCCTTGACGAGCCGATCAGTGTCGTGGACCTCCGCGGGGTTGCGGCTGACCAGCCGGATGTCGTGCGTGAAGCCGCGGTACAACTCGCGGGTGAGTTCTTCGGCGATCTGCCCGTTGGCGCCCAAGACGGTCTGCATACGATTCATCACTCTTTACTCTTTCGTGTCTGCTTGATGCCCGGAAGTCACTGGAGGATCTTCAGACCCGTAGAAACGACGCGGGCGTAGCGTGCGGGTCTACACCGTCGGGTGCTCCGACCGGGACCACGTGCTCGACACGCCTACGCGATGAGCCGGAAAGCCTTCTGCCCGGCCCGGCTCCTCTCAAGGCGGCGGAGGCCCGTGGCCAACGGTCGGGCGCAGCGAGACGTCAACGGGCCGACGGCCAGTTCGGCGCAGCGCCGGCCCGGCCCGCGGGCCGGGCTGGTTGTGATCGGCGCTCTGGCCCGGCCGCGCCAACTCCTCACCCCCTGTCCATCGCTCCAGCCTCACAGCACCACCGACAGGCGGGAGCCGTCGGTGGACACCTGGCCAGCGCTACGGCGGTACTCCCCCCTGCTCGCCGCGTCCCACCCTTCTGGGAAGACGGCGGTGTCGTCGCCGGGGGCCGCGGTGGCAGCGCAGGGGATGACGTTGCGGTCGGCGGGTCCAAGACCAACACCTCGGCACGGGGTTGCCATCCGGATGGCTACTGGCCGCTCATGGTGGGCAACAAGACCATCGTGACCGTGCGGGTCCACGACAACGAGTCGTGCCGGGGGGCAAGGGCAAGGTCGTCGGCACCGTCCCGCCGGCGCGCCGCTTGGCGTTCGAGCACGGGCAGGGTGTGTACGTGCCCCGGTGACCGCAGGCGCGGGCACCGATCCCTCGGCGGGAGATACAGCACAGTGTCGGTCGCGGGTGACCGCGAGTGCATCGGCAGCGCGCGCTCCGCACGACCGTCACCCGGGTCGGCATCACCCTGCCCTTCGCGCTCTGCGTGGTCGGCCCCGGACGGAGACGGAAGATCCTCCAGGGCGTGTTCTCCTGGGCTGCTGTCAGTCTCTCGGCCGGCCCGTACCAGGGCCAGGTCCGGCTCGGCGTACGAGCCGGCCTGGACTGGACCGAGACCGAGCTCCGCCACCGGATCTGCCTCATGAGCCGGGCCCCAGCCCCCGGCACCGCCGCCCGAATCCCGGGCCGGCCGACGTGCCGCTGCCGGCGATGCCGGAGCTCATCTGGTGTGGCCGAGGCCCGGGAGCAGAGGAATCTCAGTACGGTCCACGGGTGTGGAGACGGTCGAGGTGGGCCCGGACGTAGGGGATGGCGATACCTTTGAGGGCGCCGTCCGACATGAGTCCCGGATGGAGATTGACTTCGAAGACCACCCCGCCGTTCTCAGCGGCCAGGTCCACTCCGGCGAACGGCAGCCCCATCGACGCCGCCGCGGCCACGGCCAGAGGCCGCAGATGAGCGGGCAGCCGGTCCGGCCCCAGGACGCTGGAAACCCCGCCCCGAGCGACGTTGCACGGGACGTCCGGGAGACTCTGGACGTACTCGGCTCCCCAGATCACCTCGCCCTCCAGGACCACCGCCCGGTACTGATGCCGCAAGCCGTTGGCTGCGAAGTTGCCCGCGTCCGCCGCCATCAGCCACCGCGCCCCGGATTCCGCATAACGGGCGACGGCCGCCCGCACCTGCTCAACGGCGGTGAGGTGGAAGACGTCCCGGCCGCGGAATCCGACTGCCGGCCGCGCCCAGACATCACCCCCGAGCCGTACGAAAGCCGCGACCGCCTCCTCCAGACATGGGCGGTCCAGGCAGAGCGTGGGTATCTGCGGTACACCGTGCCGCGCGAACACCTCGACGGCCAGCGCCTTGTCGCTGGCCACCCGCCAAGCCCGGGTGTCGGCGCCCAGGCACACCGTGCCGGACTCCCGCAGCAACCGCTGGAACCCCTCCAGGGCATGGCGCGCAGCCGGCGGGATCGCGTAGACGATCACCCCTGCAGGCGCCACCGCCGGCGCACGGCCCGGCACCTCCAAACGCAGTACGCCGCCGTCGACACCCGCCCGGCCCCGGCCGCCCGGAGCGAAGTCCCGCGCATCCAGCCAGACCGGATCTCGACCCGTCAGCCGCCGCACGGCCTCGGCCAGTACAGCCCCGCTCCTCAAACGGGAACTGCGGTCCGTCACCAACGCGAACCCACCGGAATCCATGACGCCATCCAATCCACAGCAGCACGCCCTATCAAGCATCGGCGGTCCCCTACGGATACGGCCTCGCCGACTGGTGAGCCCGCATATTGAGGCGTCGCGATTCCCTCCAGGATGACCGCGGCGGTCCCCTGAGCGGCTATCGCGGTGCGAGCGGCTCGCTCTAGCGGAAGATTCCCACGAGGCCATCCCCTCCCTCCGCACACGCAAACGTGCCGTCACAGCACTGGTCCCACCCGGTAGGCCTTCTGAACAGACCCAGCTGCAACTACTGGCCGGCAGCTGATGAGCGCCCGCAAAGCCACAGCCCCAGCAACTCCAGCGTCACATCATCGGCAACCATCGGAGAAGACAGACGGCTGGGCCCGGCAGCACGGTCACGACATCCTGAGCCGGGTGTCCGAACAGGTCGACACCGCCCCACACCACCAGAGTCGCGGCCGGCACACCGACGAACGTAGCGACAGCGAGGCGGATACTGGTGAGGCGGTCCGTACGACCGGGCCGCCCCCAGCAACGCGAGAACCAACCGAAGACGCGGACTACCAGAACCGGCCGGCTCCGCCGTACGGCGTGAGCCAGCCGGTGAAGAGCTGGCCGAACGGGGCCCTTCTCCTTCGCCGCGTACAGCGCGTACCGCTGATCCCCCGCACGGACCAGGCCGAACGCGTCTCCCGTACGAACACGTCCGCAGCCGACCTGGCCGAGCGAAACGGGTCTCCCAGGAAAAGCCGGCAATGGCATCCGGCACCCCGGAGCCGCCGTCTCTGGTTTCGCGGTTCAGTTCCTGCTGCTTCAGCGCCGGCAGCTGAGGTCCTTGCCCCGCTCTGCCGTTCGGTCAGGACCGCCTCGTCCCCGAACAGCGCCCTGTACGACGCCGGTCGGTGGCCTGTGCCCAGTCACACCGGATCGCGCGGTCGATCAGCTAAACGGCGACCCTGCACGCATGATCGGCATGTGTTTTGGCCACTCCGGCCCTTGTGAGCATTCCGATGCATACGAGTCCACGATTCGTCCCGTTCTTCTTCTCGAATCCGTAGAGGCACGCGGCCAGCAGCTTTGGGCCGACGTTGTACCCGCGCGAGTCCAGATAGCGTTCACAGGCGTAGGCATCGGCTTGCGCGACTGGAGCCGCTGTCAGCCACACGGCTGCGGTAGCGAGCGCGACGGCCAACGCGACAGCGACGTGGCGTAGCGGCGTTCGGATCATCAGCATGAACGGTCTCCCTGGTCCGGTGCTGCGAGTTCCAGAGGACACTGCCCGTATTTCTCGGGAGAACCGCGGAGTACCGCGTAGTGCAGACGCATTCACCCGGCGCATTCATTCGGACACGCACGCTCTCCCAGAGACGCTCTGGGGTGGAGTACTAGCGGCACACGTTGCGGTACCTCAGTAGTTGGGGCGAGCGTGCGGCGGCCAGGCTGGCCAGGGTGTCCTGGAAGGCGTGGTGATGGGGCGTCAGCGGGTACCAGGGACGCGGAGGCAGGGGGTAGTCGTCGCGCAGGACGCCCTCGGGGAGTACCCCGGTCGCGGGCAGCGGTGAGGTCTCGCCTGGGTGGGCAAGGTATGCCCAGACTCCGCTGTCCAGCGGCACCACGGTCCCCTCGTCTGACCGCCAGGGTGTGCCCGTGAGCGGGTGCCGGGGGACGAGGAGGATGTCGGGACGGGGGTGGCGCAGGTGGATCGCGGGGCCGGCCAGTCCCACGGACCTGGCCTGTGGTCCGGCGGGAAGATACTGCTCGACGGCGTAGCCGAGCAGCTCGGCGACGGGGCCGACGGGGAGGAGCACCGGGCGGCCCTCGGTGGCTGCCACGAGGTGGGCCAGTGCGACGCCGATCGCAGCTTCCCAGCGGCGGCTCCACCTTCCGTCAGGTTCGACGGGTGGGACGCGGTTGTCGGCGTGCTGCAGATCGTCCCAGTCGGGGGGCGAAAGGGTGGGCGGTCCGGTGCGGAGTCGTACGACTGCCTCGGGTTCCAGCCACACCGTTTGCCACGATCCGCAGTCGTCCACGCGCGTCGCTACGGCCTGCCCGCACCCCTCGCAGGCCAGGTTGGGTCCGGCCCGGCCATCCACGCCCCGGCAGTAGCCCTCGCACTTTTCGGGAATCAGAGCCATGTTCCTGGAGTCACCCGGGGCGATCACGATTCTGTTCCGTGCACCGAAGGAGACGGAATACGTCGGGGCGTACACGCCCTGTCGGGCAGCCGCGTCCTCTCCGACTTCGTCCCACAGCCGCCATGGTGGTCCGGTGGGCTGGGGGTCCACGGCATAGGTCGCGGATTCCATCAGCGGAGGATGGAGTTCTTCCCACCCACCGTGGTGGGTGTGGACGGGGAGGGCGACCTGGGACACCGGCGCCGTCAGCTCCGTGCCGCACCCGGCACAGGCAAACACGTGCAAACAAACTCTCCCTCGGCTCAGTTCCCCGGGGATTGTGCCTCTCCCCCAACGGGAATTCCATCGAATTTCTGCACGGCTTCGGGGCACGGCTTCGGGGCACGGCTTTTGGTTCACCTCTCCGCTCGCGTCATGTTCACAGCGTGATCCTGCTATGCGGGAGCGATCGGAGCGAGGCGGATGGGGAGTGGCTGCTGCCTGCGGCAGATGCGGAACGGCTTGAATTTGACGACAACTTCCCGCTCGACCGGGTGAGGTTCGATGCGAGGGTGTCGGGGCGGCCGGGTGAGACGGCGGACCATCAGGGTGATGGTGGTCCAGGCCAGATGTGCTTCGCTGTGGGAGATCAGACGCTCATAATCGCGTACATTTCTGCGAGCCCGCATGATCCAGGAGATCGCCCGTTCTACCCGGCACCGCTTGCCAAGGACAGCGAAGCCCTTCTGTCCCTTCCTGCGGGGGACCGTCTTCAGAGTGAGGCCGAGGACGGTGTCGGCCCAGGTGATGAGAGTGCCGCCATAGGCGGAGTCCGCCCAGGCCACGGTGATTTCAGGATGGGTGATCTTCAGGCGGAACAGCAGGTCCCGGGCGGCGAGACTGTCGTGCTGGGAGACCGGAGTGACCATGACGGCCACAGGCATTCCCCGCATGTCGACGCCCATATGCCGTTTCCGCCCGTTGATCACCATTCCGGCATCGAAACCGCGCGACGCGCTGCCGACCGTCTCGGCCCCCTTGACCGACTGCGAGTCCAAGATCACCGCCACGGTCCGCGGGTTGATCCCGCCGTGAAGCCATACCAGCTCGTACGGGCACGCATGCATGCGGGCCAGGTCTCCGCGCGCCCTCCCCCGCTGGAAGAACCCGAAGACGGTGCGCCACGGAACACCGAAGTCGATGGGCACGCTGCGCCATGTGATGCCGTTGTCGTTGACGTACCGGATCGCATCGCATCGCATCGGCCGTATCGCGCCGCGGATGCTTCTCCGGGCGACCGTCCGCAGGAAGCTGGCATGCGGCCACCGGCAACAACGGCTCCAGGACCGCCCACTCCGCGTCAGTGGTGTCGCTGGGGTAGTGCCGCCCGCGCACCGCCAAAGGCTCCCCGGCCCGGGCCATGGCTGTTCAGCATTCTATCCGGGTGAGGACTTCCAGAGTGGCCTTCACGCCTCCGAGCTGTTCCGGGACCAGGCGGGCCCACTCGTCGTCGGGTGTGCGGCGGGCATGCGGGGCGACGAACCCGGCGGTGAAGTTCGCGATCCGGTGCAGCTCCGCCCGGAAGATCGCCCGTTCGTACGCGATCCGCACCCCTGGCTCCTCGGAAAGCTGGAAGCCGGGCCGCCGGTTGTGGGTCACCGGCGGCAGCCCTTCCTTGACCGCGACCCTGCGCAGTAACCGGATGCCCGTCCAGACCTGGGAGGGGGAACGCTTCGTCGCCAGTACGAGCTGGTGGAGGGTCAGCCCGGCGGGCCGCGCCTCCTGGAAGGCTTTGCGTACTGCCTCGCCGTGCACATGGGCGGGCAGCCCCGCCCGCTTCATGACTACTGGCCCCGCACCAACTGCGCGAGGGTCTCGTCCAGGTCGACCTTGCCGGTCGAGACGGCTGTTTCGATCCAGTCGGCCGTCGCCCGAATCTTCTCCAGGTGCCGCAGGATCAGGGACAACTGGGCCTCGGTGAGCTCCTGGCCGCGCAACCGCGGCACCGGCCGGCTGGACCCGGCCACGAACCCCTGGCAGACACCGACCAAGTCGGTGAAGTCCATAGAGCGGTGGAAACTCAGCACGATGCGCACCGGGTCCTCAACATCCTCCTCGTCTTCCTCGGGGTAGGTGTCGAAGTCGTCCTCGAAGCCCTCCCCTTCCACCTTGGCCAGGTCGAACTGGGCCTGCTTCACCAGCTCCCTCACCCGGCTGTCGCGCAGCGCCCGGAACGCGATCTCGGGGTGGTGCAGCAGGTCGCACGCCGCCTGCGCGGCCACCGTGTCGTCCTGCGCCAGGTCCAGGATGGTGCCGGCCTTCTCCTCGATGGTGACCGGCGCCGCCGTCGCCCAGCCCGCCAACCGCTTCGCCGCGTCCCCGCTCCACTCGCACAAGGCCCGTGCGGTCATTGCGGGGCGGGTGCTTGATCTGCTCGAACGCATCTGGCGCAACCGCAGAAGCCACTCGCGGGTGTATCCACGCCGTCCAGGAATATGGGCGGCATGGATTCGAACAGAGACCATGTGCTTGACGACCTCGTCCACTGGCGTGGCGAACTCGCCGACCTCGTGGAAGCCGCCCGCCACGTGGATGCGTCGGCCACCGCCCTCGTGGACCGCACCGCGATCGCGGCCGTACTGGAGAAGGCCGCCGACGGGCAGGTGGGACTCGACGAGCTCACGGCCTGGGCCCAGACGGTGCATTTCGTCGACGGCTTGGGCATCGAAGACGGCCACGAAGACCTGCTGACCCAGTTCCTCTTCGAGATCTCCACGCCCGAACTCTTCGAACCGGTGACGAGCGAGGTCTGCCATCGATGGCTGAGCAGAGTTCGATCTTCACTCGCGACACCGCCGGCAACCGGACTATGAGCGTCAAGCTCACCCCGCCGTCGAGGCGTACCGCCGGGGAGAACGGGTCGCCACCCGCTCGTACCCGGACACGGCCGTGGCCACGAGCAAGGAGAGCGAGCGCTGCTCCTCCTCCGGCACGCGAAGCGCCTGCGACCGTAGGCCTCGCGGAGGGGCTGTGGGGCTTCGGAGATGCGGTGTGGCTTCGGGACTGCCGTTTGAGGACTGCATGGGACGATCGGTCGGTGACTCGACTCATCAATCATGACCGCTCCCTTGAGGAGCTTGAGCATGACCGTCGGCCGACCCCGCCGGGCGGAGAAACCCGGCTTCTGGCGACCGTACGCGAGCTTCGGCGCAAGCCGGTCGGCGACCTGGCCGTCGAAGACATGCGAATGCTGATCAGGCAGGACGTGGGACTCGCCTATCTCTTGCCGCTGGCAGTGGAGGCTCTGCGGGCCGACCCCATGGCGGAAGGCGACCTGTACGAGGGCGATCTGCTGGCTGCCGTGCTCACCCGCGGGTCCGAAGTCTGGCGTGCGTTTCCCGATCTCGGGCGGGAGCTCCGCCTGATCGCCTCGGGGTTGACCGATCTGCCGCCTGCCCTGAAACACGAGGTCGAGGGCTTCCTGGCTCGATAGGCCACCGACAGCAGTCACCTGCCGGCGCAAGCTACGACGGGCTGGCTGCGGTAGGCCGGCCCTCGGGCTCGCCCCCGCCGTACGGTTCACTCAACGGCCAGGCCCACCGCGCGCCAGGCACTGCACATGGCCGGCGGCGGCGAGCAGATACGGATACACCTGTCCAACCGCTACGGCCGCACTCCCCTGGCCGTCGCCGAGGCCCGGGCAGCCGGGCGGCAGAGCGCTGACGAAACTGTGGCCGAGACCGACACCGTCTTGCGTTTCGCGGGAGCCGGGCACGTGACGGTCCTGGCGGGTGAGGAGGTCGTCAGCGACCCCGCCGACCTGTCCGCCCGGGCCGGCGCCGAACTCGTTCTCAGCCTCCATCTACCACAGGACACCGGTCTCGCCACCTACTCGCACATGCCCGCCGAGACCGCCTATGTCGCCGGCGGCAACCAGGCCGGCTCCGCGAGCCTCTCCGGAACCGAGCAGGTTCACGGGCGGTTCTACGTGACCGGGGTCGGCGTCCTCACGGCCGAGAACGCGGCGGTCGCCGTCGCGTTCGGGGACTCCTGGTTCGCGGGAGTCGGCACCACCCACGGCGCCAACCAGCGCTCGGTCGACGCGCTCAACCGACGCCTGGAGCACGGCTGGACCGTCAACCAGGGCATCGCCGGCAACCGGCTGCTCACCGACGAGATCGGCGAACACGCTCTCGCGCGCTTCGAGCGGGATGTGCTGTCCGTGCCGGGCGCCACCCGTGTACTGGTGAACTTCGGCATCAACGATGTGGGCCTGCCCGGCATGCTCGGCCTGCCTCCTGCCACCACTGACACACTGATGGCCGGTTTCGCCGAACTCGCCCGTCGCGCGCACGACGCCGACCTGGCGATCCACGCGGCGACCATCGGCCCCTTCGCCGGCGCCGTCTACCCCGGACACAACACCCCCGAGGGCCTCGCCGCACGACGCCGGGTCAACGAGTGGATCCGTACCAGCGGCGCCTTCGATGCCGTCCTCGACGTCGCACGCGCCGTGGAGGACCCCGACCGGCCAGACCACCTCCGCCCAGAATTCGACAGCGGAGACGGCATGCACCTCAACGACGCTGGGGCCCGCGCCATGGCCGCGACCGTCGATCTCCGCGCACTCAGCCTCTGACTCCTGGGACTCGGCCCGCGAGTCCTCCCCCCCCCGGGGCTTCGCAGGCGGTCAGGTCGTCAAGATCGCGGGCGCCCTCGTTCGCAGCGAGTGTCGCCAGGTGCGCCCTCCGGTGTCGGGGCTCCTAGGGCAGGGCCGACTCGCCTGGGGACTCCTACGATCTGCGCAATCCGGTCCACGAAGCGCTCGTCGTATTCCCGGTAGCCGTTCGCGGACCGGCCCTCGACGATCAGGCCCTGTTCCTCGTAGTAGCGCAGCAGCCGGCGCGACGTGTTGGCGCGCTCCGGCAGCTCTCCAATACGCACGTGATCCCCGCCGTCGACTCTCTCTTGACCTTCACATCCATGTGATGGTTGGAGTCTATCCGCTCAGCGAAACCACCGCCCGCAGCAGCCGTGAGGTGAGCTCTGTTGGACAACCAGCTCTACGACTACAGCCCGATCATCGAACGTGAGCCGATCCACTGGCCCGGCGGCGCCCGGGTCGCCTTCTACGTAGGGCTGAACATCGAGCACTACCGGATCGACCGCCCCGCGACGAGCACCTTCCCGGACACCGCAGGGCTGGCTCCCGACCCGCTGAACTACGGCTGGCGCGACTACGGCCCCCGGGTAGGCATCTGGCGACTGATCGACAGCCTCGACCGGCACCGGATTCCCGCGAGCGCACTGCTCAACTCCGACGCCGCCGAGCGCTACCCCCAGATCATCGAGGCGGGGCGGGCCCGGAAGTGGGCGTGGCTCGCCCACGGCAAGAACAACTCCACCTTCCAAGCCGACATGCCTCTCGAAGAGGAACGCGCCTACCTGGCCGAGGTGATCGGCACCATCGAGCGGGCCACCGGCCAGCGCCCCCGCGGCTGGATGGGTCCGGCCCTCACCGAGACCTTCCACACCCCGGCGCTGCTCGCCGAACTCGGCCTGACCTACGTACTGGACTGGACCAGCGACGACCAGCCGTACCGGCTGAACGTCCCCGGCATGTTCAGCGTGCCCTACTCCGTGGAGCTCAACGACATCGGCCTCTTCGTCAGCAAGGGATTCACCGGCCCGGACTTCGTCCAGATCGTCAAGGACCAACTCGACCAGCTCCACGCCGACTCGGCCGAAAGCGGCCGGGTGATGGCACTGGCCCTCCACCCGTTCGTCACCGGCCAGCCCTTCCGCCACCGGTACCTCGATCAGGCACTGGAATACATCGCCGACCACCCCGGAGTGTGGCTGACGACCAGCGACGAGATCGCCGACCACTACGCCCGGACTGCTACCACCCCGGCTCCAAGAAGCGGTCACCGACGAGACGGGGCACGACCTCCAGAAGACCCCGACGCCGCGGAACAGGTGCGTTCCTGAACTCCCGGCTGCCGGGGGCGGGACGGCAGCCGGCGCGAGGCTCGTGGCGAGAGTCGACAGGCATCTTTACGGCGGCGCCGGTGGCAGGAGTTGGCAGGAAGAGCTCGCGCAGGGTGGCCTCCATGCCGATCGAGACCGACGACCTGGGCGAGCTGTTCGAGTACGGCGCGGCGGGCTGCGGTTTCTCCGCCCCCATGGGGACGGGGTCGCTTCTTCGCGGCGTTCGCTCTGGAGCGGTGTCGGTGTCGGTGTCGGTGTCGGTGTACAAGCGGTACCTGTCCCGCCGGATGCGACGCCACGTGGTGCCCGCCGCACAGGAGTTCAGGCACTGTCGGGCCAGGAGAAGCCGAGTTCCTCGGCGCGCTCGCGGGTGCCGCCGCACACCTGACCGTAGGTTTTCGGGTCTTCCTCGGCGAGCCGGCGCAGGGCGGCGGCTGCCTGTGTCTCAGGTGGGGTGCCGTCGTCCGGTACGACCCAACAGAACTGGAGTGGAAGGCCGTCCGGTTGCCCTGAGCCGAGTCCCGGCGCGTATCCGAAGGTCACCACGGTGGTGTCCGGGTCGTCGAAGCCGCTGCTGATCCAGCCCCGTTTCGCGTCCCACCGGCTCAGTAGATCTGGCCGCTCGACCAGCCCGGCTTTGATCAGTCGGGCCGTGGTGCGGGCCGGCCAGGACCAGGAGCGGTCGGCCTCGGCACGGGCGATCTCCGTGTCGTAGGCGACGGCGTCGAACCGGTAGTCAGCCAGTTCTCGGGCCTGGGGCGCAGAGGACGGCCGCCGCCAGTTCTCCCACACCACCTGGTCTCCGTCGCGTCGGATGGTGACGTAGAGCGCCCCGCAGCATCCCTCGGTGCAGTAGGCCTCCGCGAGCTGTACCTCGCTGGGCTCCGGGCCGGCCCGGAGCCGGCCGTCGTCCAGCAGGAATTCGGGGCTGTTGGCCGGGCCGCGGGCGAAGATCGCCGGGACCACGGGGCGTCCGTCGAGGAGGATGCGGGTCTCGACGGGCTCCCGGTCCACGGGGTCGCCCGCCACCACCTCGACACTCAGGCCGCCGGGCGTCGCAAGGAGCTCGAAGGGGCGCCGGCCCGTGCGCCGTATCCACCCGGCCCGCAGCCGCTGATCGGCTTCGCCCGCCTCGGTGTCCGGCAGCGAGGTCCATGGAGGCTCGTTCAACAGCCGCGCGAGGGATTCCAGCAGCGTCACACGCCGTCCGGCGGGCCAGTCCAGCAGCACACCGGAGCCGCTGCTCAGGTTCAAGGCGAGCGAGAGCAGGGTGGCGTGGTTGTCGACGGTGGGCGGCAGGATGCCGGCCCGTGAGATGACGCTCTCGTACAAGGTGGGCGCGTCACGGTAGGCGAGCAGGTCGGTCAGGTCGTCGCGCGCGCCGCCCGTCCGGACCAGGAGCCTGGCCGCCCGGGTGAGCAGAGCAGTGTCGCAGGGGTGCTGGTCGAGCAGGTCGGGCAGCCGGGCGGCCTCTGCGATCCGGCGGGCGGTGGCGGCGCCGAGGAAGCGTGGTCCGGTGGGGAAGGCGAGCAGTTCCGAGCGGATGGCCTGCTGGTCCCCGGCCCACAGAGCGCGGACGAGTGGCCGCAGTTCATCGCGGCGCGCGTAAACGGCGAGCCAGACGACGGCTGCGCGCCGGCGATCCATCATGTCGAGGGCATCGACAGCCTGGAGGGTGAACTCCCGGAACAAGCCGAGAACCGAGAGATACGGAACGTCCTCGGGCTCGCCGAGACGGATGAGCAGGGCAAGGCCGGCAGTGACGGCGGGCTGCGCGGTCCCGGTCCGAGTGAGATGCCGGCCCAGGGCCCGGGCCGCTTCCCGCTGATCGTCTGGCAGCGGCAGGTCGACGACGGCAGCCCGAATAAGGGGCAATTGGCTGCGGCTCAGGCTGAGTTGGGCGAAACGGCGGTGCAGGGTCGCTGAGTCTTTCGGCAGAGGATTCAGCGCTTCCCGGATAGCGCTCCGCGCCTCCTCGCGGGACAGCGGAACCCCGCTCGATTCGGACCGCTGCGGGAGGGAGAAGCCGCGCCGAGGCGGAATCCCGTCGGGGCACTGATTAAGCAGGCGATGCGCTTGGTCGTACAAGGCAGGCGGAAGGGTGAGCGCGTCGCGCTCCTCCTGGGCGCTCACCGGGCGAAGGGGAACTCGATTCCGTAGGTCATACGCGCAGCCTGTCAGCCCTGTCCGCGCCCTGTCGAGGAAATTAGATTCCGGCGGCGTCCGGCATCGGCGTTGACGTCCGCCATCGGCAGAAGCCAATGGTGTCGACGCCGAGGAAGAATGGTGGTGTCGCCGTCCTTCCAGCGGCCGACCAGGCCGGCGGTCTTCTTCCCGGTGAATTCACCGGAGCTGATCAGGGCGGCATCGGTTCAGCCCTTGTCCGCGTCGGCCGGCCGGTCCCCGCTGCCCGTGAGCGCGGCTCTACGAGGCGGCGCGACTCGCGCGGCCTCGGTAAGCGACTTCAGCGCTGCACCAGGAGATCAATGGCGACCTCCAGCCGTTCGAGGTAGAGCTCCCGTGACGCGGTCTGATGTTTGAGGCCGATCGATGCGCTGATCATCGTCTGCGCGAGAGGGGAGGCTGTCTCTCGTCCTGACTCGACAGCGATCGCGTCTGTGATCAGTTCCTCGAAGCGTCGCGGCGTGGTCTGGACGATCTCTCCGAGGAGGTCGGGATTGTCCTCGATGACCACGGCAACATCGCGCGCCAGCGGACCGATATAGCGGCCCGCCCAATGGTCGAACGATTCGACGAGGCGCTCCGGGAGGGGTCGGCCGATGTCGGCCAGGACGTGTTCGACCGCGGTGATGTCACGCTCCAAAGCCTGGGTGACCGCGGCACGGAACAGAGTCTCCTTCGAGGAGAAGAGGAAGTAGAGCCCGGGCCGGGAGATGTGCGCGGCCCGCGCCACCTCATCCATCGAGGTCTTCCGGTAACCGAATCGCGCGAACGTGACCATGGCGGAGTCCAGAACCATGGACCGCCGGTCGGTATCGGCGACGGGCGACGGCGGGTGGCCAGCATCGGGACTGCTCATGAAACGAGCATACGAGCGAGAGCCGCACTATACAAATAGCGTCTAGTGCGTATAGTCGCCGCCATGGCTGCTCGCGAACCCATCTCCACGTCCTTCACCGCCTCCAGCACCGCGGACGAGGTACTGCGGGGCGTCGACCTCACCGGCGTCCGCGCGATCGTGACGGGAGGTTCCTCCGGAATCGGGATCGAGACGGCTCGTGCGTTGACGGCCGCCGGGGCGGAGGTGACGCTCGCCGTCCGGAACACGACTGCGGGTGGCGCCGTCGCCGAGACGATCGAGAAGTCGACCCAAGGGATCCGGCCCCGAGTTGTCCACCTCGACCTCGCCGACAGGGCCACCGTTACGCGATTCGTCAACGCGTGGGACGGCCCGCTTCACCTGCTGATCAACAACGCGGGTGTAGTCACCGGTGACCTCGAACGAACACTTGAGGGGTGGGAGTTGCAATTCGCGACGAACCACGTCGGCCACTTCGCCCTGGCCACCGGACTGCATGACGCCCTGGCCCGGGGAGCGGCCGACCGCGACGGAGCGCGGATCGTATCGGTCAGTTCGACGGCGCACATGCGTTCCGGCATCGACTTCGACGACCTCCACTTCGAGCGTCGCAGCTACGACCCGCAGATTGCCTACGCCCAGTCCAAGACGGCGAACTCCCTCTTCGCCGTCGAGGCGACCCGTCTCTGGGCGTCCGACGGCATCACTGCCAATGCGGTGAACCCCGGCGGTGTCGCGACGGGACTGCAGCGGAACTTCACACTGCGGCAGAAGGAGTCACTCGACGCGGCTGAGGCCGCCGGAGTCTTCACGTACAAAACGGTCGAACAGGGAGCCGCCACCAGCATCGTCGCGGCCGTCGCCCCCGAGTTCGCTCACTCCGGAGGCCACTACCTCGACGACGCACAAGAGGCCTACACCGTGCCGAACGACGCCGACCTCGCGCGGCACCCGCACGGCGTCAAGGAATGGGCGCTCGACCCGGCCACCGCCAAGCGCCTCTGGGCTGTCTCGGCCGACCTGCTCCGCGCCTGACCTCTCCGCGCCTGACCTCTCCGTGCCTGATCTCTCCGCGCTTGGCCTCTCCACGTGACTGAGACGGCGGCGTCGCCGAGTGCGAGTCGTGAACGACTTCGGCTGTGCGCAGTTCAGCGGCATCGAACCGGATACGTGCCCCCGGAGTCGGCCAAGCCCGTGCGCGTCTCGCCGGCCCTGGTCGGCGAGTAGCACTCGCGTCGCCGCCGTCCCCGGCGGCGCCCCGGTCTGCTCAGGAAGGTCAGAAGTTGTAGGGCTTCTTGGTGTTCCAGTTCAGGACGTCGGCTTCGGTCCAGTTGAACTGGGGGTTGTCGCCCTTGGTGTCGACGGAGCAGGAGGGGCCGTTGTGGCCGTCTGTGCCGCGCAGGGCGAGGGCGAAGGTGTTGGCGGTGTGGTGCTTGGAGCCGTAGTCGAAGAGGTTGACCGCG
>NZ_JBFAIV010000038.1:0-78081 GCF_040654875.1 Streptomyces sp. NPDC050610 | reverse complement strand
GGCAGGTCCGACGACTCGATGACCAGCAGGCCGTTGTTGAGGGCGTTGCGGTAGAAGAGCCGGGAGAAGCTGGCGCACGACGGGAGCCCCGCGACCCTGACGACGGGGGTCCGGCCGCGGTGGGCGGCGGGGCGCCGCGGACGTCCCGCGCGACGGCGGCGGCGGTTGCCGTACGGGCCGGTCGCGCAAGCCAGTAACCTTGGTCGGGGCCCGATTCTTCGAGCCCGCGCGATCAGGCCCCCGGCCCGCGAACCCCGCCCCGTGCACAAGGAAGGTGTCTGTCACCGTGGAAACCGCCGCCCGGACCGCTCCGGCCGCAGTCATCGTCGGCATCGACGGCCCCTCCGGCACGGGCAAGTCCAGCACGTCGAAGGCCGTGGCGGCCGAGCTGGGGCTGCGCTACCTCGACACCGGCGCCCAGTACCGGGCGATCACCTGGTGGATGCTGAACAACGGCATCGACGTCCGCGACGCCGCGGCCGTGGCCGACGCCGCCGGCAAGCCGTCGCTGGTCTCCGGCACCGACCCGGCCGCCCCGACGATCGCCGTCGACGGCCAGGACGCGGCCGGCCCCATCCGCACCAAGGAGGTCACGGCCGCGGTCAGCGCGGTCAGCGCCGTCCCGGAGGTGCGGACCCGGCTGACCGAGCTTCAGCGGGGCATCGCCGCCGAGGGCCCGCGCGGCATCGTGGTGGAGGGCCGGGACATCGGCACCACCGTGCTGCCCGACGCCGACGTCAAGATCTTCCTGACCGCCTCCGCCGAGGCGCGCGCCGCCCGGCGCAGCGGCGAGCTGGCCGGCAAGGAGAGCTCGGACCTGGCCGCGACCCAGGCGGCGCTCGTCAAGCGCGACGCCGCCGACTCGGGCCGCAAGACGTCCCCGCTGGCCAAGGCGGACGACGCCGTCGAGGTGGACACCACCGAGCTGACGCTCAATCAGGTCATCGAGTGCGTGGTCACCCTCATCGAGGAGAAGCGGACCGCGTGACACCTTCCGCCTCCGGCGCGGCCGTCGGCCGCCGCATCGGCATCGGCCTGATGTACGGGCTGTGGAAGCCGCGCGTCCTGGGCTCCTGGCGGGTGCCCGCCGCGGGCCCCGTGATCATGGCGGTCAACCACTCCCACAACGTCGACGGCCCGATGGTGATGGGCACCGCCCCGCGGCCCGTGCACTTCCTGATCAAGCGGGAGGCGTTCGTCGGCCCGCTCGACCCGTTCCTGAGCGCCATCGGACAGGTCAAGGTGGACCGCGGCAGCGCCGACCGCACCGCGGTCACCGGCGCGCTCGACGTGCTCGCCGGCGGCGGGGTGCTGGGGATCTTCCCGGAGGGCAGCCGGGGCGAGGGCGACTTCGCGTCGCTGCGCGCCGGGCTCGCCTACTTCGCACTGCGGTCGGGGGCCCCGGTCCTGCCGGTGGCGGTGCTCGGCAGCGCGGAGCGGCAGGGGCGCCTGATATCCGGCCTGCCGCCGCTGCGGGGCCGCGTCGACGTGGTCTTCGGCGACCCGTTCGACGCGGGCGACGGCAGCGGCAGGCGGACCCGCACGGCGCTGGACGCGGCGACCGTGCGCGTACAGGCCCGGCTGGGAGCACACCTGGCCGACGCCAGGCGGCTCACGGGCCGCTGAACGAGACGTGAGTAGTGGGCCGCGGTCGCGGCCCATCGATGATGAACGAGGAACGGACTTCATGAACGACCAGATCCCCTCCGGCGACGAGCACGGTGAGCTTGGCGACGCCGAGTACGCGGAGTTCATGGAGCTCGCCGCGCAGGAAGGCTTCGACCCGGAGGACATCGACAGCGAACTGGCCGCGGCCGGGCACGGCCCGCTGCCCGTGCTCGCCGTCGTCGGCCGCCCCAATGTCGGCAAGTCGACCCTGGTGAACCGCATCATCGGCCGCCGCGAGGCGGTCGTCGAGGACAAGCCCGGCGTCACCCGCGACCGCGTCACCTACGAGGCCGAGTGGGCGGGCCGCCGCTTCAAGGTCGTCGACACCGGCGGCTGGGAGCAGGACGTCCTGGGCATCGACGCGTCGGTGGCCGCGCAGGCCGAGTTCGCCATCGACGCCGCCGACGCGGTGGTCTTCGTCGTCGACGCCACGGTCGGCGCCACCGACACCGACGAGGCCGTCGTCAAGCTGCTGCGCCGGGCCGGCAAGCCCGTCGTGCTCTGCGCCAACAAGGTCGACGGCCCGTCCTCCGAGGCCGACGCCGCCATGCTCTGGTCGCTCGGCCTGGGCGAGCCCCACCCCGTCTCGGCGCTGCACGGCCGCGGCACCGGCGACATGCTCGACGCCGTGCTCGAAGCGCTGCCCGACGCGCCCGCGCAGACCTTCGGGACCGCGCTCGGCGGGCCGCGCCGCATCGCGCTCATCGGCCGCCCGAACGTCGGCAAGTCCTCGCTCCTGAACAAGGTCGCGCGCGAGGAGCGGGTCGTCGTCAACGAGCAGGCCGGCACCACCCGCGACCCGGTCGACGAGATGATCGAGCTGGGCGGCAAGACCTGGAAGTTCGTGGACACCGCCGGCATCCGCCGCCGCGTCCACCTCCAGGAGGGCGCCGACTACTACGCCTCGCTGCGCACCGCCGCCGCCGTCGAGAAGGCGGAGGTCGCGGTCGTCCTGATCGACGCCTCCGAGTCCATCAGCGTGCAGGACCAGCGGATCATCACGATGGCCGTCGAGGCGGGCCGCGCGATCGTCATCGCCTACAACAAGTGGGACACCCTCGACGAGGAGCGCCGCTACTACCTGGAGCGGGAGATCGAGCGCGACCTGGTGCAGATCCCGTGGGCGATGCGGGTGAACGTCTCGGCGCTCACCGGCCGCCACATGGAGAAGCTCGTCCCGGCGATCGAGACGGCCCTCGCGGGCTGGGAGACGCGGGTGCCGACCGGGCGGCTCAACGCCTTCCTCGGCGAGATCGTGGCCTCCCACCCGCACCCGATCCGCGGCGGCAAGCAGCCCCGCATCCTCTTCGGGACGCAGGCGGGCGTCCGGCCGCCGCGGTTCGTCCTCTTCTCCTCGGGCTTCCTGGAGGCCGGCTACCGGCGGTTCGTCGAGCGCCGGTTGCGCGAGGAGTTCGGCTTCGAGGGCACCCCGATCCACATCTCCATGCGGGTGCGCGAGAAGCGCGGCCGCAAGCAGTAGCCCTGGGAGCGGGGACCGGAGCGCCCGGGGGCGCGGGCGATCAGCGCCCGCGCCCCCGACCGTCCCGTGGGGCGGGCGGCAGCGCGGGCTGCCCGTTCATCGGCACCCGCCCGAACGGCTCCCAGAACCCGGAGCGTCCGGAGTGACCGGGGTACGCGGTGCTTCCCGGCTGGCGGCCGAAGGCCGTGAAGGCGAGATCCGCCTCGTCCGTACGGTCGCCGGGCAGCGCCCGGAAGGACCGCCGGTACTCGGAGTACAGCGCGTCGTAGATGGGCGTTGCCGAGCCGTGGTGATCCGCCGAGCCGTCGTGCGACGGGCGCATGCCGGGGATCTGATGCTGGTACGGGTTCCGAGACGAGGGGTCGTATGAGTGCACATAGGTGCCAACGACCTGATTGCCGCTCGGATGCGGGTGCGACGGGGAATGTCCCGTTGGTCGGGATTGGCTCCGGTGCAGTGCGGTGATCACGTGCCCGCCAGCGGCATCGCGGCGCCGACCAGCAGCCCGGCCGCCGCGGCCCGCTCCAGCGCCTCCGCGAGCAGGTCCTCGCGCGGCTGCGCGCCGATGGTGCCGACCGGCGCGGCGAAGACGAGCACCTTCTTGGTCCGGTTGACGGTGGACCGCCAGTCGTCGGTGACCTGGAGCGGCTGGTGCGCCTGCCACCAGGCGGTCGGCGTGGGGCCGGGGCCGGGCTGGAGGACGGCGTGCAGCTTGCCCATGGCCACGAGCACGGACCAGCCGGGGTTGTCGGCGGGCGCCTCCTTGAGGTGGCCGACCGGCACGAACCCCTGCTCGGCCAGGAGCGCGAGGAACTCGTCCTCGGGGCCGTCGGTGCCCGGGCGGACGATCGGCTCGGTCGGCTCGACCACGAGTGCCGGGTAGAGGTCGCCGCTGATCAGGACGAGGCCGCTGGTCACGCCGAGCACGGCCTGGCGGGGCAGCGTCTCGATCTGCGCGGCGGGCGCGGGGACGGTGGGCACCGGCGTGCCGCCGCCTTCGCCGTTGATGGACCTGACGGCCCCCTGGAGCTGCTCCTCCGAGACCGGGACGACCTGGGAGGGGATGCAGTCCGCGTGGGCGAAGGCGAGTACGGCCGTCTCCTCGCCCACGAAGAGCACGGTGCTGGTGCGCTCCTGGTCGGTGTCGCCGGCGGTGCGGCAGGACGTGCAGTCGTAGCTGCCCGGGGCGTTGTCGCCGGTGAGCAGCCGGTCGGCTTCCTGGTCGCCGATCTCGGCGCGTACCTCGTCGCTGACGTCGAGCATGCGCGGCACTGTGGCTCCTTGAACTCGGTGCGTGCGCCGGGCTGTTCCCGGCTCATAAGAAGACAACGGACGATCTGTGTCGAGGGTCACGCGTCGGCCGGGCCGGGATCGCGGCAATCGGCGCACACAGTGAGAAGGGCGGCGGAATCGCTCACTCCCTGCCAACTCGTGGGCAATGCATGGAAGTTATCGGGGTGAGCTGAGTCACAGATCGCCGGGCTGGGGTAAGGGTAAATGCTGATATCCCACCATCAAGTGGGTGTCCGGAAAAGGCTGATACCGGCGGTAACGGGGAAGTGGCCTGCTGCGGGAGAAGAACCGGTTGCCGTCCGGGTCGGCGGCTACCTACATTCACCGGCCGTGTGCAGCGAGCACCGCCCGAGGCCAGAGCGGAGTACCGGCGTCCGATACGGCGGTACCCGCACCGGCAGGGGGACCTCGGGTCCGTCGAGAGGGAATCCATGTCCAGACGTCGTCGCGAGACAGCAGCGTTGGCCGGGGCCGCACTCGTCGCCCCGCTGGCACTGCTCGCCGCCACCGGCTCGGCCGAGGCTGCGGACAGCGGAGTGTGGGACCGTATCGCCGCCTGCGAAAGCGGCGGAAACTGGCACGTCAACACCGGAAACGGCTACTACGGCGGCCTCCAGTTCAGCGCCGGCACCTGGCGGGCGCACGGCGGCGGATCCTATGCCGCCACCGCGGACCGGGCCAGCCGCGCCCAGCAGATCGCCGTGGCCTCCCGGGTCCAGGCGACGCAGGGCTGGGGCGCCTGGCCCTCCTGCTCGGCACGCGCCGGGGCCTACGGCAAGTCGCCGGGGCAGCTGACGGCGAAGTCCGCGCCCAGGACCGTACGCAAGGCGGCGCCGCAGGCCGCACCGAGGACCGTGCGCAAGACGGCTCCGGGGACGGGACACAGCTCGTCCCCCCGGGCCGACCGGCACCACTACACCGCCCGGGGCGGCCACTACACCGTCGCCGCCGGCGACACCCTGGGCCGCATCGCCGACGCCCACGGCACCACCTGGCACGCGCTCCACGCGGCCAACCGCGCCGTCATCGGCGCGGACCCGAACCTGATCATGCCGGGACAGCGGCTCGTCCTGTGACGTGGCACCGCACTGACATGGCACCGCACTGACATGGCGTCGCGCTGATCCGGCGCCGCGCTCACACCAATCGACGGCCCGCCCGGTCGGTGCGACCGGGCGGGCTCTCGG
Organism: Streptomyces sp. NPDC050610; assembly: GCF_040654875.1. Classification (NCBI taxonomy): domain Bacteria; kingdom Bacillati; phylum Actinomycetota; class Actinomycetes; order Kitasatosporales; family Streptomycetaceae; genus Streptomyces; species Streptomyces sp. NPDC050610. The sequence goes on along the minus strand of NZ_JBFAIV010000038.1, from coordinate 72,453 downwards.
GGCTCGCGTCCGCCGTGCCGGTACGTGCCGCGCCTCACGGCGCTGTCGGCTCGCCGCTGAAGACGACCGCGCCACCGGCACCGCCGCACCCGGCGGACCCGGCAGCCCCGTAAAGGTAGGCATCATCGCGAGCGCCACCAGCCCCGTCGGCGCCGCCGCGTTCACCGGGCCCCGCGACGGCGCCCGTGCCTACTTCGCCCGGCTCAACGCGTCCGGCGGCCTGGCGGGCCGCCCCGTCCAGGCCGTGACCTGTGACGACGGCGGCAGCGGCGTCGGGAACAACGAATGCGTGCGACGGCTGGTCCAGCAGGAGAAGGTGGTCGCGCTCGTCGCCACCACGGCCCTCGACTACGCGGGCGCGCCCCGCGTCGGCGCGGCGGGCGTGCCGGACATCGGCGGCCAGCCGATCGGGGCCGCGTACGACACCTGTCCGGGGCTGTACGGCGTCTACGGCAGCATCGCCCCGCGCGACGGCGAGCCCGGCTGGGGCGGCCGGCTCTACGGCGGTACCGAGGTCTACCGCTACTTCAAGCGCGCGCGGGGGCCCGCAGCGCCGCCGTCGTCTCCTGCAACCAGGCGTCCTCGGCGTCGTACGCCCGTCTCGTGACGCGTGGCATCAAGACGGAGGGCTACGACGTGACCGGCGAGCAGGTGGACTTCGCGCTGCCGAATTTCCGGGCGGTCGCCGCGGATCTGCGGCCCGCGGCACGGATCTGGTCTTCGACGCGCTGGACACCCACGGCAACGCGCGGCTGTGCGAGGCGATGGACGCCGCCGGGGTGAAGGTCACCGCCAAGGTCACCAATGTGCAGAACTGGGCGGCGTCCGTCCCCGAGGACTACAAAGGGGCTCCGGGCTGCCGTAACGCTCTGTGGGCGACGGGTTCCAGCCGAAATCACGACGAGACCTCCGACGCGGAAGTGCGCGGATTCCGGGCGGGAATGGCCCGGTACGCGCGGCAGGCGGTGCTGTCGCAGTGGGCGCTGGAGGGCTGGGCCGCGGCCATGCGGTTCACCGACGCCGCCACGTCCTGTGCCGGGGCCGTCACCCGGGGCTGCGTGCGGCGCTTCATGGAGCGCCGGACCCCTTATACGGCGCGTGGACTGCTGCTCCCGGTCTCGTACGCGCGGTCGGCCGAGCCGCCCGCGAACCGGCCGGCGTACGTGCCTGTCGGTGGCGCGCCGGCGGGACGGGGCCGGCGGCGGGGCGGGCCGCTGGGTCACCGAGGGCGGCGACATGATCCACAATTGCTTCACCGTTCCCCTCCTTGCCTACCGGCCGTAATGCGGGGGAGGGTGAAAAGTTCCCGGTCCCACCTACCGATTTCCCATCGCTTCAAGAACGACTTGGTGAGTACGGTCAACCTCGGCCGCCGGGCGACAGTCTTATCTCAAGGTAGGCGGGCGAGTGGTAACGTCCGCTGGAAATCCGCGGCATACGGGGTCGAATGCACCTTTCATTCCTTATTCACAATGCGTACGGCATCGGCGGAACGATCCGTACCACGTACAACCTGGCGAGCGCGCTCGCCGAGCAGCACGACGTGGAGATCGTCTCGGTGTTCCGCCACCGCGACGAGCCGATCCTCGCGCCGAGCGGCGACGTGCGCCTGCGCCACCTCGTCGACCTCCGCAAGGACAGCCCCTCCTACGAGGGCGACGACCCCGACCAGGAGCGCCCCGCCACCGTCTTCCCCGCCACCGAGGGCCGGTACAAGCAGTACAGCGCGCTCACCGACCGGCGGATCGCCGAGCACCTGCGCACCCTGGACTGCGATGTCGTCATCGGCACCCGCCCCGGCCTCAACGTGCACATCGCCCAGCAGGCCCGGCGCGGACCCGTGCGCGTCGGCCAGGAGCACCTGACGCTCTCCACCCACTCCGCGCCGCTCAAGCGCACCCTGCGCACCGCCTACCCGCGGCTGGACGCGGTCACCACCGTGACCGAGGCCGACGCCGAGACCTACCGCAAGCTCATGAAACTGCCCGGCGTGCGCGTCGAGGCCGTGCCCAACTCCATCCCCGCGCCCGCGGTCGCCCCCGCCGACGGGACCGGGAAGTGGGTCGTCGCGGCCGGCCGGCTCGCCCCCGCCAAGCGGTACGACCTGCTCATCCGCGCCTTCGAGAAGGTCGTCGCGCAGCGCCCCGACTGGAAGCTGCGGATCTACGGCGGCGGCGCCGAGCGCGCCAAGCTGCGCGCCCAGATCGACAAGCGCGGCCTCTACAACCACGTCTTCCTCATGGGCCCCGCCAACCCCCTCGACCCCGAGTGGGTCAAGGGCTCCGTCGCGGCCGTCACCTCCAGCCTCGAATCCTTCGGCATGACCATCGTCGAGGCCATGCGCTGCGGGCTGCCGGTGGTCTCCACCGACTGCCCGCACGGCCCCGGCGAGATCATCGACAGCGGAGTCGACGGCCTGCTCGTGCCGACCGGGAAGGTCGACGCCATCGCCGACGGACTGCTGAGCCTCATCAACGACGACGAGCTCCGCCGCCGCATGGGCCGCGAGGCCCTCGCGCGCTCGGAGCGCTTCGACCCGGCACGGATCGCCGGCCGCTACGAGTCGCTCTTCGCCGACCTCGCGGCCCGCGGCTCGCTGCGCGGCTCGCTGCACCGCACCCGCGGCGCCCTGCTGAGCAACGCGTTCCGCACCAAGGACGCCGGCAGAGCAGCGTTGCGAAGGGGGCGAGCCGCATGACGACCTCCGCCCCGCGTCACCACCCCGCCACCCCACCCGAGGAGCCCACCATCGTGTCTGCCCCGCCGCGCGCCGACTGCATCGCGGACTCCGCGGGCGGACTCACCTTCGACGTCGACGTCTGGGGCCGCCCCGCCCCCACCGGCGACTGGACGGCCGCGCTCGTCCTGCGCCGCCGCGTGGCGGACGCCGACGCCGACTCCGACGAGGTCCGCCTGCCCCTGTCGCCCAACGGCGACGGACGGCTACGGGCCGTGCTGCCCAGCACGGTCGCGCTCCCCGAGGGCCGCTGGGACATGCATGTGGCGTGCGGCGAGGACGACGTACGGCGGCTCGTGCCCGGCCTGAACGACCTGCGCTCGCTCGTCGACCGCACGCCCAGCCAGAGCACCTCGCCGCTCGCCGTCCGCATCCCGTACGCGACCAAGCACGGCAACCTCTCGCTGCGCAGCTGGCTGCGCGTACCGCACGCCGAGGCCGCCGACATCCAGGTCGAGAGCGCCGGCATAACCGCGCGCGGCGTCCTCTACCGCGTCCAGGACCCGCAGGCGTGGCTGGCCGGCGCCGTGGTCGAGGCCCGCTGCCGGCGCGACGCGGCCCTGGTCCACACGGTTCCGACGACCGCCGAGGGCGCGGAGTTCGCCTTCACCCTGACGTACGGGCCGCTGGCCGAGGTGTGGCGCGGCGGGCTCGACGTCTGGGACCTGTGGCTGCGCCCGGCCGACGGCGAGCCGGTCCGCATCGCCCGGATTCTCGACGACATCGCGGACAAGAAGCCGGTCTTCGTCTACCCGACGCGGTCCGTCACCGCCGAGTACGCCCCCGCGCAGGCAGGCCCGTACTACACCGCCGACAACGACCTGTCGCTGCGGATCGACGAGCGCGAGCCCGCCGCCCGCTGACGGTCCGCCGCCCGTCGGTCGCTGACGGCCGGGGGACGCCGTTCGCCGCCCGCCGAGGGACGCGCAGGGGCGTCGCGGGGGGCGCGCCTCCCCGGGCGGCGGCCCGGGGAAACCCGGGGAGAAAGGGTATGGAACGCACATCCAGGGGCACTCGGAGTCGCGGAGGTGCCAATAATGGTTCCAGTTCTTCTCGTTCTCCTGCTCGCCCTGATCCTCTTCGGCGCGGGTTTCGCGATCAAGATTCTGTGGTGGGTCGCGGTGGCGGTCCTGGTGATCTGGCTGCTCGGCTTCCTCTTCCGGTCCACGGCCACCGGGGGGAGCAGGTCACGCTGGTACCGATGGTGACCGGCGGCGCCCGCCGCCGTACGCCATGAACCCGTCACGACCCGCGACCGCCGGCCGCCGAGGCAGAGCAACGCTCCTCGGCGGCCGGCGGAAACATGTGCACGGGCACGACCGGCCCGGCTGCTCTACGCCGCTCTACGGCGCGGCCGGCTGCTCCGGCCCGTCCGCCGCCCCGGAAGGCTCCCCCGGGCCGTCCGTGCCCGTCTCCGGCGGCTCCCCCAGCCCGCCCGCCGCCGCCATCTCCGCCCGTACGACCTGCGGATGGTGCAGGTCGAAGGCCGGCGACTCGGAGCGGATGCGCGGCAGGGTCAGGAAGTTGTGGCGCGGCGGCGGGCAGGACGTCGCCCACTCCAGCGAGCGGCCGAACCCCCACGGGTCGTCCGTCTCGACCTTCTTCCCGTACTTCGCGGTCTTCCAGATGTTGTAGAGGAACGGCAGCGTGGACAGGCCCAGCAGGAACGCGCCCGCCGTGGAGAGGGTGTTGAGCGCGGTGAAGCCGTCGGCCGCCAGATAGTCCGCGTACCGCCGCGGCATGCCCTCCACGCCCAGCCAGTGCTGCACCAGGAACGTGGTGTGGAAGCCCACGAACAGCGTCCAGAAGTGCAGCTTCCCGAGCCGTTCGTCGAGCAGCTTGCCGGTGAACTTCGGCCACCAGAAGTAGAAGCCCGCGAACGTCGCGAACACCACCGTCCCGAACACCACGTAGTGGAAGTGCGCGACGACGAAATAGGTGTCCGTGACGTGGAAGTCCAGCGGCGGCGAGGCCAGGATGACGCCCGTGAGCCCGCCGAACAGGAAGCTCACCAGGAAGCCGACCGCCCACAGCATCGGCGTCTCGAAGGACAGCGAGCCGCGCCACATCGTGCCGATCCAGTTGAAGAACTTCACCCCGGTCGGCACCGCGATCAGGAACGACATGAACGAGAAGAAGGGCAGCAGCACCGCGCCCGTCGCGAACATGTGGTGCGCCCACACGACCACCGACAGCCCGGTGATCGCCATCGTCGCGCCGATCAGCGCCACATACCCGAAGATCGGCTTCCGGGAGAAGACCGGGATGATCTCCGTGACGATCCCGAAGAACGGCAGCGCGATGATGTAGACCTCGGGGTGGCCGAAGAACCAGAACAGGTGCTGCCACAGCAGCGCCCCGCCGTACGGCGCTTCGAAGACCATCGACCCGAACCGCCGGTCCGCCTCCAGCGAGAGCAGCGCCGCCGCCAGCACCGGGAAGGCCATCAGCACGAGGATCGAGGTGAAGAGCACGTTCCAGGTGAAGACCGGCATCCGGAACATCGTCATGCCGGGGGCGCGCATCCCGATGATGGTGGTCAGGAAGTTCACCGCGCCGAGGATCGTGCCGAAGCCGGCCAGCGCCAGCCCCATGATCCACATATCGGCCCCGCCGCCCGGCGACCGCACCATGCTGTTCAGCGGCGCGTACGCGGTCCAGCCGAAGGCCGCGCCGCCCGCGGGCATCAGCAGGCTGGAGATCACGATCAGCCCGCCGAACAGGAACAGCCAGTACGAGAGCATGTTGAGGCGCGGGAAGGCGACATCGGGGGAGCCGATCTGCAACGGCATGATCTCGTTGGCGAAGCCCGCGAACGCCGGTGTCGCGAACAGCAGCAGCATGATCGTGCCGTGCGCCGTGAACGCCTCGTTGAACTGCTCGTTCGTCATGATCTGGAGCCCGGGGCGGGCCAGTTCGGTGCGCATCAGCAGCGCGAGCACGCCGCCGATCAGGAAGAAGCCGAACGCCGTGATCAGGTAGAGGTGGCCGATCTTCTTGTGGTCGGTAGTGGTTAGCCAGTCGACGATGATCCGTCCGGGCCGACGCACCCGCACCGGACCGGCGGCCGCCTGCGCGGTGTCCGCACCCATCTGCGCTCCCTCGATGTCGCCTGCGCCGGGGTATGAAGGGCGTGCCGGCTCCGGCCGTGCCGACGGGACATGGGGCATGAGCCGTCGGACACGGGCCATGGGCCTTGAGCGTGGGGCTTACGAGCATTCGGGCTCAGGCCATGATGCTCGCCGCCCGGCGGTTGCGCGAGGGCGCGTCGGGATGCTTATGGGTGCGGATCGCGCCTTATTCCGAAGGCTCCGGCGGCAGCAGCGGCCCGAGCGGGCCGAGGTCCAGGTTGAGATCGGCGGCGCTCAGCCCGTACCGCTCGCGCAGCTCGGTCATCCGCTCCGAGAGCAGCATCAGGGTCAGCCCCATCCGCTCCTCCTGATTCTCCGTCAAATCACCTTGGTCCACCCGGCGCAGGGCCTGTCGCTCCATCAGCTGGCGCAGCAGCTCCACGACGGTGAGCACCAGCTTCATCAGGTCGCGCTCGACGGTGTCCCGGTCCAGTTCGACCCGGCCGCGCACGGTACGGTCGCTCACCCGCCCCACTCCTTCCCCGCCGCGATGTCCCTCGCGGCGGCTTCCTCCGCTTCTGCCGCGGTGCTCTCCTTCGCGGTCACGTCCCTCGCGGTGGTGTCTCTCGCCGTGATGTCCTTCGCGGTGATGTCCCTCGCGATGGTCCCGCTGTCCGAACCGCCCCACGGCGACGGCACGTTCTCGTTCACCGAGCTGATGAGCGCGCGCAGGTCGATCCGTACGAGGTCGACGTCGGCGATCCGCAGCGTGATGTCGCCCGCGATCACGGCCCCGCCCGCCAGCAGCCGGTCCAGCAGGTCCACGAGCGCGAGCCGCTCCTGCCCCCTCACCCGCCGCCCCCGCCCCGCTCCTCGCGGGAGACGAAGGAGTACGGCGCCCACGGCCCGGTCAGCTCCAGCCGCACGCTCTCCGCCGCCTGCGCCAGCTCGCCCACCCGCGAGGTGAACTCGGAGCTGCGCTCGCGGCGCACCAGGTACGCGGCGTTGAGGACGTTGCGGTCCGGGTCGCCGGAGAGGCGGGCGTCCTGCGGCGGGTGCAGCCGGACGCCCTCGGCCAGCTCGGCGAGCGTCTCGTGCACCAGGCGGGCGCGCTCGTCCGCGCGCTGCCACCGCTCCTCACGGGCCCGCCGCTGCGCGCCGCGCCGACGCAGGTAGTCACGGCCGGAGCGGCCCGAGTGGCTGGAGTGGCCCGAACTGCCGGAGCCGTCGGAGGGGTTGGAGCCACCGGAGCAGTCCGAGCGGCCGGAGACGCCCGCGGCGGGCTCCTCCGCCGACTCCGCCGCCTCTGCCGGCGCCGCCATCTCCGCTCCCTCGGCCCCCTCCGCACCCGGCCCGGCGGCGGCGTACGCCTTGACGCCCCACTCGACCCGCCCCTCCAGCCGGTCGAGCGCCGCTCCGAACTCCTCCCGCTCGGCGGCCAGTACCCGCCGCAGCCCCGCCTCGTCGCGGTAGACGGTGGCCAGCCGCAGCGGCAGCACGCAGCACTCCCGCGAGGCCGCGTCCACGACCCGCTGATGGGCCCGCGCCACCTCGCTCAGCCACGGCAGGTCCTCCAGCCGCCTGCGCAGCCCCGCCTCGTCGAAGTCGGCGGCGGGCACCGGGCTGACCAGCGCGGCGAGCCCCAGGTGCCGTACGGTCCGCACGGGCCGGCCGCACACGCCGCCGACGGCCTCCAGCGCCGCGCCGCCGGCCTCGGCGTCCCGCGCGACGGCGTAGGCGTACAGCAGCTCCTCGGTCGCAGGGCTCTCGGACACCGCGACCCCTCCTCCCGTCCGTCCCGCCCTTTCCCTTTCCGTCCTTCGCCCGGCGTTCCGGCGATCCGCCTCCCGCGGGTCCGCCGCCCCGCCGTCCTCGCCCCCGCTCACGGCTCGACGAAGCTGTACGGGGGCAGCGGGCCGTGCACGTTCAGCTCCATGTGCGGGTGGTTCCCGGTCAGCTCGTCGACGGTGCTCAGCAGCTCCTCGGCGCCCGCGCCCTTCTCGACGAGGAAGGACATGTTCACGAACCAGCCGCCGCTCTCCGGTCCGGGCCGGCTCTCCTCGGACAGCGGCAGCAGCGTCTCCTCCACCAGCCGGGCGTCGCGCTCCTCGCGCTCGCGCACGCCGGCCGCGACCAGTTCGCCGAAGCGCAGCCGCTGCTCGTACGTGCCGCCGCCGGCCGCCCGGTTGGCCTCGGCGAGGGCGCGCAGCTCGGAGCTGTCGGCGAGGACGAGGTGGAGCACCGAGTCCTCGCGGTGCACGGCCTTCACGTTGTACTCGACGCGGCCGGTCAGCCGCTCCAACTGCTCGTGGTAGCGCTCGGCCTGCTCGGTCAGCACGGTGCGTACGGCCTCGTCGCTGGGGGAGACGCTGCCGAACCGCATGGGCAGTACGGCAGACCGCTCGCCGACCCGGGCCAGTACCTGCTGGTGCGCCATCAGGTCGCGCCGCTTGGGCCGCAGGTGCTCCGGGCAGTCGCTGACGATCGCGGTGAGCCGCCCCTCGTGCAGCGCGCGCACGGGCCGCGGCGGGTCGCCGACGCCGGTGAGCGGCTCCGGGTACTCGACCCGCTCACCGCGTGCTATGCCGTACACATACGTGCTCTCTCGCTCTCCGTCCGTCCGGGGGCGGGAGTCGGGGTCAGCGGTCATGTCGCCGGTATTCCTCTCCTGGTGCTCGTGGCTCCGCGCGGCGCCGGGGCGTCGGTGACGGGGCGTCAGTCGCGGTCGGACCGCGAGCGCTCGTAGCGGCGGACGCGGCGGTAGCCGGTGAGGCGGCCGCCCGCGTCGAGCGTCACCTCGTAGAGCGCCATGAGACTCATCGTCTCCGGCACCCGGGCGACCTCCACGACCTCGGCCTCCACCGTCCAGCCGTCGTCGGTCCGCTCGAATCTGGAGACCGTCTCGGGCGTCCGTCCGGTCAGTTCGCCCAACTGCTCGCGGGCCGCGCGCAGAAGTTCCAGCGGTGTCGGTTCGCCGTCCGCCCGGCGCTTGTCCGGCTTCTTCTCTGGGGTGTCTGTCATAGGTGACCTCAGGGGAGCGGGTACCGCGCCGGGGCCGCGTCAAACCTGTGCGGGGATCAGGAGCGCGATGTGGCGGATTTGTGTAATCCGTGTGCCCGCTCCCGCATTTCGCCGCGCCCCGTGAATTCCCTCGCGCGGGCCTGTGCGCGGTACGCGCGCCCGGCGCTTTAGCCGGCCCCCGCCGATCGGCCCGGGGGAATTCCGCGGTAAGGGCCCGGCAATTTATCCGGAGGCCGTTAGCGTGTCTCGGACTCGGCGAGAGAAGCACCGTACGAGTGATGCGCGCAACGGCAAACCGGGGACAGTTTTCTGTGACAGAAGTGTGACCGGTGACGAACGCGGTCCGCATGAGCCCATGGCACCGGCCGGACTTCCGCCACCGGGCCGGGCGGCCTACGGTGGCTGCCATGGCACCTCTTCCCACGCCCCCTTACGAGCCCGAGGACGACCCCGGCCGGTACGTCGGCCTCGACCCGGCCAAGGCCGAGGAACAGGCCCGCGCGCGCGGCTGGAGCACGGTGCGCGCGCTGCCGCCGGGCGCGATCATCACCATGGAGTACCAGGGCGGCAGGCTCAACTTCGAGGTCGAGCACGGCGCGGTGCGCCGCTGCTGGAAGGGCTGACACCCGCCCGTACGGCCGACGGCCCGGCCCCAGTCCGTACAGCCGACGGCCCCGGCCGCACCCTGCGGTGACAGGGGCGGCCGGGGCCGTCGTGATGCGGAGGAGACGGCGCGGGGAGAAGGCTGTGCGTACCGCTTCCCCGCGGGCCGCTCGCGGCGCGGCCGGGACGCCGAGGCGTTCAGGTGCCCGCCGTGCGCCCCCGCCCGGCCGAGGGTCCCAGCGGCGCCGTGCGCGGGGCGCGGTCGCCGTGCGGCGGGCGGCGGCTGCCGCTCGGGGTGACCGGGGTCCGCTCGGAGCGGACGGTGTGCGGCCGGGACGAGAGGTGCGGCCAGGCGTCCGGCACCCGCCCGGCGACCGGCGCCGGGCCGCCGCCCGCCCGGCTGGCGGCTCCCACGGGTTCGAGGACCGGCAGTTCGTCGTCCACGGCCGGGCGCGGCGCGGCGATGACGGTCAGACCGCCGGCCGGAGCGGGGGTGAGCGCCCCGCTGTCGCGCAGCCGCCGCAGCAGCGCCATCAGGTGCGCCTCGGCGTAGGCCATCATCGGCTCGAACCAGGGCAGGGCCAGCAGGACGAGCAGCCCGGCGGTCCAGCCGAGCGTCACGTCGCTCACCCAGTGCGTGCCGAGGTAGACGGTCGTCATGCCGATGCCGAAGGCGAGCGAGGCGACGATCACGGAGGTGACGCGGCGGGTCAGCGGGGTGGTGGCCAGATAGGCCAGCACGCCCCAGGTCACGACGGCGTTGGCGGTGTGGCCGGAAGGAAATATATCCCCGCCGGCCCACATCTCGTTCGAGCCGATCTCCGTCGCGTAGTGCGGCCCGAGCCGGCCCATGCCGAGCTTGGCGGCGCCCACGGTGATGTTGAGCAGCAGCAGCGAGGAGCCCAGCACCAGCAGCGGGCGCAGGCTCTGCTGCTTGTACGAGCGCCAGCCCAGCCACGCCGCCACCGCCACCGCCGTCGGACCGCGCTGGCCCAGCACCACGAAGTAGTCGAGGAAGGTGTGGATCTCCGGCCACTGCTTGTACGGGTGGAACAGCATGACCTGCCAGTCGAACCGCACCGGCCAGGACGTGGTGAGCACGCCGACGACGATCGCCACATAGACCACGAAGGTCGCCACGAAGATGCCGAGGCGCGTTCGGGTCATCCGTGGTCGCGGATCGTCAGGGCGCTCCTCCGCTGGGACGAGCTCGTCATTGGTACGCACCCAATCGACGTTACATTGGGTGACAGGAAGGCATGGCCGATCAGGACTCTTTGTGATGACGATGTGATGTGGAGTCCGTCTCGATCGGGTCTTTCGATGGCGTGATTCAGATAAATAAAGAAGACCTAAGGAATCCGTGTGAAGAGGCCGCCGGTTGCCCTTCCGTCTCTTTATCCTTTTCTCGCACCGCCGTTTATCGCCGATTGGCCGGGATGTCCCGAACCGTTTCCCGGCCCGCCGTGATCGCGGACCCGGACCGGCCCCGGCGGTCAGGGCGGACCGGTCCCGTTCAGCCAGAACGCGCCATACAGCGCCGACACCAGCGCCACCGCCCCGAGCACCGCCGCGGCCCACCGGGTCCGCAGCCGGGCCAGCGCCACCGCCACGGGCAGCACCAGCGGGAACGCGGGCAGCATCAGCCGCGGCTTGGAGCCGAAGTAGCCCTTCGCGGTCAGCGCGAGCAGCAGCACGACGCCCGCGTACACCAGCAGCGGCAGCGGCTGCCCCTGCCGCACCCCGCGCACGTACAGCCACAGCACCAGCGCCACCCCCGCGAGCAGCGCCAGCCCGGAGACCGGACCGGGGCCCGCGAGCCGGTCGCCGACGAACGCGGCGAACGCCAGCCCGCCGTCGAAGCCGTTGCCCCAGCCGCCCTGCACCCGCAGGTAGCCCAGCGCGTCGCCCTCGCGCACCCCGACCCACAGGACGTACGCGAGCAGGCCCAGCGGCGCGAGGGCCGCGCCCAGCAGCATCCGCCGCTCGGTGCGCCAGGCCGTCCGCCACCGACCGCCCGACGCCAGCGCCGCCGCGGCCGTGATCCACACGGCCGCGACGACGGCCCCGCCCACCGGCCGGGTCGCCCCCGCCAGCAGCGCGAAGGACCCCGCCCAGACCCACCGGCCGGTCAGCACCGCGTACACGCTCCAGGCCGCCAGCGCCGTGAACAGCGACTCGGAGTACGCCATCGACTGCACCACCGACACCGGCAGCGCCGCCCACAGCGCGGCCAGCGCGATGCCCGCCCGCCGCCCGTACACCCGCTCGCCGACCAGGAAGAGCGCCCAGGCCGCGGCGAGCGAGGACACCGCCGAGACGGCCAGCCCCGCGTCGGCGGCGGTCAGCGGCGAGCACGCGGCCAGGCCCCGCTCCAGCCACGGCAGCAGCGGGAAGAAGGCCAGATCGGAGTGGACCCGGCCGCCGGCCAGATCGAGCGTGTAGCCGTAGCCGTGCTCGGCGACGCGGGTGTACCAGAGCGAGTCCCAGCGCGCGGAGAGCAACTGACGCGGACTGCTGCCCGCCGCCCGGCTCCACACCGCGAGGACCACGAGCGAGAACAGACGTACGCACGCGAAGGCCAGCAGCGCGGGCGCGGCCCGCCGCACCGCGTCGGTCAGCGTCCGCGCGCCGGGGCTCGCGGGTGCGCTCAGCGCGGGAGTCAGACCGGTCATCGCCATGATTATCGGTCATGGACCACGGGGTATGGAGCCAGGGCGCTGAGCCTCCGCCGACCCTGGTGATCTGCTGCGATCGGTCTCCCAACGGGAGGAGTGCCCAACGGCCCCCCGGAGGACTCGCGTACTCTGACGACTCACTCGCCCCCTCGACGCCGGGTCCACAGTCCCCCTTGGCCCGTTCCGAGCGCGAGCGCACGACACGGAGGTGTGTGAATGTCCGGGACGACCACGGCCGGCGCCAGGCCGACAGCGGACGGCCCGTCCCGGAACCGGGGCGGCGCCAACCGCTGGACCGTGCTCGTCGTGCTCTGCGTCAGCCTGCTGCTGGTCGCCCTCGACTCGACGGTGCTGCACGTCGCCGTGCCCGCCGTCACCGAGGATCTGCGCCCCGGCCCGATAGAGCTGCTGTGGATCGTCGACGTCTACCCGCTCGTCTGCGCCTCCCTGCTCATCCTCTTCGGCACCCTCGGCGACCGCGTCGGCCGCCGCCGCGTCCTGCTGCTCGGCTACGCGTTCTTCGGCCTGGCCTCGGCGCTGGCGGCCTTCGCCACCAGCCCCGACGTACTGGTGACGGCCCGGGCCCTGCTCGGCGTCGGCGGCGCGATGATCATGCCTGCGACGCTGTCGATCCTCCGTCAGGTCTTCCCCGACCGCCGCGAGAGGGCGCTGGCCATCGGGGTCTGGAGCGCGGTCGCCGCCGTGGGCGCGGCCGTCGGGCCGCTGCTCGGCGGCTTCCTCCTCGAACACTTCTGGTGGGGCTCGGTCTTCCTCATCAACATCCCGCTGATGGTCGTCAGCCTGCCCATCGGCCGCTGGCTGCTGCCCGAGTCCACCGGCGACCGGGACGGCCCCTGGGACGTGATCGGCGCGCTGATGGCCGCGTTCGGCCTGTTCGGGGTCGTCCTCGGGGTGAAGCGGGCCGGTGGCGGCGACGACCTGCTGACCGTCGAGACCCTCGCCCCGGTCATCGTCGGCGCGGCCCTGCTCGTCCTGTTCGTCCGCCGCCAGCGGCGCCGGGAGCACCCGCTCGTCGACCTCACGATGTTCGCCCGGCCCGCCTTCGGCACCTCCGTCGGCTGCATCGTGCTGGCCATGCTGGCGCTCGTCGGCCTCGAACTCATAGCCGCCCAGTACCTCCAGCTCGTCCTCGGCCTCACCCCCCTCGAAACCGGCCTGCGGCTGCTGCCGCTCACCTTCGCCGCGATGGCCGCGGGCCTGGTCGGCTCCCGAATACTGGACCGCTTCGGCCCCCGCGCCATGGTCGGCCTCGGCTTCCTCCTCACCGCCGGCGCCGTCCTCTCCCTGACCGTCATGGGCCAGCAGGACCGGCCCGCGCTCCTGATCATCAGCTTCATACTGCTGGGCTTCGGCCTGGAGACCACGCTCTTCGGCGCGTACGAGTCCATGCTCAGCGAGGCGCCCGCCGCCACCGCCGGGGGAGCGGCCGCCATCGGCGAGACCTCCTACCAGCTCGGCGGGGGCATCGGCATCGCCCTCCTCGGCAGCGTCATGAACGCCGCGTACGCACCCGGCGTCAAGGGCGCCTCCGGCGTCCCCAGCGACTCCTCCGCCGCCGCCGGCCACTCCCTCGGCGAGGCGTACGAGGTCTCCGGACGGCTCGGCGGCGCGGCCGGCTCGGCGCTGCGCCACGCCGCCCGCGCCTCCTTCGTGCACGGTCTGCACGTCACCCTGATCGTCAGCGCGGGGCTGCTGCTCCTCGGCGCGCTCGCCGCGCTCCGGCTGCCGCGCACGATGGAGTGCGAGGGCGGCCCGGCCCCCGACCCGGACCAGGGGCCCGAGGCGGAGACCGCCGCCGGTCCCGAGACCGGGGCGCGCAGGACCGAGCCGTGCGCGGCGGAGTCCACCCGCTGATCCGCACCCCGCGAAACCGGGACCGGCCAGGCGGCGCGGCCCCGGGGGCCTCTGGACGCGGGGCGGCGGCCGGTCGTAGCGTCGGGCGCGAGCCGAAAAGATCACTGCCGGAGGCGCAGACATGTCCGTACGCTCCTTGCCGCCGTTCGATCCGACCGATCCGCTCGGGATCGACGACCTCCTCGCCCCCGAGGACCTCGCCGTACGGACCACCGTCCGCCAGTGGGCCGCCGACCGGGTGCTGCCGCACATCGCGGACTGGTACGAGCGCGGGGAGCTGCCCGGCATCCGCGAACTCAGCCGCGAACTCGGCTCCATGGGCGCCCTCGGCATGACCCTGAAGGGCTACGGCTGCGCGGGCGCGAGCGCCGTCCAGTACGGGCTGGCCTGCCTGGAGCTGGAGGCCGCCGACTCCGGCGTGCGCTCCCTGGTCTCCGTGCAGGGCTCGCTGGCGATGTACGCGATCCACCGGTTCGGCTCCGAGGAGCAGAAGCAGCGGTGGCTGCCGGGGATGGCGGCGGGCGAGACCATCGGCTGCTTCGGGCTGACCGAGCCGGACCACGGCTCGGACCCGGCGGGCATGCGCACGTACGCCAAGCGCGACGGTGCGGACTGGGTGCTGACGGGCCGCAAGATGTGGATCACCAATGGCTCGGTGGCCGGTGTCGCCGTGGTCTGGGCCCGCACCGACGACGGCATCCGCGGCTTCGTCGTGCCCACCGACGCCCCCGGCTTCGCCGCGCCGGAGATCAAGCACAAGTGGTCGCTGCGGGCCTCCGTCACCAGCGAGCTCGTCCTGGACGAGGTGCGGCTGCCCGCCGACGCCGTACTCCCCGGGGCCACCGGGCTGCGCGGGCCGCTGAGCTGCCTGTCCCACGCCCGGTACGGCATCGTGTGGGGATCGATGGGCGCGGCCCGCGCCGCCTTCGAGTCGGCGCTGGAGTACTCGCGCACCCGCGAGCAGTTCGGCCGGCCGATCGGCGGCTTCCAGCTCACCCAGGCCAAGCTCGCCGACATGGCCGTGGAACTGCACAAGGGCATCCTGCTCGCCCACCACCTCGGACAGCGGATGGACGCGGGCACGCTCAGGCCCGAGCAGGTCAGCTTCGGGAAGCTCAACAACGTGCGGGAGGCCATCGACATCTGCCGCACGGCCCGTACGGTCCTCGGCGCCAACGGGATCTCGCTCGAATACCCCGTCATGCGGCACGCCACGAACCTGGAGTCGGTACTCACCTACGAAGGCACGGTGGAGATGCACCAGCTGGTGCTGGGCAAGGCGCTCACGGGGCTCGACGCCTTCCGGTGAACGGTTCCTGCTTCCGGCCGGCCGTCGGCGGCCGGAGGCAGGAGCGCGATCAGCTCTGGTTGAAGAAACCGCCGGGCTTGCGGCTGCCGGACTCGCCGCTGAGGACCTGGTAATCGGGGGGCGTGAGCAGGAAGACCCGGTTGGCGACGCGGTCGATCGAGCCGCGCAGGCCGAAGGTGAGGCCGGCCGCGAAGTCCACGACGCGCTTGGCGTCGGTGGGCTCCATGCCCGTGAGGTTCACGATCACCGGAATGCCGTCCCGGAACAGCTCGCCGATACCGCGAGCGTCCCGGAAGCTCTCCGGGGTGACCGTGGCGATGCGCGTGCCCTCTTCCTCCGCCGCCTCCTCGGCCACCCGCACCCGCGGGCTCGTCACCCAGGACTCCCGGGCCTCGGCCCCCTCGGTGTACTCGTCGTCGTAGTAGCGCTCTTCATCGCTGTCGTCGACGAGGCCAAGCCAGGCACTCGCCTTGCGCACCGATCCCATGGACGCCTCCTCTCACACGCGGTGTGTACCGTCCGCCTTCCTATGGTCGTCCATGATGCTGATGATGTGCCAAGTGGATAGCCGCCGCACGGGGGTTTCGTGACGCATCTGGTGCAAAGAGTGTGACGGGTTGTCGATTTATAACCAGCTGAGTTGATTTCAGTACCGACTGTGACGCGATCCAGGGCCGGGCGGATGGCTACGGGCCGCCCCGCCCGCCGCGCCCGTACCCTCGCGCCCCCGCCCTGACCTGCTGTGACGTGCCGTTAGGAGCTCATGGGATGCGGCCTGCCGCGGTACGGGGGCAAGTGTGTTCGGAATCATCAGGCCGTGCCGCCATGGGCTGTCCGATCCGAGGGGGCGCGGACTCTACCACTTCAGCTCGGGCGGGCTGAGCTGCGAGTGCCGGATCGCCGAGGGGCCCACGCCCCACTTCTTCAGGATGCGTGCGTACGAACCGTCGGAGATCAGCCCCTCCACCGCGGCCCGGAAGGCGGGCGCGAGCCTGCTGCCCTTGGGGAAGGCGAAACCGACGTCGAGCCGGTGGGACTCGTTCAGGAACCGCACGCCCTGCTGCTGTCGCACCGCGTAGCGCAGCCCATTGGCGGTGCTCATCACCACGTCGACCCGGCCCTGCCGCAGCCCGAGCCAGACCGTCGCCGGGTCGGCGAAGGTCTTCACGCGGTACGCCTTCTTCCCCGCGTCGGCGCAGCGGTGCGCGTTCTCCTCCAGCGTCGCCTCGAACGTGGTGCCCGCGCCCGTCGCCACCGTCAGCCCGCACAGTTCGGTCAGGTCGGTCACCTTCTTCGGGCCGCCGCCGTCGAGGGCGGCGAAGCCCTGCCCGTCGTTGATGTACGTGACGAAGTCGATGGTCTTGCGGCGCGCCTCTGTGACGCCGAAGTTGCCGGTGCCCACGTCGTACTTGCCGCTGCCGAGCGCCGGCAGGATCGCCTCGAACCCGGCGACCTGCCGCTGGAGCCGGACCCTGAGCTTCTTGGCGACCGCGTCCGAGATGTCGATGTCCAGACCGGCGAGGGTCCTGCCGTCCTTGAGGTAGGTGGAGCCGGGCGGCGAGCCGACGCTGGCAGCGATCTTCACGGTGCCGCGCGCCCGTACGTCCGCGGGCAGCAGCGCGGCCGCGGCCCGGTCCGCCGAGACGCCCGAGACCACGTTCGCGGACGGGAGCTCCGCTTCGCCCGCGGCGTCGCGCGCGCCGCCGGCCGCGGCCGGGTCGCCGCTCCCGCACGCGGTGAGCGACAGCAGCGACAGCGCGGCCGCGGCCAGCAGGGCGATGGTGCCGCGAGCGGTGGTTGCTCTCACGCTGATCGCTCTCATGAGGCGCGGTTCTCCAACCGGTTCAGGTACTTCTCGAACGGCAGCGGCCCGATCGTCTCGGGGTCCGCGGAGACGTCGAAGAGGGGGCGGTAACCGGCGGCCAGATAGAGGCCCTTGGCCTCCGGCTGCCGGGGTCCGGTGGTCAGGAAGAGGCGTTCGTAGCCGTGTGCGGCGGCCTCCCGCTCCAGTACGAGCAGCACGCGCCGGGCCAGTCCGCGGCGGCGGTGCGCGGAGTGCGTCCAGATGCGTTTGAGTTCGGCCGTCGGCGGGCCGGTGGACTCGTGCCGGCGGAACGCGCCGCCCGCGATGGCCGCCCCGCGCTCCAGGAGCAGCAGGAACGCGCCCTCGGGCGGGGCGAATTCGGCGGCCGGATAGCCGTGGAGGTCGGAGGACGAGCCGTAACGCGCGGTGTATTCGTATGTCAGCTCGTCGAGCAGCGGGCGGGCGAGCGGGTCGGCGACGGTGGTGTGGTGGACGGTCAGCTCCGGGGCGCCCCCGGCCGGGGGCAGGACTTCGGAACGCATGCGGGCCCCTTCTGGGTGCATGACGTGCGTGACGTTCTACGACGTCCGTGACGTGTGTGATGTGTGTGGCGTGCTTGAAGTGCGTGACGTGTATGGCGCGGGAACGGGGCGCACGAGCGCGTGCCGCTGGTACGGGCGCGAGCGCGGGTACGGGCACGGTGCGGTGCGCGGTGCTGGGGGAGGGCGAGCCGAGGGGAGGGGAGCGAGGGGAAAAGCGGGTCGCTCAGGCGTGTGAAGGCGCGGAAGGAACGCGCGTATGCCGCCGCCGCGCCGCGAAGGGCGGGCTCAAGGGCGGAAGGTCAGCTCTGACAGGACGACGACCACACCCGACCGAAGTCGATGTGGTCTCGCGTGACCAGCCACTGCCGTGAATGCATGGTCCAAGTGGAACAGGCATCCGTTTCTTCGTCAACTGATCTGAGACGAACGGCTCACAGTGCGGACGGGGTTGACAACACACCGTACGGGCGGCTTAGCCTCCTGTCACGGTCGTGCTGAGGGGCGCGGCCCGCGTGTGAAGGCGTATCCCGTGTTCGATCTCTGCATCCACGGAGCCTTCGCATGTCTTTGGGCAGCGCAGCCACGCACCCCGAAACCCTTCCCGCCACCTCCTCCCCGTACGGCCCCGTCGGCGCCGACGGCGCCCCGGACTCCGGCCCGCGCCCCGACGAACGGCCGCGCGTCGTGCCCGTACGGCGCACCGGCCAGTGGATCGCGGCAGCCGTCGTCGTCCTGCTGCTCGCCATGGCGGCCAACTCCGTCGCCCGCAACAAGGCGTTCCAATGGGACGTCGTCGGCGCGTACTTCACCTCCTCCACCGTGCTGCGCGGCCTCGGGCTCACGCTCTGGCTGACGGCCCTGGTCATGGTGGCCGGCTTCGCCCTCGGCACGCTGCTCGCCGTCATGCGGCTGTCCGCCAACCCCGTGCTGAACAAGGTCAGTTGGGGCTACGTCTGGCTCTTCCGGTCGGTGCCGGTCCTGGTGCAGCTGCTGTTCTGGTTCAACATCGGCGTCCTGTACCCGACGCTGGGCCTCGGCATCCCCTGGGGCCCCGAGTTCGTCAGCGTCCACACCGTGAACCTCTTCGGCCCCACGGCGGTCGCCGTCGTCGGGCTGACCCTGCACGAGGCCGCGTACGCCGCCGAAGTCGTACGCGGCGGCATCATCTCCGTCGAGAAGGGCCAACTGGAGGCCGCCCAGTCGCTCGGCCTCGGGCGCGGCCGCACCCTGCGCCGCATCGTGCTGCCGCAGGCCATGCGGTCGATCGTGCCGCCGGCCGGGAACATGCTGATCGGCGCCCTCAAGGGCACCTCCATCGTCTCCATCATCGCCGTGAACGATCTGCTCTACTCCGCGCAGCTCGTCTACCACCGCACGTACCAGGTCATCCCGATGCTGATGGTCGCCACCATCTGGTACGTGCTGGTCACCTCGGTGCTCAGCGTGGGCCAGCACTACGTCGAACGGCACTACGCGCGCGGCACGGCGGGCGCCCGATGAGCACTCGCGCATCCGGCCCCCGACCGGGCGGCGCCCGCGTCCTGGACGACCGCATCCTGAACGACCGCGCCGCCCCCAGTGAGCACGCCCCGAGCGACCGCGTCTCGCAGGGCGGCGCCCTGAACGGCGGCGTCCCGGGCGGCCGGGGCCAGGGCGCCGCCCTCGTGCCCTCCGTCGTGATCGTCGGTGCCGGGCCGCGCGCCACCGGCGTGATCGAACGGATCGCCGCCAACGCGCCCGAACTCTTCGACGGCGCCCGCCTCGACATCCACCTCGTGGACCCGCACCCGCCCGGCGGCGGCCGGATCTGGCGGCACGACCAGTCGCGGCTGCTGTGGATGAACTCCATGGCCGAGGACGTCACCATGTTCACCGACGAATCCGTCGAACACGAGGGCCCGGTCCGCTCCGGACCGTCCCTCTCCGAATGGGCCCGCCTCGTGCGCACCGGCGCGCTCTCGGTGGAACTCCCGCCCGAAACGGCCGCGGAACTAGCCGAGTTGACTGACCAGTCCTTCGCCAGCAGGCGGCTCCAGAGCGCGTACCTGGGCTGGACGTACCAGCAGGCGCTGGCCGCCCTGCCCCCGCACATCACCGTCCACGAACACCGCCACCGCGCCACCCGCGTGTCCGGGCCGCGCGACGGCCGGCAGCAGGTGTGGCTCGCGGACCGGCCGACGCCGCTCCTCGCCGACCTCGTCGTCCTCGCCCTCGGCCACCTCGACGCCGAACCCGACGACGAACAGCGCGCCCTCGCGTCCTTCGCCGCGGAACACCGACTGACCCACATCCCACCGGAGTTCACCGCCGACAGCGACCTGTCCGGCCTGCGCCCCGGCGAGCCCGTCATCGTGCGCGGCTTCGGGCTGGCCTTCATCGACCTGATGGTGCTGCTCACCGAGGGGCGCGGCGGGCGCTATACGGACGACGGCCCCGGCGGCGCGCTGACCTACCACCCCTCCGGGCGCGAACCCGTCCTGCACGTCAGCTCGCGGCGCGGCGTCCCGTACCACTCCAAGCTCGGCTACCCGCTGCGCGGCGAGGCGCCCCCGCTGCCCCGCTTCTTCGGCCCCGCCGAGGTCGACGCGCTGCTGGCCCGCCCCGGCCCGCCCGACTTCCGGCGCGACGTCTGGCCGCTGGTCGAGAAGGAACTGGGCTTCGCCCACTACCACCGGCTCTTCACCGCCCACCCGCACCGTACGGCCGTCAACTGGCCGGACTTCGAGGAGAAGTACGCCGCCTGCGACCCCGGCGGCCCCGAACTCCAGGCGCTGGTCGCCGCCGCCGTGCCCGACCCCGCCGACCGGCTCGACCTCGACGCGCTCGACCACCCGCTCGCGGGCCTGCGCTACACCGACACGGACGCCCTGCAAGACGGACTGCGCGGCTACATCGAGGCCGACCTCGCCCGCGCCCACGACCCCGCGCACAGCCCCGACCTCGCCGTCTTCCTCGCCCTGCTGTCCGTCTACGGACAGTTGGCGCGCCTCGGCGACGTGGGCCCCTGGTGGCACGGCTTCTTCAGCTACCTCGCCTCGGGCCCGCCCGGCCCCCGGCTGCGCCAACTCCTCGCCCTCTCCCGCGCCGGCCTCGTGCGCTTCCTCGGCGCGGACATGACCGTGACCGCCGACCCGGAGCGCGGCGTCTTCCGGGCGGGCGGCGCGAGCGTGCCCGGCCACACCGTCGAGGCGAGAGCGCTCGTCGAGGCCCGGCTGCCCGCGCCGTCCGTGACCCGCTCGCGGGACACGCTGCTGCGCGGCCTGTACACGGACGGGGCCGTGGCGACCCCCGCCGGGCTGCTCGCCGTCGACCCCGTGGACCTGCGCGTCCTGGACCGTACGGGCCGCCCGCACCCCCGCCGCTTCGCGATCGGCGCGCACACCGACGCCCGCTCGTCCGGCGCCTTCGCCCGGCCCCGCACCAACGCGCCCGCCTTCCGGCAGAACGATGCCACCGCGCGGGCCCTGCTCTCCTTCCTCCGCGACGTGTCCTGTCGCGCACCGCTCAGTGCCTGACGCCGGTACCTGAGTGACGCACCTGAGATCAGCGACTGAGTGACGCACCTGACATCGGCGCATGAGCGACGCGCCTGAACGCACGTCGACCCGTACGTACGGACTTCGAGGACCGCTATGCCACTGATACGCCCTTCCGACCACGCCGCGAGCGCCCGGGCCGGCGACACGGACGTCATGGTCGACGTCCGGTCCGTCCACAAGAGCTTCGGCCCGCTCAAAGTGCTGCACGGCGTGGACCTGCGCGTACGCGCAGGTGAAGTCGCCGTCGTACTCGGCCCGTCCGGGTCCGGGAAGTCCACCCTGCTGCGCACGATCAACCACCTGGAGAAGGTGGACAGCGGCTGGGTGAGCGTCGACGGCTCCCTGGTGGGCTACCGCCGTTCCGGCGGCAAGCTCTACGAACTGCGCGAGCGGGAGGTGCTGAGGCAGCGCACCCGGATCGGCTTCGTCTTCCAGAACTTCAATCTCTTCCCGCATCTGACGGTGCTGGAGAACGTCACCGAGGCGCCCGTATCGGCGCTCAAACGCCCCAAGAAGGAGGCCGTCGGCACGGCGGAACGGCTGCTCGCCCGGGTCGGCCTCGCCGACAAGGCCGCCGCCTATCCCCGGCAGCTCTCCGGCGGTCAGCAGCAGCGCGTCGCCATCGCGCGGGCCCTCGCCCTCGAACCCCGGCTGCTCCTCTTCGACGAGCCGACCTCCGCCCTCGACCCCGAACTGGTCGGCGAGGTCCTCGACGTCATCAAGGACCTCGCCGGGCAGGGCACCACGATGATCGTCGTGACCCACGAGATCGGGTTCGCACGGGAGGTCGCCGACACCGTCGTCTTCATGGACGGCGGCCGCGTCCTCGAACAGGGCCCGCCCGCCGAGGTGCTGGACGCCCCGCAGCACGAGCGCACCAGGGCGTTCCTGTCCAAGGTCCTCTGAGATGAGCCGAGTTGACACCCGCGTGCGTGTGGACGTTGACACGCGCGTACGCGCGGACCGGGAAGTACGCGCGAATCGAGACGTACGCGCGAATCGAGAAGCGCCCGCGGTTCGAGAGCGATCCGCCGGGCCCGCCGCCTGCCGCCCGCCGCACGGAAGCGGCCACCGCGGCTACCGCGATCACCGCGCCTACCGCGACTACCGCGACCACTGAAAGAAGGCATCCGACCATGTCCGTTCCCTCCCCATCCCGCCCGCTGCGGCTGGCCGCGGCCGTCGACCACGGCGGCGCGCTCGACGCCGAGCCGTACGTGCGCGCCGCCCGCCTCGCCGAGCGCGGCAGGCTCGACTTCGTCACCCTCGGCGACTCCTTCGCCCGGCAGGGGCCGGACGCCCTCGCCGTGCTCGCCCGCGTCGCGCCCGCGACCGAACGGGTCGGCCTGGTGCCGACCGTCACCACCACGCACACCGAGCCGTTCCACGTGTCCAGCGCCGTCGCCACCCTGGACTGGGTCAGCCGCGGCCGGGCCGGCTGGACCGTGGACGTGTCGACGACCGCGGCGGAGGCGCGGCTCTTCGGCCGCCGCTCCGCGGCCCCCGCGCGGGAGCTGTGGCGCGAGGCCGCCGAAGTCGCCGACGTCGCGGGGCGGCTCTGGGACAGCTGGGAGGACGACGCCGAGATCAGGGACGTCGCCACCGGCCGCTTCATCGACCGGGACAAGCTCCACTACGTCGACTTCGAGGGCGGCGAGTTCTCCGTGCGCGGCCCGGCCATCGTGCCGAGGCCGCCGCAGGGGCGGCCGGTCATCGCCCTGGACGCCACCGCGTCGCTGCCGCGCGAGGCCGCGGCCCGGCACGCCGACGTCGCGTACGTACGGGCCACGAGCCGGAGCGCGGCCGCCGGGGCGCGGGCGGACCTGCGCGGGCGCGCCGCGGCGCACGGACGCGATCCGGGCGGGCTGACGGTCCTGGCCGCGCTCGCCGTCGACCTGACCGACGGCGAGGGCGCGGCCTCGGCCGACCCCGGCTCGTACGACGGGACGCTCACGGTCGGCCGCGACGGGCGGGCGCTCTACCGGGGCGGGCCCGTCGGCCTCGCCGAGCTGATCGGCGGCTGGCACGGGGCCGGAGCCGTGGACGGCTTCCACATCACGCCCACCGATCCGGAGGACGACCTGGAGCGGTTCGTCAACGGCACGGTGGCGCTGCTCCAGCACCGCGGCCTCTTCCGCACCTTCTATCCCGGCGCCACGCTGCGCGACCACCTCGGCCTGTCGCGCCCCGCCAACCGCTACGCACCCGCCGGAGGCATCGCATGAACACACCCGCCAGGAACGAGCGGAAGCAGATCCACCTCGCGGCCCACTTCCCGGGCGTCAACTCCACGACCGTATGGGCCGATCCGCGCTCCCGCAGTCAGATCGACTTCTCCTCCTTCGAGCACGTGGCCCGCACCGCCGAGCGCGGCCTGTTCGACTTCTTCTTCCTCGCCGAGGGGCTGCGGCTGCGCGAGCACAAGGGGCGGGTGCACGACCTCGACGTGGTCGGCCGCCCCGAGTCGATCACTCTCCTGAACGCCCTCGCCGCCGTCACCGAGCGCCTCGGGCTGGCCGCCACGGTCAACGCCACGTTCAACGAGCCGTACGACCTGGCCCGCCGCCTCGGCACCCTGGACCACCTCAGCGGCGGCCGGGCCGCCTGGAACGTCGTCACCTCCTCCGACGCCTTCACCGGCGAGAACTTCCGGCGCGGCGGCTACCTCGACCGGGGCGACCGCTACACCCGCGCCGCCGAGTTCGTCGCGACCGCCCGCGAACTGTGGGACTCCTGGGACGGCGGCGACGCCCCGAGCCCCTTCGCCCACACCGGGCGGCACTTCGACATCTCGGGCGAGTTCGGCGTACGGCGCAGCCCGCAGGGCCACCCCGTGGTCATCCAGGCGGGCGACTCCGACGAGGGCCGCGAGTTCGCCGCTTCCACCGCCGACATCATCTTCACCCGGCACGGCACCGTGGAGGCGGGCCGCGAGTTCTACGCCGACGTGAAGCGGCGGCTCGGTGCGTACGGCCGGCGTCCCGAAGACCTCAAGATCATGCCCGGCGTGACCTTCGTCCTCGGCGACACCGCCGCCGAGGCGCAGGAGAACGCCGCCGAGATCCGCCGGCTCCAGGTCTCGCCGCAGAACGCGATCCTCACCCTGGAACAGATCTGGGGCCGCGACCTGTCCGCGTACGACCCGGACGGACCGCTCCCCGACATCGACCCGGACCCCGACGGCGAGCTGGCCCAGGGCCGGGTCCGGCTCGGCGACCCGCTGGCCATCGCCGAGAAGTGGCGGGCGCTGTCGGCCGCCAAGGGGCTGTCCATCCGGCAGACGGTGATCGAGACGACCGGCCGGCAGTCGTTCATCGGGACCCCGCAGAGCGTCGCGGCGGAGCTCGACGAGTTCGTGCGGACGGACGCCGCCGACGGCTTCATCCTCATTCCGCACCTCACCCCGGGCGGCCTCGACGACTTCGTGGCGCGCGTGGTGCCGCTGCTCCAGGAGCGCGGCTCGTTCCGCACCCGGTACGAGGGCACGACCCTCCGCGACCACCTGGGACTGCCCCAGCCCACCGCACCGGCCTCCGCCCCGCCGGCCCCCGTCGCTCCCGCGCGTGGCACGCGCGCGAAGGCTGTGAAAGGTTGAACGACATGAGCGATGACGCACAGCAGCAGTGGAAGACCTGGCACGAGGACCGCGTGGCGACGGTCTCCGAGCCGTACGGACCGCTCGCGCTCACCGGTACGCACTGGCTCGCCGACGCCGTGGACGGCCGCGTTCCGACCCTGGACGGCGGCATGCTCCCCGGACGCTGGACCGAGGGCGGTGACGGGGGCGTGGACACGATTTCGCTCAGCGCCACCGCCGCCGACGGGCTGACCCTCGACGGCCGGCCGCTGGCGGGCGAGGTCCGGCTCGGCGAGGACAGCGGTCCCAAGGCGGCCCGCGTGGCCCGCGGCGAACAGCGCTACGTCGTGCTGCGCCGCGAGGGCCTGTGGGCCGTGCGGGTCTTCGACCCGGACGCGGAGAACCGCCGCACCTTCGCCGGGATCGACGTCTTCGACTACGACGAGCGGTGGGTGCTGAAGGGGCTGTTCCGCCCGTACGACGCGAGCCGCACCGTGCGCGTGGGCAACGCCGACGGCCAGGAACGGGGCCTCGGGCTCGGCGGCGAACTGGCCTTCACGGTCGACGGGGACGAGCACACGCTCCAGGTCGCGGTGGAGGACGACGGGTCGCTGTGGGCCGTACTCGCCGACGGCACGAGCGGCAAGGACAGCTACCGCTTCCGCTTCCTGCGCATGCCCGCCCCGGCCGCGGACGGCGCGGTGACGGTGGACTTCAACCGGACCGTGCTGCCGCCGTGCGCCTTCGCCGACCACTTCATCTGCCCGTTCCCGCCGCCGGGCAACACGCTGCCGGTCGACGTCCGGGCGGGGGAGCGGAACCGGCTGACGCGCTGAACGAATTCCGGGAGCGGAACCGGCTGACGAGCTGAGGGGCGGGGCCGGGGAACGGGGGCGGGGACGAGCAGGGGAACGGGCGGCGGAACGGGGTTCGGGGAACAGGCGGCGGAAGCGG
This sequence comes from Streptomyces sp. NPDC050610, assembly GCF_040654875.1. NCBI lineage: Bacteria > Bacillati > Actinomycetota > Actinomycetes > Kitasatosporales > Streptomycetaceae > Streptomyces > Streptomyces sp. NPDC050610. Next base: position 46,743 of record NZ_JBFAIV010000038.1, on the reverse strand, counting down.
CGGGACGGCCGGTGCGCGGCCGGACGCCCGGCGGTGGAACCGGCCCGCGCGCCGATACGTCCTATCGCCGGCCCGAGGGGGTCAGCGCCGGCCCCGGCGGCCTCCGAGCCGCCGGGGTCATGGCGCTCTGCCACGGGGCGGCCGTCCGAAACATGCCCTTGCGCCCGCTGTCCGCACGCCCCGATACTCCGCAGCAGCGCTTGTCAGGGGCACGGCGGAAGCGGAATCCGGTGTGCCCTTTGACTGCGCCTCACGGGCCCGTCCACCCCACGACGGCCCCTTACCCTCCTCGGGAGGAAGAACGTGAGGATCAAGCGCACCACCCCCCGCAGCGGCATCGCGAGACGTTCCGGCTTGCTCGCCACGGCCGCGGGCCTCGCGGCCGCGACGGCGCTCGTCGCCACCAACGCCCACGCCGACGGCGGCCAGGCCGCCGAACAGTACAGCGCCGCCCAGCTCTCCGCGGCCGACTCGGCCGTGCGGAGCGCCGACGTCGCGGGCACGGCCTGGGCCGTGGACGCGAAGACCGGTTCCCTGGTCGTCACCGTCGACAGCACCGTCACCGCGGCCGACATATCCAGGATCAAGAGCGAGGCGGGCGCCAACGCGGGCGCCATCCGCATCGAGCACATGGCGGGCAAGCTCCGGACGCTCCTCACCGGCGGCGACGCGATCTACGCGCCGAGCTGGCGCTGCTCCCTCGGCTTCAACGTGCGCAAGGGCAACACGTACTACCTGCTCACCGCCGGGCACTGCACCAAAGGCAAGCCGGCCTATTACGCGAACTCCAGCAAGACCACGAGCATCGGCCCCACCACCGGTACCAGTTTCCCCGGTAACGACTACGGCATCGTGCAGTACACCAACGCCTCGCTGGCCCACCCCAGCACCGTCGGTGGCCAGCAGATCACCAGCGCCGCCAACGCCACCGTGGGCCAGAACGTCACCCGGCGCGGCTCCACCACCGGCACCCACAGCGGCAAGGTCACCGCGCTGAACCAGACCGTGAACTACGGCAACGGCGACATCGTCTCCGGCCTCATCAAGACCACCGTCTGCGCCGAGCCCGGCGACAGCGGCGGCTCGCTCTACTCCGGTTCCACCGCCATCGGCCTCACCTCCGGCGGCAGCGGCAACTGCAGCTCCGGCGGCACGACGTACTTCCAGCCGGTCGTCGAAGCGATGAACGCCTATGGCGTGACCCTCCCCTGATCGCGTTGTGAGCGCGTTCCGAGGCAAGGCACAGCCCTCGAAGGCGTAGTTCTCGAAGGGCACGGTTCTGTTCTCGAAGGCACGGATCTCTTCCCCACCATCCCCGCCAGCGGCGCCTGCCTCCGGCCGGAACACCGGCCGGAGGCAGGCGTGTCGGGCCCCGGAAGCCGGGCGGTTCAGAGGGGCATCGGGAGCCGACGGATGCCAGGACTGCGGGGATCAGGACTGTGGATATCAGGGCTGTGGGGATCAGGAACGCGGAGATCAGGAACGTGGGACCGCGGCCGGTCCGTACGCCGCACCGCCCCGTTCCCCGCCGCCGAGCCGGCCGGCGATTCTCAGCAGTTCGCCGGTGGCCAGATACGGGCCGGATTCGCACACCACATAGGTGAAGGCCCCGTCGAACCAGGTCACGCCGTGCTCGGAACCCGTCCCCTTGAAGAGGTGGCCGGGGAGCCCGGCGACGGACACGGCCTCGCCCAAGCCGTCCTGCCGCCCTTCGCCGGTGGTCTGCGCGATGGCCAGCGACGGATTCCCCGAGCCCTTGCGGTAATAGCGGGCCCAGGCGGGCCCGTGTTCGCCCTCCCGCTGGAGCAGGGACGGAAGACCCCGCTGGAGGCCGGGCGCCTCCTGGTACATGACGTCCGTCCGCGCGTAGCCCGGTGGGAGGTAGCGGGGGCTGCCGAGGAAGGCGCCGTCGAAAGGGGGGATGCGCTGGCCGGTGGGGGCGTCGATGAGCTGTCGCTTTCCCAAGGGGGCCCGCAGCGTGGCGGAGACCTGCCGGTCTTCCGAGGTCCGGCAGGGGTGCGACAGGTCGGAGATGCCGGTCCTGATCGTCACGGCGACCGTGTCGGAGGACTCCCGAGCGGCCAGCTCGGGCCGCACTTCGTGGCAGGGGGACCAGCCGACGGCGGCGGTGAGCGTACGGCCGTCCCGGCTCACCAGCACCTGGCCGGACACCAGCCCGTCATCGCGGTGGTTCTTGAGCCGGTCCTCCCAGAGCCACCATGCGGTCAGGGCGGTGGTGACGACGGCTGTCGTGCCGACGACCCATAACCCGCGTATGAGATAGGTGAGTTGATCCGGCCGCACGGCTGCCTTCGCTTTCGCGTTCACTTTTCACGGTCTTCGGCCGACGCCCGGCGCCGGCTGTCTCAGCTTCAGCCCGCTTCGGTGAAGGCGTCCAGGAGCCGCGGCGGAGCCGCCTGCTTCCAGGAGTCCACGAGGATGTCCCGCAGTTCGCCGACGTCCTCCAGGGCGGCGAGCCGCACCCGCACCCAGTTGGAACCGGCCTCGTGCGGCGGCGCCCAGAACTTCTCCGGCTCCGCCGCGATCAGCTCCTGCCGCTCGTGCATCGGGCACCTCACCGCGAACGACGTCTCGTCGTCGGGGACCGTGACGAACATCTTGCCGGCGACGCGGAAGGTGGGCATGGACCATGCCTCCTTCTCCACCGTCTCCGGCAAGGAGAGGGCGATGCGGCGTACGTCTGCGGAATCGGTCATGATCACCAGATTAATCGGTGACGGTGCAGTGGCCGTGCCCCGCCGGAAACCTGTTGGCTCGCCCTCGCCCGTTCCCTACGATCCGGACCGTGGCGAACAGTGGGACGGGCCTCCCGGAAGCGCAGGCCGAGGACGTCGTGCGCGTGGTGCGGCGGGTGTTCGGCGCCGACGTCGTCGGCGCGTACCTCCATGGCTCCGCCGTGCTGGACGGGCTGCGGCCGAGCAGCGACGTCGACGTGCTGGCCGTCCTGCGGCGGCGCACGACGACGGGGGAGCGGCGGGCGCTCGTGGACGCGCTGCTGGAGATCTCCGGCGCGGGAGACGCGGGAGCTGGAGGGGCTCGCCCCGTTGAACTGACGGTCGTCGTCCAGGGTGACGTGCGGCCGTGGCGGTATCCGCCGCGCTGCGAGTTCCAGTACGGGGAGTGGCTGCGCGCCGAGTATGAGCGGGGCGGGACGCCGGGGCCGGGGGAGAGCCCCGATCTCGCGCCGCTGATCACCATGGTGCTGCTCGGCGACGCACCGCTGTACGGGCCGCCCCCGGCCGCCGCGCTCGACGCCGTACCGCACGAGGACCTGCGCCGGGGCATCGCCGCCGGTGTGCCGGAACTGCTGGCCGAGCTGGCGGACGACACCCGCAACGTCGTCCTGACGCTCGCCCGCGTCTGGCGGACCCTGGCGACCGGGGAGATCGGTTCCAAGGACGCGGCCGCCGACTGGGCGCTCGCCCGGCTTCCAGCGGAACACCGCCCCGTACTGGTCCGCGCGCGGGCCGGTTACCTCGGTGCGGAGCGGGAACGCTGGGACGACCTTCTGCCGCGCCTGCGTCCGTACGCCGAGTACGTCGCCGCCGCGATCGAGCGACTGATCTCCGGCCGCCTTCGGACTGGGGGCCGCACCCGCTCCAGGGGTCTCGACCGCTGCCCGTAGCGGGCATACCGTGGGAAATAACACCCGCCCTCCCCGCTCCCGCAGACGGGGAGGGGCCCAGGACGGCTAGGGGGCCGTGATGGTCGAGGAGCTGGTGGCAGCAGGAGCGGCGGTCGCGTCCGCGGGTGTGCTGTACGCACTCGCGGCGGCCCGCGTGGTCAAGCAGTACGAGCGGGGCGTGGTCTTCCGCCTCGGCCGGCTGCGGCCGTCCGTACGCGGGCCCGGATTCACGATGGTGATCCCGGCCGTGGACCGGCTGCGCAAGGTGAACATGCAGATCGTCACGATGCCGGTGCCCGCGCAGGAGGGCATCACGCGCGACAACGTCACGGTGCGCGTGGACGCGGTCGTGTACTTCAAGGTGATCGACCCGGCCAACGCCATCGTCGAGGTCGAGGACTACCGCTTCGCCGTCTCCCAGATGGCCCAGACCTCGCTGCGCTCGATCATCGGCAAGAGCGACCTGGACGATCTGCTCTCCAACCGCGAGAAGCTCAACCAGGGCTTGGAGCTGATGATCGACAGCCCGGCCGTGGGGTGGGGCGTGCAGATCGACCGGGTGGAGATCAAGGACGTGTCGCTGCCGGAGACCATGAAGCGGTCGATGGCCCGGCAGGCCGAGGCCGACCGCGAGCGGCGGGCGCGCGTCATCAACGCCGACGCGGAGTTGCAGGCGTCGAAGAAGCTGGCCGAGGCCGCGCACGAGATGTCGGAGGAGCCCGCGGCGCTCCAACTGCGGCTGTTGCAGACCGTGGTGGCCGTGGCGGCGGAGAAGAACTCCACGCTGGTGCTGCCGTTCCCGGTGGAACTGCTGCGCTTCTTGGAACGCGCCACTCCGCATGCCCAGCAGCCGCCCCAGCAGACCCAACCCCAGCCGCCGCCGCAGTCCCAGCAGCCGCCGCAGCCGCCCCAGCCCCAGCAGGCGCAGCCGCCGCAGACGCAACAGGCGCAGCCTCAGCAACCACAGGCCAAGCAGCCGGACCCACCGGGACCACCGGACCAGGCGGGGCAGCCGTATCAACCGGGCCAGGCGCGCCCGGAGCCGCAGGTGCAGTAGGGCAGGCCATGGCCCCCGCACCGGCCCCGACCTCGCCCGCCGACAAGCGCGTTGTCGAAAACGCTCGTGGTCAATGCGTCCGGCGGCGGGGCGGCATGCCGGCTTGAACCAGGTCTCGTGCGAGGCCGGTGCTCTCCCGAAGGGTGTCGATCGAGAGGGGCTGTGTGGCGAGCGCGCCCTCGTGCAGCACGAGGAGCCGGGTGGCGAGGGTAGCCGGGTGCGAGCAGCCCGCCGCGGCGGCGAGTTCCTCGAAGAGGTTCAGCAGCCAGCGTTTCTGGTCGGCGGCGATGCGGTGCGCGGGGTGTGAGGGGTCCGGGAGTTCGGCCAGCGCGTTGATGAAGGCGCAGCCGCGGGTGTTGGCATCGCCCCAGGTCCGCAGCGCCTCGAAGGGCGCGACGACGGCCTCGGCGGGAGCGCCGGCGGCATCGACGGCGGTACGGACGAGTGACCGCCAGCGCTGGTCGCGTTCCGTGAGGTAGGCCGCCACGAGGTGGTCTTTCGAACCGAACTGGTTGTACAGGGTTCGCTTGGTCACGCCTGAGTGCTCGGCGATCAGATCCACGCCGACCGCGGTGATTCCGCGCTCGTAGAACAACTCCTCGGCGGCCGCCACGACGCGGCGTCCGGCGGGCGTGATGGGCCGCGCTTCCGGCATGGCAGATCTCTCCACTGGTCGGATACCCCTTCACAGATCGGTATAGCGATGTACGGTGGGGGATGTTCACCGATCAGTATACCTGCGAGGAGGTACGAGCAATGAGCGCGTCCCAGGCCAAGCGAGCCCAGTCCATGCGGGCCCAGGCCAAGCGAGCCCAGTCCATGCGGGCGGTGCGCATCACGGAGCACGGAGGTCCGGAGGTCCTTGAGGTGGCGGAGGTCGCCGTCCCCACGCCCCAGGCAGGGGAGGTGCTGGTGCAGGTCGGCGCGGTGGCGCTGAACAACACCGACCTGTGGACCCGGGAGGGCGCCTACGGCCGTCCGGGAGACCCGAAGGCGCGGTCGGGCTGGCGAGGCCCGATCGACTTCCCGCGCATTCAGGGCGCGGACGTGGCCGGCCGGGTCGTGGCCGTCGGCGCGGAGGCGGACGGGAGCCTCGTCGGGCGCCGGGTGGTCGTGGACCCCGCGATCTACGATGCCGAGGGGCCGGACGCCAACCCGGTGGGCCTGATGGGGAGCGAACGCGACGGCGGGTACGCCGAGTACGTGACGGCGCCGGCGGAGCAGGTGCACGACGTGACGGAATCCCCGCTCACGGACGACCAGCTCGCGGCGTTGCCGACCGCCTACGGCACGGCGCTCGGCATGATCGAGCGAGGCCGGCTGCGGAAGGGGGAGACCGCCCTGGTCTCGGGGGCGTCCGGTGGCGTCGGCCTCGCGCTGGTGCAGCTCGCCCGTGCGCGCGGCGCGAGGGTGGTCGCCATCAGCAGCGGCCCCAAGATCGACGCGGTGCGCGAAGCGGGCGCGCACGAAGTCGTCGACCGCGCCGGCGACATCGTCGGGCAGATCCGCGCCGCCGCCCCGGAGGGCGTTGACGTAGCACTCGACGTCGTGGCCGGCGAACTGGTGGGCGAGGGGCTGCCGTTGCTGCGCGAAGGCGGCCGGTGGGTCATCGCCGGTGCGCTCGGCGGCTACGGCGTGACCTTCGACGTGCGCCGCCTCTACCTGCACAACGCCCAGGTCATCGGCTCGGCGATGCACACGCCCACGCACTTCGCTCTCCTCATGGACCTGGCCCGCCGGGCGGAGGTCCAGCCCGTCATCGCCGCGGCCTTCCCACTGGACCAGGCCGCCCGGGCACAGGAGGAACTCGCCCGCAGGGGGCACGTGGGAAAGATCGTCATGCGCCCCTGAGCGCGATGCGACGGTCGTGCGCGCAGCCATATGCGGACCAGCACATCGGTGTCGGCCGGTCCCGTGGAACCGACGGCCGAATGATCCCCGGACAGCGCGGCCCAGGCGCCCGATCGAGCGGTACGCCCGGTCGGGCGCCGCGTGCACGGGCATCCCCACGGCTGCTCCGTACCAGCGCGATCCGTCCGTCGAGACCCTCGACTCAGCGGCATCGCCGTCCGGCGGCATCACGCCCGGAAGCTCAGTGGGAGCACCGAAATCCCGCGCCTTCCGCCACCGGCGCGGCACCCGCGTGCGTCAGCGTCTCCCGGTGGGTGCGGGCCACGTCCACCATGCGGTCGAGGGTGTCCCGGGCCCGCTGTAGGCCGTCGATCCGCGTGGTGAGCTTGTCGCGTTCGAGGGCCATCCGCTCCAGGGCCGCGTCGGAGTTGTGCGTGCTCGGCGATTCGGCGCACGGCATGAGGGCGGCGATGGTGCGGCTGGAGAGGTTGGCCGCGTACAGGCCCTGGATGTAGTGGACGCGGTCGACGTCGGCCTCCACGTAATGCCGGTGCCCGCCGCCGCTGCGGACGCTGGTGAGCAGCTGCTGCTCCTCGTAGTAGCGCAGTGATCGCACGCTGACTCCGGTACGTGCCGCAAGTTCGCCGATGCGCACGGTGCCCCCTTCGCCGGTCTCCGGCGGTGTGCATCCATGTGAGGGCTCTCACACGGTTTCGCGACGCCTTCGACTTGAATCTGACATCGGTGTCAGATTTTAGCGTGGTCCCGCGCCCCGAAAGATCGGGGCGCGGGTGCACGAAGGAGAAACCGATGCCGTCCCTGTTCAGCAGCTACCAGCTCGGCGGGCTGACCCTCCCCAACCGGACCGTCATGGCTCCGATGAGCCGCGTCCGGGCCGCCGCCGGCGGTCTGGCCACCCCCGAGATGGCGATCTACTACGCCCAGCGGGCCACGGCCGGTCTGATCGTCTCGGAGGGCGTCCAGCCCAGCCTCGTCGGGCAGTCCAACCCGGGCACGCCCGGTCTGGCCACCGACGCGCAGCGGGACTCCTGGCGGCAGGTGACCGATGCCGTGCACGTCAACGGCGGCCGCGTCTTCGCCCAGATCATGCACGGCGGCCGGGTCTCGCACCCGGACACCACGGGCTTCCAGCCGGTCGGCCCGTCGGCCGTGGCCGGCGAAGGCAATGTCTTCACCCCGAACGGTCCGCGGCCCATGCCCGTGCCCCGGGCCCTGGAGACCGACGAGGTGCCGGAGCACGCCCGTTCCTACGCGGACGCCGCCCGCCGCGCCGTCGACGCCGGCTTCGACGGGGTCGAACTGCACGGCGCCAACGGCTATCTGATCTCCCAGTTCCTGTCGTCCAACGCCAATCTGCGCGACGACCGGTACGGCGGCTCGGTCGCGGGCCGTATCCGGTTCGCGGTCGAGGCGGCCGCCGCCACCGTCGAGGCCGTGGGCGCCGACCGTACGGGCATCCGCCTGTCGCCCGGCGGCGGTATCTGGGACGCGTGGGAGAACGACGCCGTCGAGCTGAACACCGCCTTGCTGGCGGAGCTGGCCCATCTCGACCTGGCCTACGTGCACTTGGAGGCCACGGCGGACGACGACGTACTCCTCTCGCTGCGCAAGGCGTGGCCGGGCACCCTGATCGTCAACCCCACCATGCCCGGCGGCCCCCAGCAGACCGGACCGGCCGAGGCCGTCCGCTGGCTGGACAGGGGCGCCGACCTGATCAGCTTCGGCCGCGCCTTCCTCGCCAATCCCGACCTGGTCGAGCGCCTGCGCAACGGGCTGCCCATCGCCCCCGTCGACCAGGACACCTTCTATCAGGGCGGCGACGCCGGATACATCACCTACCCGACGTATCGGCACACGGCGGCCTGAGCGGGCGGCGGCGGTCCGCTTCCGTACGCGCGACGGGCGTCCGTACGGAGGCGGGACCGGTGGGTGCCCGGAACCCGGCAGACGCCCGAACGGAGCCGGCGCCCCCGCCCGTAATCCACTCGGCGTAACCGCCTCGCATTCCGGAAACGGAGGGGCGGTTACCGGACAGCTTTGCGCTTCACCCTGCGCTGACCAGCCATCAGCCCACCGTGTTCAGCACCTTGGCCGACGTGCGGGGAGTTACCTGTGCGACTCCTGTGACAGGGGCGCGCGAAACTCTGTTCGCGCGACTGGAAGTCGGTCTTGTGTACTCCCTCGCCACATCGGAATACTCGATGGCGCAACTTGGCATGGACGCGACTCCCGATCGGGGGCGGCGCCCATGTCGTACCCCCTCCGGGTCCGGGCATTACCCCACAGCCGGGCCCATCCCCCCACTGGAGGTCAAGAGTTGAAGCACCGTCGGATGCCCAAGCGGCGCGTAGCCCTCGCCGGAGCAGGCGTCGCCGTACTCGCGGCCGCGTCCCTCACCCTGCAGAGCGCCAACGCGGCGCCAGCACCCACCCCCGACTCACTGTCCGTCACGTCCGCCGGAAAGCTTGCGAGCAAGCTCTCCGCCGGCCTCAAGGGTGACGCGGCCGGTTCGTACTACGACGCCAAGGCCAAGAAGCTCGTCGTCAACGTCCTCAACCAGGCCGCCGCGGACAACGTCCGCAAGGCCGGGGCCGAGCCGAAGGTCGTCAAGCACTCGCTCGCCCAGCTGGACTCCGCCCGTCGGACGCTGAGCGCCGAGGCCGCCGTTCCCGGCACCGCCTGGGCCGCCGACCCGAGGACCAACCAGGTCGTCGTGACCGCCGACCGCACGGTCAAGGGCGCCAAGCTGGCGAAGGTCAACAAGGTCGTCTCTTCGCTCGGCGACAAGGCCGCGCTGAAGAGAAGCGCTGGTGAGTTCAAGCCGCTGATCGCGGGCGGCGACGCGATCTGGGGCAGCAGCGCGCGCTGCTCCCTCGGCTTCAACGTCACCAAGGGCGGCAAGCCGTACTTCCTGACCGCCGGCCACTGCGGCAACGCCGTCAAGAGCTGGTCCGACCAGCAGGGCGGCCAGGAGATCGCGACCACGGAGGCGTCGACCTTCCCCGGTCACGACTACTCCATCGCGAAGTACACCGGCCAGACGGACCACCCGAGCGAGGTGGACCTCTACGGCGGCACTCAGAAGATCAGTAAGGCCGCCGAGGCCACCGTGGGCGAGAAGGTCAAGCGCAGCGGCTCGACCACGCAGGTCCACGACGGCACGGTCAAGGCGCTCAACGCCACCGTGAACTACCAGGAGGGCCAGGTCGACGGCCTGATCCAGACCGACGTCTGCGCCGAGCCCGGCGACAGCGGCGGCGCCCTCTTCGACGGTGAGTCGGCGCTCGGCTTGACCTCGGGCGGCAGCGGCGACTGCTCCCAGGGCGGCGAGACCTTCTTCCAGCCGGTCCCGGAGGCGCTCAAGGAGTACGGGGCTGAGATCGGCTAGTCGGCTGGTCCACCGGCCATCGGCTGATCGACCGGCCCCCACCCGGTCCGCTTGACGCGGTCCCCGGGCAACCCCTCCAGGTTGCCCGGGGGCCGCACCGCGTACGGGCCCGGAGGCCGCGCGACCGCATGGCGTACGGACTCGGGGGCCGGGTCGCGTACGGGCCTCGGGCCGTGCCGCGTACGGACCTTGGGCCGCACCGCGGCGTACGGACCGTACGGGCCTCAGGTCCTGCCGCGTACGGACCTCAGCCCGCACCACGTACGGATCTCAGCCCGCACCGCGTACGGCCGGCGTCGCGGCGGCTCTCAGGGGCGGCGGCTCTCAGTAGCGGCGGCCTCAGAACTCGAAGACCGTGCTCAGCGCGTTCTCCTTGGTGCACGCGTTGGCGAAGGTGTGCTCGTACGAGACGCGGGCGCCGTCCCAGACGCCGTCCACGGTGACGACGACCGGGCTCCATACGTGCGGACACGCTCGGTTCGAGGCCGGTTCGGCCAGTACGTCGAACTTCCCGTCCGCCGCGCGCAGTTCGGCACAGGCGGCCGTCGCGGCCGGGTGCGTGCCGCTCGCGGTCGGGGCGCAGCTGAGCGTCACCGCGCGGCGGACCGTCGTGTTCGCGGCATGGTCGCCCTCGCCGACGGTGAGCACGAGCGCCGAGGGCGCGTAGAGGCTCTTGGGCTGTACGGGCGCGGCGTTGGCCATGGTCGACGCCCCGGCGAGGCCGGTGACGGCCAGCGCGGCGGCAAGAGCGATTCCCCCAGTGATGTACCGCATTTCGAACACTCCCTTGCTTGTAGGTGCAGATACCGGACGGGAGTCTGACCCAAGCGCACACCGAACGCACATCGTCCGATCACTTCCGGTCGCTGGTTGAACGCGTTCCGTAATGGCGCGAAGTCGCGTGACGGGGGTCTCAGAGCCGGAAGGTGAGGCGGGTCGCGGCGAGCTGACGCGCGATCATGTAACAGAGGCGCGAAGCGGCGCAGAAGCCTTCTGATCATTGCCTATGGTGCGCGGTATGCCTTAGTGGTTGAAGCATGACCCACGAAGTGCCTTTGGTTCCAATGGTCCGCAACGCGGCACCGGGCATCTGACGGCTCGGCCGAAAAGAGGCCCGGCGGACGGTCGCGGGACGGTTGCGGCGATGCGGGCCCGCGCCAGCAATGGCCGAAGTCCGCTCGGCGGACACAACCGCCGCGCCCCACCCGCCCCACTGGTGCGCCGCCCCGCGCGGGCTCTCCTCGGCCGCACCACCGCGCTGCCGCTCGTTCGGATATCGGTGCCGTGCGGCGGTTATTCGCGGCTCCGTGCGCCGGGGCTCGGGAGCGGCGGAAGCCGGCACCTCACCGTGAGATGCCGGCTTCCGTTACGTACGTTCGCGGGCCGCGAGCGTGATGGCCGAGGCCAGGCCCACAGGGCGGGAGAAGCGGTCAGGCGGCGGGGGTGTAGGTGATGACGGCGCAACTGTCGCCGCCCTTTGTGCCCTTGTCGCCGTTGTCGCGGCGGATGCCGCCTCGGCCGCCGTCGCCGCCCTTGCCCGTACCGGCCGGACAGGCGCCGGGGAGGCCGGCTCCGGCGTTGCCGTGTACGCCGCCCTTGCCGCCGCCGCCACCGTTGCCGTGGCGGCCCTCCGCTCCGTTGGCGCCCTTCCAGAATTCGCCGCCGGGCAGTCGCTTCCCTCGGGCGAAGCAGCCTCCTACGGCCCCGCCGTATCCGGGCTTGAGGTCCCCGCCGAGCCCGAGCCCGACCCCGGACTCGTACACGGTCCGGTGGTCGAGTGCGTAGTTGCCGCCCATCCCGCCCGCCGCACCGGCGGAGAACGCGTTGCCGGGCGAGGTGACGCGCACGGAGAACATGGCGTTGCCGCCCGGAGCTCCCTTCTCCAACGCGTTCGTGTCCTTGTAGCGCTGGGTGGCTCTTCCGCCCGCGCCTCCGCGCCGGACGTCGATGGTGAGCTTCGTGCCGGGCTGGATGGCCACCGTGCAGACGACTCGCGCACCGCCCCCGCCGCCGGAGCCGCCCCGGGTCCCGTTGGTGCCCGGCGCCGTGCCTCCGCCTCCTCCTCCGCCGCCCGCGCCGACGAACTCGAACTTCATCGACCGGACACCCTTGGGCACCGTGAACTGGTGCTTGCCCGGCTTGCTGTACGTCGTGGTCACCGGCTTCGCGGCGCTCGCCTTGGGGGTGGCCGCGGCCGGCCCGGAGACTACGGACCCGGCGGCGAGCACGCACACGGCGGCGGCGAGCACGGAACGGGGTGATCGAGGAAACGTCATGCCGGCCAGCCAACCCCCGCCGCCCCGGCCGGAAGGGCGGTGACACAAGGACCGTACGAAGTACGCCCGTAACGGCGGTACGAAAGCACCCGAAAAGCCACCCTCACCCCCGGTGAAAACGCCTTTGCGCGTGCCGTCGTCCGGGTGATGGGGTGGCGCTATGACCAATCACGATGAGGCGGCGACCGTACGGCCGTTGACGATGGCCTGGGTGAACCGGCACCTGGCGGCCGGCGAACGGGTCGTCGCGACCGAGGCGCTGCACGGCGGCATCACCGCCGAAGTGCGGCGGCTGACCATCGGCACGCGGGACGGGGGCGCCAGGGACCTGGTGCTGCGGACCTTCGTCGGCATGGAGCACGCCGAGGACTGGCTGAACAGGGAGTCCGGCGCCCTGTCCCTGCTCGCGGGGTCCGACGTGACGGCTCCCGGACTGGTCGCGGTCGACCCGACCGCCGCGCACTGCGAGTACCCGTCGCTCCTGATGACGCATCTACCGGGGCGGACGGTCCTCGCCGACGAGGGGCTGGAGGCGCGCGTCCCCGCGCTGGCCCGTCAACTCGTGGCGATCCACGCGGTGCGACCCGCCGAACGGCCCCGGGAGTACGTGGCGTTGACGACCGCCGAGACCGTCGTGACCCCGAAGGGCGCCGACACGGCGGCATGGGCCGCGGCGATCGACGTGATCCGCAAGCCCGTGCCGCCCTACGAAGGGCGGTTCCTGCACCGGGACTTCCAGCCCGGCAACGTGCTCTTCGACGTGGCGCCCGCGGCCCCGGCAGACGCCCGGATCACCGGCGTCGTCGACTGGGCGGGGGCCGCCTGGGGCCCGGCGGACCTCGATGTGGCGCACTGCTCCGCCATCCTCGCGCTGCTGCACGGCCCGGCGTGGGGCCTGCGGTTCGCCGAGGCGTACGAGGAGGCCGGCGGGGCCTTGGCCGCGACCGCGGGCGAGCGGCTGTACTGGCTGGTGCGGGACGCGCTGGCGTCCTCGGAAGAGGTGGGGGTGATAGCGCGGTCATGGCGGGAGTCGGGGCGGACGGAGCTGACGGCGCGAGCCGTGGAGCAGCGGCTGGACGCCTACGTCACCGCCCTGATGGACGCGCTGGGCTGAGCGGCCCGAGCGGGTCGCGGCAGGGGCCCGGCGGTACGGGCGGGTCGTACGTTCACCGGCCGGGCACGCCCCGCCCCGCGCCCGTACGGCACGGGGCCGCGGTCAGCTCGCCAGACGCGTGCCGCGGCGCCAGATGGCGCGGGTGTTGAGGGTGTCGCCGATGGTGGCGGTCGGGTCGCCGTCGACGAGCAGGAGGTCCGCGCGGAGCCCCTCCGCGATGCGGCCCCGGTCGCCGAGGTTGAAGCGCCGGGCCGTGGTCGCCGTCGCCGCGCGCAGGGCCCGCTCGGGCGTGAAGCCGGCGGCCACGAGGTACTGCAACTCGTGATGCAGGCTGGCCCCGTGCGCCAGGCCCCCGAAGAACGTCTCCGGCACGGAGACATCGGTGCCGGCCAGTACGTCCACGCCCGCCGCGTCCAGCGCGCGCACGGTGTCGTACACGTCGTCCAACTTGCCCTGCGGGTAGCGGTCGAAGCTGGAACGCAGGGTCTCGTCCCATTTGCTGTCGAGGCGCGAAGCGACACGGGGGTCGTCGGCGAGTTCGCTGCCCGTGATCCCCATCAGCGACGCGTTGAGACTGATGCAGGGCACCACGAACATGCCCGCGTCCTTGATGAGTTCGATGATCTCGGCCGTGTGCGGCTGGTCCATGAACACGTGCACGACACCGTCGATGCCCGCTTCGACGGCCATCCTGGTGGCCTCCACGGTCAGCGCGTGGGCCACGGTCAGGGCCCCGTACTTCTTGGCCTCCGCCACACCGGCGTTCACCGTGGCCTGGTCGAGCATCGGCAGTCCGGGGTGCCCCTCCACGCTCCCGTCGTCGATCATGAACTTGATGAAGTCGGACCCGCGCGCCAGCAGCTGCGGAACGTACGCCGCCGCCTCCTCCGGCGTGGTGGAGAACGGCATCAACGGCTTGACCGGCGGAAGGTCGAAGTTCGGCCGGTACCCCTCAGGCATCAGCTCGCTCGGGTGGCCTCCCGGCGGCGTGATGCCGAACCCGGCGGAGCGCACGTCCGCCACCGTGTCGTCCTCCGTGACGGCTCCCCGGTTCTCCCGGGTGTTCATCCCCTGCATCTCCAGCTCGGTCGTCACGCCGAACCGCAGCGCGAGGGCCAGGGAACCCGGGAACGAGTGCACGTGAGCGTCGATGAGCCCCGGCAGCAGCGTCGCCCCGCTGCCGTCCACGGTCACGCAGCCGTCAGGAACCTCCCCGCCGACGCGGACGATCCGCGCGCCGTCGATGACCACGGTCTGCACGCCGAGCGCCTTCTCCCCGTCGAAGACCCGCGCCCCGGTGATCGCGGTGAGTGCCATAGCGGCCCACCTCACTTCCTTGCTCGTTCACATTTACATACCTGATGCTATGTACTTGCTTATGGGTATGCAACTGTACAGCGCTGGCTAGGATGAGGCCCATGAGCAGCGCGTCTTCCCCCGGCCAGCCATCCGACGACGACGATCCGGTGCTGGACCAGATCGGCCCGGCACTGTCCCGCCTGCGCCGCCGCGCACCCGCCTCGAACAAAGACCTCTCCCGCAACCTCGTCCTCAACGTCATCGCCGACGCCGCGGACGAAATGACGGTCGGCGGCCTCGCCGCCGAGATGGGCGTCGTCCAGCCGGTGGCCAGCCGCACCGTCGCCGCCTGTATCGCCGACGGACTCCTGCGCCGCGTGGCCTCCCAGGCCGACGGACGCCGCACCGTCCTCGAACTCACCAAACCCGGTGAAGCCGAACGCCACCGATTCGCCGCCGAGCAGCGAGCGGCCTTCGAGGAGATCACCGCCGCCTGGACGCAAGAGGAACGCGTCCAGTTCGCCCGCCTCCTCGTCCGCTACGGCCTCGACGCCGCGGCGTGGTCACGCGGGCGGTAGGCCGGGGTCGGGCCGGGGCCCGGACCGGCGAAAGCCGGCACCGCGTGATGCGGTGCCGGCTTTCGTGTGCGTACGCGCTGGCGGCGCTCAGACGTCGCTACGGGCCGCGAAGGCGATGAACGAGGCCCACGCGGTGGGGGAGACGGTGAGGACGGGGCCGCTCGGGACCTTGCTGTCACGGACAGGTACGACGCCGCGCGTTGCCACGGTGGCCGGTGCCCACTCGATGCAGTTGCCGCCTTCGCCGCCGCTGTGGCTTGACTTGTACCACGCGTGCTCACTGATCATGCTTCTTGTGCTCCTCAAGTGCCGCTTTGACCCAGGCGAGAGAGTCTGCTTGTGGAAGTGCGGTAGCCCTCACCAGATCGTATGACCTTCGGCAGGCTGCCACCTCTCCCGCCGTGTCGAGCACGCTGCCAGAGTGGGGGCCCTCTGTATAGGCGATCTGGGCGCCGTCCTCCAGCGTCATGATCCGAAGTTGTCCGGTCTTGAGTGCATGCATCCCGATGTCTTGCGGCAGCAGCTGCAAGACAATCTTTCGCCCCTCAATCAGCTCGACGATGTGCTCAAGTTGGCTGGCCATGATGCCTGCGGGTAGGCGTGTGTGCAGCAGTGCTTCTTCGAGAATGATCCAGACTTCCGGGCCGCCCTGAGCGGTGAGGATCTCAGCGCGTTCCAATCGGGCGTCGACCAACTGCTGGATCTTCTCGGGCGGATGGTACGGCCACACGGCCTTGAATACCTCACGGGCGTAGTCCGCTGTCTGTAGCAGCCCAGGGACCAGGCTGGGGGAATACTCCTCGATCCGCTGTGCCGACTTCTCCATCTCGGCCACCCAAGCGAAGAAGTCGGGTATCGCGCCGGTTGACTTCTTGGCCAGTTCGAATAGGCGCACGAAGTGTCCGTCTGTGTCGAATACTTGGTCCAAGCGGACCGACAGCTCCTGCGTCGGCGGTCGTACGCCTCGCTCTAGGCGGCTGACGTAGTCCTCCGAGACGTTGATCTCCTTGCCGAGCCTGCTCTGGAGCCAACCCCTTTTCTCGCGCAGGCGTTTGACCTCGGTATGCCAGAAGCTCCGGGGGTCGTTCGCCCCGTCCAGTTCTTCGGTCTTCTCGGGCATGTGTGCCTCCCCGGCCGGACAATGCCGTTGTCCGGCTGTCACTGCTAGTGATCGTACGACCACGGGGCCAAGGTGGTATCGGGAAACCGGCAGGAAGGTGCGCGACGTGATCGAACAGGCCCCCGGGCCCCCATCCCCAGGGGACGACCTTGAAGCGCTGTGCGAACTCATTCGCACAGGCGGCTTCTGGCGATTGGCTCCTGATTGGGTGCCACGTCAATACGCGGAGCCCACAAGGGAATTGACCGAACGGGTACGGCACGGACTGAGGCGAATGATCGCATGAAGAGCACAGCGCGGGCGCTCCTGGCCCGAATGATCGCGGAGAGGGGGACCGATGGGGCGCTCCTCGTTTCCACGGTGCCCCCGAATCACCTGGACGAGTCGGACGAGGGGCCGGAACTTCCGCCCGGCTCCCTCGTCTTCCCCCGGTGCGAATGCCCTCAGCACCGTGCCGGTCTCGGCGTACCGGACACGGCGGTTCGGCTGGCCGTCAAGGACGTTTCCGGCGAGAGCGGCCGAGGGGAGGCGTCATGAAGCGCGCTTCCCGGTATGCGGCGTGGACGTTCGAGCGGGACCCCGAAGCGCGCCCGGAGTACAGCGCCGAATGCGTCGCTGTTGAGGTGAAGGGCTGTGGGGAGATGATCCGTTCCGGGGGTCCGGAATGGATCGAGGAGTGGATGCGCCGTCATACGCAGACCACTGGTCACACCAGTTACCGCCGGGCCGTCGATGATTACGTGACGCTGGAACCGTTCGTCACGCGGCCCGAGGTCTGACACGCCTTTGCCACGGGAGCCGGTGCCTCACGATGAGGTGCCGGCTCCCGCACGTACGAAGGCGATGAACGAGATCCACGCGGTGGGGGAGACGGTGAGGGCCGGGCCGTACAGGACCTTGCTGTCACGAACGAGAACGAAGGCCCGCGTCGCCGCACCGGGCGGTGCCCATTCGACGCACTGGCCACCTTCGCCGCCGCTGTAGCTCGACTTATGCCAGATCTGTTCATTGAGCATGTTTTTCACGCTCCTCAGAATGTCCTGGACAACCTCTCCGGCGTATTCAACGCTACCGCCGCGCCCCTTCCGCAGCCGAGCGATCTCCGGGAGGACCCCCCGTATGCGAGCGGTTTTCCATGCCGCGCTGCCCGCCTCACCGGTCCTGGGCGAGTTTGTACAGCTCGGCGAAGAGGCGGCCGGAGTCGAGCAGGGAGTCGAATGTGCCGGTTTCGACGATGCGGCCGTGGTCGAGGACGATGATGCGGTCGGCGATGCGGGCGTTGTCGAGGTTGTGGGTGACGAAGACGGCCGCTCTGCCGGCCGCGAGTTCTTTGAAGCGGCGGATGACCTGGTGCTCGGCGCGGGGGTCCATGGCGCTGGTGGGTTCGTCGAGCAGCAGCAGGTCGGCGTCGCGGTAGAACGCGCGGGCTACGGCCACGCGTTGCCATTGGCCGCCGGAGAGGTCGACGCCGCCCCAGTTGGAGCTGGCGACCAGGGTGTCCAGGCCGTACGGGGCGGCGGCGATGACGCTGTCCGCGCCTGCTGCCTTCGCCGCCGCGAGCAGCAGCGAGTCGTCTTCGGTGCGGGGCTGTCCGAGGTGGATGTTGGCGCGCAGGTCCATCGGCCAGCGGGTGAAGCGCTGCGGTACGAGTCCGACTCGTTGGCACACGCTGTGCAGGTCGGCCTGGGCCAGGTCGACTCCGTCCCAGCGCACCTGGCCCTCGTCGGCGAGGTACAGCCCGGTCAGCAGCTTGACCAGGGTGGATTTCCCGCAGCCGTTCTCCCCGACGAGCGCCACCAGTTCGCCGCGGCGCAGGGTGAGGCTGACGCCGTCGAGTGCGGGGTGGTCGCGGCCTGGGTAGCGGTAGCTGACGTCGCGTACTTCGATGAGGCCGGGGGAGCCCGGGGGGATGGGTGTCTGGCCGCGTACCGCGCGCAAGCTGTGGGCGGTACGCAGGTAGGACTGCCAGTCGTCCAGGTAGAGGCTGGTGCGGAAGAGGCGGGCGGCGGCCATGACCATGGCCGTGAGCGCGCTGGTGGAGGCTTGGACGGCGACCACGGCCGTGGCGGCGATGGCGGCTTCCATGCGGCCGGTGGCGGCGAGCCAGCCCAGGACGCCCCAGCACAGGGCGAGCATCAGGCCGCTGATGGCGGAACCGGCCAGCGTCACCCGCAGGACGTGCGGCGCGGCGGCGCGGTGGTGGGCGCTGATTCGGCCGGTGACTTGGCGGTACCAGCCGCTCAGGAAGCCGGACATGGTGCCGACCCGTACTTCGGCGGCGCTGCGTTCTTCGGTGCTGTAGTAGCGCAGCAGGTAGCGCAGCCGGTTGTCGGCGAAGCAGCGGTGCTCGGCGCGGTGGGCGATCCGTGCGGCGACCACGGCTGCGCCGCCCCGCGGCAGCACAGCCAGCACGAGCAGCGGCAGCAGCAACGGGTGCAGGACCGCCAGGACGCTTGCTGCCGCCGCCAGTTGGGCGAGGGCGGCGGTGGCGGCCTGTGCGTCGGCGATGAGGGTCTCGGTGGCCTCGGCCCCCTTTCCCGCTGCGTGGAGGCGTTCGGCGAAGCCGGGCCGGTCGTAGGCGGCCAGCTCAACTGCCGGGGTGACAGCGAGAATCTGCTGGTCGGCGGCGGTCGTCACCTCCGGGGCCAGCCGGGCGACAGCGTACTGAGCGCCTGCGGCTCCACCCGCGCCGACGACGAGCGCCGCCCCCAGGCCGGTGAGGGAGGGGACGGCGGCGTGCAGCCGGGCAGCGATGTCTCCGGCGGCGAGCACATGACCCATCACCGTGGGAGTGACGGCCAGAGCGGCGGCCGAGGCGCTGCCCAACGCCACCTGACAGGCCATCAGCCACAGGACGGCGGGGCGGTCGGCGTCCCATCCCAGGCGCGCGGCGGTGGCCAGGGTGCGCGGCAGGCGCGCGGCCATCTGGCCCAGGCTCGCCTGGCTGAAGTCGTCGAGGCGTGGATCGTGCTCGGCATCGAGTGTCTGCTGCGCGGCCCCGGCGGGTCCGGGGGCGGGTGGGGTGGTGGTCACTCAGCTCATGATGGTGCGGCGCCCGGGGCAGGCAGAGCCGAATGCGCCGAAGCCACCCGTGTGGTGCGGCGCGCGGCTACAGTGCCCGCAGGGTCAGCTCGACCGCCGTCACCAGGTAGAGGACCGTACGGTACGGCGCGGCTTCCTCGGGCCCGGCCGCCGCTCGTTCGACCGCCTCGGCGAAGGGCTGCGGGGCGAGGTAGCCCTGCTCGATCAGGTGCAGGTCCTCGCCCCAGCCGCGGAGCAGCGGTACCGCGTGCCGGTGGACCGCCTCGTTCATCAGACGGCCGAAATTCTCCCGAAGCGGCGGGAACACCACGTCCTCGGGAAGGCCGAGGCAGGCCAGTCGGTGGCGCAGTATCAGCTTGTCGCGCTTCCACTCGGCGGGGAGCCGCTCGCCGAACCGCACCATGTCCGGATCGGTGAACGGCGCGAGGGCCCACAGTCCTTGGCGGGCCAGCAGCGGCGTGGCCACGCTCAGGGCGTCCAGGGCGGTCTCCGGGGCCACGGTGGGCGGCGCGGTGCCCGTCACCCGGGCCTCGCCGATGAGGTCGCGCACGTGCGGCCCGCACCACGGCGGCAGCGGCGGAGCAGCGGTATCAACGGTGTCCCCGGGCCTGGAGTCGAAGACTTCGTCGCCGCCGAAGCCGGTGACCACGGTGGTGATGCCGCGCTCCGCGAGGCGGCCGGCAAGTGTGTGGGCGGCTTCCACATACGGCTCCTCCATTGGGCTGATGCGATCGGCCGCCAGGCGGCGCCGGCCGTCCGGGTGCAGCGGCAGGTGCTGGGCCGCCGCCACCACACAGTCGGCGCCGAAGGCGAAGGGGGAGCTGTCGATGATGGCGCGGCGGCGCATGGACTGCTGGGCGCCGGCCGGGCCGTCGATGAGCAGTGCGCACGGGGTGACGCTCCCCGGAAAGGCGGCAGCCAGCGTGAGGGCCAGATTGGTGGAGTCCATGCCCCCGGAGAGATGGGCGGCCACGAGGCCGCCGGCCAGGGGGCGGCGGGACAAGACGTGGGCGGCCAGCGCCTCGAAGCCCGCCACCACGTCTGCCCCCGCGGTGATCCTGGTCGGCAGCGCATGCGCGGCCGGGGGCGGGTAGAGCAGGCTCAGCCCGTCCTCGCGGAAATGGGCCGTCGACCGCTCGGACAGCCGCCGCACCCGTGCGAACAGCGTGGCGTGGCCGTAGCCCACGGTGCCCGTCAGCAGTCGGGTCAGTTCCCACTCGTCCAAGCCGCCCGGTGACAGCAGGGTCCGTAGGTCCATCAGCTCCCAGGAACCGAACAGGTGCCGCCCGTCGCCGTCCGCCGCCAGGTAGAGGGGGCACACCCCGCCCAGGCCGGTCTCGATACGGACGCCGCCTGGGGCGGTCTCGATCCACACGGCCTGCAACGGCCGGCGCCGGCACTCCCGCACCACCTGCGCGTAGACGTGCCGATCAACCCGGACCGGGCCCAGGTCGCGCGGTGATGACGGCTGTCCCGCGGCGGCCCGCTCGCGCACCACCAGCAGCGTGGCACAGCCGTCGGTCACGGACAGCGCCTCCAGTGCCGAGTGCGCCATGGGCTCCACCCAGTCCTGGCCCCTGCGCCACCGGCCCCGGTCCCACCCCCACGGCTCCAGCCCTGAACTTCCCTGGGTCAATGAGCACTTGAGCATCCGTGTCTCCAGGCGAGTACGGCCCCGGGGCCCGCGCGATACGCGCGGACCCCGGGGCGCTGGGTACAGCGACAAGGAGCCGAGTCAGTCCTCGGTGTACCCCTGGTCGGAGACCCCGCGGGGCTTACGGTGAGCGGCCCATGTCTCATCCGGGACGACGAGTACCTCCGGGCCGTCGAACACGCTCTCCCACACTGGTGCGGTCTGTTCGCGCAACTTCGCCTCCCGGCTCGGATCGAGCAGATGCCCGTACCATCCCGCACAGCCGACCGGCAGGGAAGCGGGGCACCACGCCCGTACGGGCCCGTGTGCGGCAAGCGGGTCCCCTGCTTGACCCGGCACGGTGTCATCCGCGAGTCCAGCGCCCAGTACCGCCATGCAGTCGGGCCACGTACTTGTGCGCGGCGCACAAGCATGGACCCCGTGCAGGCGGCGCGCGAGCCGGTCGGCCCCGCTGGGAGAGAGCTCCCGACGGGGGCTGCCGCACATGCCGCCCGACGAAACTCCGGCTGTTCAGCGCCCCAGCGGCGGCTTCCGCGGGGGTGGTATCGACGGGAGGATCTCCCACAGCGGGCGCGCCCCGAGGGCCCATTGCTCCAGTAGCGGGCGGTCGACCAGGTGCAGCCGCTGCTCCCGGGCGAACGCCTGGGCAGGCCGCGAGATACGACCGTTGGTCACCATCACGACGACATCGCCCTTGTGCACCGGCCGGCCTGTGCCGTTGAGGGTCTGCAGTGCCGGTGTGCCGACCGCTGACCCGTCGAGCCCCGCCTTGCGGTGTTTGCACTGGAGCACCCACAAGCGACCGAGGGGATCGTGGCCCTTCACATCGGCGCCGAGATCGCCCCGGCCGCCGCAGCGCAGCGCGTCCCGGGAACCGTCCCGGGCGAGCAGATCGCGTATGGCGTCCTCGAATGTGGTGTGGTGCATCGCGTCGAGCTGGCCGAGCGAATAACTCAGACCCTGGCTGCGCAGTTGCGCTGACCTCATCCGGCCAATGCCCCGGTAGATCCAGCCCACGAGCATGAGGAGCACCACCAGGCCGAGTACGACCAGAACCCACCAGTTCACCAGCGCCCATTGGGCGACCTTGACCAGCAGCAACCCGATGGCGACGAGAACGCCGAGGACGACGGGCAGTTCGTTGCCCTTACCCGGGCCGCTGCGACGCCGCCGGCGGCGCGGGCTCACTGCCCGGCCCCCGCAGCCATGTCACGGCACTGCCGCAGCCGTGCGATGCCGGTGTGCCACACGCTGACGAATCTCCAGTTCCCAGGCACTGTTCCCCCTTGTCCGCGGCCTCTCGCGTTCGTCGCCGCCTTCATGACAGCACCCGCCACCGACAGTCGCACCGACATCGCGATCACCGGGCCGAAAATTGCCGTCCGATCCATAACGTCCGTATGTGATGGGAGAGTTGGCCGCCCTGAATTGTCAGTGGCGACCGATACCGTCGAATTGTCGCGCCGAGGAACACCCGGCCCCGCCTGGGGTGCTCGCCCGCCCCCGTCTTCACCAGCGAGGTTCTGTGACCTACGTTCGCCCCCACATCCGCAGCGACGGAACGCCCGTCAAGGGCCACTACCGCCGTCGGCGTCCCCGCATCGCCACCGCGCCGACGGCGCCCCGAAGCACCGCACCGCGCCGTGCTCCCGCGCCGCGCCCCCGCCCGGTCCCCACCGGCCCCACGACCTATGTAGCCCCCTACTACCGGGCGGACGGCACCCGCGTACGCGGCCACCGCCGGTCTGTCAGTCCCCGTACCGTCGCCGTGGCGGCGGGCGGCGGGGGTGGGGTCATCCTGCTGGTCCTTGTGCTGCTGACGCTGGTCAGCGGGCCCGGCGACAGTGTTAAGCCCCCGGCAAGGACAACGCCGTCGCAGTCCGCATCGGCGCCGGTCGGCCCCGGCTAGCCTCGACGTGCACCACGGAGGCCCCCGCCATTTCTGACGGGGGCCTGCCGCTCGACGCGATCGTGCTCTGGGCGGGCCGGCGGGTCAGAGGGAGATGGTGCGGACCTGGTCGCCGCAGAGCTTGGTCATGTCGTCGCCGTAGGACGTCAGGAGGGCGACCGGTTTCGGCTGGCGCAGGGCGAGCTCGGCGACCGTGGCGTCGATGGCGTACTTGTGCCCGTGCAGTCCAGCGCTCTTGAGGAGCTCCGCCGCCGCTTTCGCCGCTTGTTCGGTGACCGGTTCTACCTTGATCCGGGATAGGGCACAGTTCAGGCGAGGCACGTCGGTACGGGAGTGGCTGACCTCCACGATGGTGTTCGCCCCGATCACCAGCTCGGCTCCCATGTCGTGGAAGACCTGCAACATCGCGAGGAACTTGCGGTCCTGTGCGATCCAGGCGGAGAGCCCTTCCGAGTCCAGGACGACGGTCTCGACGTGCTCGCTCACGCGGTGTCCACGTCCTTGGCGGAGCCGGCGGTGCCGAAGATCTTCGCGCGGGCCTCGGCGAGCTCCTGGTCGCTGAAGCGTCCGTGTTCTTCCTCGTGTCGGCGAAGGCCCTCGCCCAGAAGCTGGTGCCGGATCTGGCGGGCCACGGCTTCCGCCACGTAGCCGGAGACGTTGTCCGTGAGCTTGCGGAGCTCCGCCACCTGATCGCTGGGGAGCGTGACGGTGATGCGAGTCGTGGAGGACATGCGGCGAGCATATTGGGGCATGCACGGGCGGGCTCGGCTTGGCCCTCGTGCCCTCATGCGCCGCTCTGCGTAGGGCATCAGGGTGACTTTCCCCTGGGGCCGGCGGGCATGTGGTCGGCGGCGTTGGATGCGGCTGCCGGGTCGCCGTTCGGCTCAATGAGACCGCCTCGGCGAGGGAGCGGGAGTTACGGTGGTCGCGTAGCGCTACTCGTCATCTGTCACTGGGAGACTCCGATGGAGGATCTGAATTCCCTGGCCGACGAGCACTTGGCCAGGGCGCGGGCCGCCGAGCACGGGCGCAGCGCTCATCTGGTCCTGCACGACGGCCCGTTGCGGCAGAGCGTCATCGCGCTGGTCTCCGGCGCGGCTCTGGACGAGCACAGCGCGCCGCCCTCCGGGAGTCTCCAGGTGCTGCGCGGCCGGGTGCGGCTGACGGCGGGTTCCGGGGACCGGGAGCTGGCGGCCGGTGCGCTGCACGGCATCCGGCAGGAGCGGCACGGGCTGGTGGCGCTGGAGGACGCGGTGGTGCTGCTGACAGCGATCACGGCCGTCGGATGGCCCCCGGACGACAAGAGCGTCACGGTCGCCTAGCGCCCGCCGCCTCTTGGCCGGTACGCGTCTCTCGGCGGGGCGGGGCATCCGGCGGGGGAGCCGGTATCCGGCGCGGTGGACGCCGCGGCCGCGGCCTTGGCGTGTTCGCGTCGCCGGTACGGCAGTAGAGTGAAAAGGTGACCATACCGTCGGCCGGTCGGCCGCCACTGATCAGCGAAGATGACCGCGACACGGCCGTACGGCGCCTCCAAGAGGCGTACGGCGAAGGGCACATCTCGCACGAGGAGCTCGAAACCCGCCTCCACCAGGTGCTCACCGCCACGACGCACAGCGAGTTCGCGTCGGCTCTGCACTCGCTCCCGGAGGAGGACGCGGGCACCACGTCCACGATCGCCGCGGCGGGCGGACGGATCAAGCGGCGCGGCGCATGGCGGGTGCCTCGGACCCTCAAGGTCGTGTCCGCGTTCGGGAAGGTGCGGCTGGACCTGTCCCGGGCGGTCTTCGAGCATCCGGCAGCCGACATCGAGCTTCAACTCGGCACGGGCAAGGCCGCTATCACGGTGCCCCGCGACGCGGTCGTCGATGTCGAGGGGCTGCACACCGGGTGGAAGGACCTGCTGTACAAGCCCCGGCAGCCGTCCCGCCCCGGCGGGCCGACGATCCGGATCACCGGGGCCATGGGGTTCGGGCGGTTGAAGATCCGCCACGCGCGGCGCTGAGCCCGCGTCAGGACGGCCGCCGGGCGTTCGCCGGGCGGCCGGTTCCTGTCGGCCCGTAGATTCGGCCCGTGGACTCAGCAGGCCACGACGGCCACGACGGCTGCGCCGCCGCCGGGCATCGCCGGCGCGGTGCGCGCCCACCTCGTGCAGTAGCAGCCCAGGCCGTAGAACAGTACGGCGAGCGGCAGGAAGACGAGCGGGGTCAGCTTGGCGTCCTGGACCGCGCTTCCCACCAGCGCGACCACGAGCGCGCCCAGGCCCACCGCGAAGGCGGTGGCCGGCGCCGCCGCAGCGCCAGGGCCACCGCCGCTCCCGTCAGCGCGGCGGCTTCGCCGCGATCGCCCCGTCCGACGGCTTCTTGAACGCGGAGAACAGCAGCGTGACCACGGACCCCGCCACCGCCCAGGCCGAGAGCACCAGCAGCGGTCCCGTCACCGCGTTGCCCCGGAAGTACGCGATGGAGCGCGCCGTCCAGGTGCCCGCGCCCGGTGGCAGGGCGGGGCCGATGGCGCGCCAGAAGCCCGGCAGCAGCGGGTAGGGGTACGCGCCGCCCGCGCTCGGGTTGCCCAGGACGACGACGACCGCGATGGCGAGGCCGATGCCGACGATGCCCGCCAGCCCCTGGAACGCCAGCGTGGTGGCGCCGACCGCGAAGACGACGAGGGCGCCCAGGCCCCACAGTCCGAGGACGGGGCCGGGCAGCGCTTCGAGGATCGGGCCCATGATGACCGCGCCGCCGATTCCGGAGGCGATCGAGTAGAGCGCGAGGGTGCCGAGCCGGATGACCGCGCGCTGCGGGTTGGCGGGCCGGGCCCCGGCGCTGATCGCGAGGATCGCGGCGCACAGATAGCCGCCCACGCACCACCCGACCACCAGGTAGAACGAGGACAGCCCGCGGGCGTCGCCCTTGGCGACCGGCGCGATGTCCTGGGTCTTCACGGTGCGCTGCTGGGACTTCTCGGCGGCGGTGACGACCTTTTCGACGGCCTGGGAGAGCGAGGCGCCGCCGCCGCTCGCGACGAGCAGCCGGTCGGTGCTGCCGCGCGGGTCGACGATCAGGGCCGCGTCGATGTCCCGCTCGCGGATCTGCTGTACGGCCTTGGCCTCGCCGGCGGCGGCGCGCGGGTCCAGGGGGTCGCCCGGCAGTTTGCCGAGCTTGGCCATCAGCTGCCCGCGGGCCTGTTCCGGGGCGACGACGGCGAGCGCGATGTTCTTGGGCTTGGGGCTGTGGAAGGCCCCCACGTAGGAGGCGATGAACGCGAACTGGAGCGCCAGTACGCCGATCACCAGCAGGGCGGCGCGGGTGCTGACCGCGTTCCTGACCTCCCGGGCGAAGGAAGGGCGGGTGCCGGGGTCTGTGGTGGCCATGGGCCGCTCCTCGCCGTGGTGGGTGGGGTTTCTGCCCCCATATGGTGCGCATAAAAGCGGGCATTCCGCAGTGCGAACGAGGCGAAGCGGTGAGATGAGATCCGCTCGTACGGATGAGGTCTGTTCGTACGAGTGTTCGACGTAGGGGTTATGGTGAAGGAGGGAGACAGGGAGTGTCAGGACGGTCAGGGGGTGGGGCTTCACGAGTTTCGGGTTTCGGGTTTTCGAGTGGGAGGTGCGGATGTCGGCTCTTCCGGTTCCCCCTGGCTTCACGCATCTGCACACCGCCTCCGGGTTCTCGATGCGGTACGGCGCGGTGCACCCGGAGCGGCTCGCCGAGCGCGCCGCCGAGCGGGGCATGGACGCGATCGCGCTGACCGACCGGGACAGCCTCGCCGGGGCCGTACGGTTCGCGAAGGCGAGCGCACGGGCCGGGGTGCGGCCGGTCTTCGGCGCCGACCTGGCCGTACGGGAACGGATCGAGCCCCAGGGCCGCCACGGCACGGTGCGGCGGCGCGCGCCCGTACGGGGCGGCGCGTTCATCGACGAGTCGACGCCCCGCGCGGTCTTCCTCGCCCGCGACGGCGCGGCCGGCTGGGCCACCCTGTGCGGACTGGTCTCGGCCGCCCACGCGGACACGGTCCGTACGGGCGGCCCCGGCGCGGACCCGCTCGGCACGGCCCCCATCCGCCCCGACCCCGCCCGGCGGCCCCGGCTCCTCTGGGAGGACCTGGAGAACAGCGCCGCCGGGACGCTCGCCCCGCTGACCGTGCTGCTCGGCCCCGACTCCGAGATCGGCCGCGCGCTCGCCGCCGGCCGGCCCGACCGCGCCGCCCGGCTGCTGGCCCCCTGGCGCGACCTCTTCGGCGATGCCCTGCGGCTGGCCGCCGTATGGCACGGCCGGCAGGGCACCGGACCGGGCTCGCTGCGGCTCGCCGCCCGCACCGTCGGCTTCGCGGCCGACCAGGGCGTACGGGCCGTGCTGACCAACTCCACCCGCTACGCCGACCCCGGACAGGGCCCGGTCGCCGACGTCCTGGACTCGGCGCGGCGACTGGTGCCGATCGACCCGCGCAGACCCGAACTCCTCGACAGCGGCGAGCGCTGGCTCAAGGACGCCCGGGACATGGCGGCCGTCGCCGAGAAGATCACCGAGGCCGCCGGGCAGGGGCGGGGCGCCGCGCGGCGGCTGCTGGCCGAGACCGGCCGCACCGCCGCCGAATGCGCGGTCGACCCCGAGGACCACCTGGGGATCGGCCACGTCCACTTCCCCGAACCGCACCTCGTCGGCGCGGAGCGGCGCACCGCCGCCCGCGTGCTGCGCTCGCGGTGCGCGGCGGGCCTCGTGCTGCGCCGGTACGACCGCGACCGCCGGTACTGGGACCGGCTCTCCGACGAACTGCGCGTCATCGAACACCACGGCTTCGCTTCGTACTTCCTCACCGTCGCCCAGGTCGTCGACGACACCCGCGCGCTCGGCGTCCGCGTCGCCGCGCGCGGCTCGGGCGCCGGATCGCTCGTCAACCACCTGCTGGGCATCGCGCACGCGGACCCCGTCGAACAGGGGCTCCTGATGGAGCGCTTCCTCTCCGTCCGGCGGGCCGTGCTGCCCGACATCGACATCGACGTCGAGTCCGCCCGGCGCCTCGACGTCTACCGCGCGATATTCGACCGCTTCGGCGCGGAGCGGGTGGCGACCGTCGCCATGCCCGAGACCTACCGGGTGCGCCACGCCGTACGGGACGTGGGCGCGGCGCTGGGCATGGACCCCGCCCTCACCGACCGGCTCGCCAAGTCCTTCCCGCACATCCGGGCCAGGGACGCCCGCACCGCGCTGGCGGAACTGCCGGAGCTGCGCGGCGTGGACCCCGACGGCACGAAGCACGGGCGGCTGTGGGAGCTGGTGGAGGCGCTGGACGCGCTGCCGCGCGGCGTCGCCATGCACCCGTGCGGGGTGCTGCTCTCGGACGCCACGCTGCGCGCCCGTACGCCCACCGTGCCCACCAGCGGCGAGGGGTTCCCGATGGCGCAGTTCGACAAGGACGACGTCGAGGACCTCGGGCTGCTCAAGCTCGACGTGCTGGGCGTGCGGATGCAGTCGGCGATGGCGCACGCGGTGGGGGAGATCGAGCGGGCCACGGGGGAGCGGGTGGACCTCGACGACCCGGCGCGGGTGGCGCCCGGCGACCCCAGGACGTACGAGCTGATCCGGACCGCCGAGACGCTCGGCTGCTTCCAGATCGAGTCGCCCGGCCAGCGGGACCTGGTGGGGCGGCTCCAGCCCTCGACTTTTCACGACCTCGTGGTCGACATATCGCTTTTCCGGCCGGGCCCGGTCGCCGCCGACATGGTGCGCCCCTTCATCGAGGCCCGGCACGGCCGGTCGCCGGTCCGCTACCCGCACCCGGACCTGGAGAGACCGCTGCGCGACACATACGGCGTGGTCGTCTTCCACGAGCAGATCATCGAGATCCTGGCGATCATGACCGGCTGCGACCGGTCGCTGGCCGACGAGGGGCGGCGCGCGCTGTCCGACCCCGAGCGGCAGGGGCGGGTACGGGCCTGGTTCGAGCGGGAGACCGCCCGGCGGGGGTACGCGCCGGAGACCGTCCGGCGCACCTGGGGGATCGTCGAGGCGTTCGGCAGCTACGGCTTCTGCAAGGCGCACGCCGTCGCCTTCGCGGTGCCGACCTATCAGTCGGCCTGGCTCAAGGCGCACTACCCGGCGGCCTTCTACGCCGGGCTGCTCACGCACGACCCGGGGATGTACCCGAAGCGGCTGCTGCTCGCGGACGCGCGGCGGCGAGGGGTGCCGATCCTGCCGCTGGACGTGAACCGGTCGGCGGCCGCCTATGGAATCGAACTGGTGTCTGGTTCGGAAGGTTCGAAAGGCGGACCGGACGGCGTCTTCGGGGTGCGGCTGGCCCTCGGCGACGTGCACGGCATCAGCGAGGCGGCCACCGACCGGATCGCGGCCGGCCGCCCGTACGCCTCGCTCCAGGACCTGTGGCGGCGCGCCCGCCCCGGCCGCCCCGTCGCCGAACGGCTCGCCCAGGTCGGCGCGTTGGACGCCTTCGGGCCCAACCGCCGCGACCTGCTGCTGCACATCGCCGAACTCCACCGCGGACAGCGCGGCACCGACCCCCGGGAACGCCAGCTCCCGCTCGACGGCGGCACGCTCTCCGAACCCGTGGGCCTGCCCGACCTCGACGCGGACGAACGGCTCGGCGCGGAGCTGGGCGTCCTCGGCATGGACGCCTCCCGCCATCTCATGGACGACCACCGGGAGTTCCTGGCCGAACTGGGCGCCGTGCCCGCGAAACGGCTGCGCGACGCCCGGCACGGCGAGACCGTACTGGTCGCCGGGGCCAAGGCCGCCACCCAGACCCCGCCGATCCGCTCGGGCCGGCGCGTCATCTTCACCACCCTCGACGACGGCACCGGCCTGGTCGACTGCGCCTTCTTCGACGACAGCCACGCCGCGTGCGCGCACACCGTCTTCCACTCCTGGCTGCTGCTCGTACGCGGCGTGGTCCAGCGCCGCGGCCCCCGCAGCCTCAGCGTCGTCGGCGCCGCGGCCTGGAACCTCGCCGACCTCACCGCGCTGCGCCGGGAAGGGGGGCTGGAGGCGGTCACCGCGCTGCTCGCGGCCGAGCCGGGGGAGTCCGCCGCCTCCGGAGCCGATTCCGCCGCCTCGGAGACCGACCGCCGCATCCAGCTCCCCACCGGGTACGAGCTGCACCCCTGGGCCGACCTCCAGCCGGCCGGCGACCGCGCCGCCACGGGCCGCAAGCTGTGGCACGCGAGCCCGGGGAGCGCGGGATGACGGGCCGCGCGGCGGCGGATGAGGCCCGTACGGGCGTGTCGCGTACGGGCGCGTCCCGTACGGGTGCGGGCGGGCTGACGTACCGGGGGATCTGGGGCGAGCTGGCCGCGCGCCCGAGGGCGGGCGGCGACGAGCCGGGGCCGAGGGGGGAACGGCCGGACGAGCGGTCAGCTGAGCGCCCGGATGAGTGTCCGGATGAACGGTCGGATGAATGGCCTGATGACCGGACGGCGGAGCGGGCGGACGGGGGCGGGCGGTTCGGGCCCGGCTTCGGGTCCGGGGCCGGGCCCGGCGGCTCCGTATCGCCCGCTGCCGCCGACGAATCCGCGCCGCACGTCCTGTACGTGCACTTCCACCGCCGCGCGCCCGAGCCGGCCGCCCAGCCCGCGGGCCCCGGCGGCCGGCCCGTCGCCCTCGGCGAGGGGACCTACGGCGGGCTGCTCGCGATGCTCGCGGAGTTCTCCCCCGTGGTCGAGGCGCTGCCGCCGGACGCCGCGCTCGTCGACGTACGGGGCGCCCGGCGGTACTTCGGGCGGGACGCCGCCGGGCTCGCCGACCTCATCCGGCTCCGGGCGCTGGCGCTGCACGGGGTCGACTGCACGGTCGGGGCGGCCGCGAACCCGATGCTGGCGCGGATGGCCGCGCAGGACGGCCCGCCCG
This sequence comes from Streptomyces sp. NPDC050610, assembly GCF_040654875.1. Taxonomy (NCBI): domain Bacteria; kingdom Bacillati; phylum Actinomycetota; class Actinomycetes; order Kitasatosporales; family Streptomycetaceae; genus Streptomyces; species Streptomyces sp. NPDC050610. The sequence goes on along the minus strand of NZ_JBFAIV010000038.1, from coordinate 15,932 downwards.
GCGCGGTGCGCACGCTGGCCGGCGACCCGGTCGAGGTCGCGGCCTTCCTCGCCCGGAAACCCGCCGCCGCGCTGCACGGAGTGGGGCCCGCCACCGCCCGCACCCTGTGCACGTACGGGCTCGACAGCGTCGGCCGGATCGCGGCCGCGCCGCTCTCCGCCCTCCAGCGAATCCTGGGCGCGAGCACCGGCCGCCGGATCCACGAGCGGGCGCGCGGCCTCGACCCGACGCCCGTCACGCCGAACGCGCCCGCCCGCTCGCTCGCCGCCGAACACCGCTTCGGCGGCGACGAGCTGGACCCCGGCCGCAGGCGCCGCGCGCTGCTCACGCTCGCCGACGGGCTCGGCTCCCAGCTGCGTACGAGCGGGCAGACCGCCCGCGGCCTCGCGCTGACCGTGCGCTACGCGGACGGCTCCTCGACCGTACGGACCAGGGCCTTCGAGGAGCCGACCGCGCACACCCCGGCGCTGACCGCCGCCGCGTACGCGCTGCACGCGGCGCTCGGGCTGGAACGGGCCCGGGTGCGGGCGGTGGCGCTGCGGGCGGAGGACCTGCGGGACGCCGACCGGACCGCGCGCCAGCTGACGTTCGACCCCGCCGACGACAAGGCGCGCCGCGCCTGGGCGGCCGTGGACCGGGCGCGGGCCCGGTTCGGCGCGGCGGCGGTCGGGCCCGCCGCGCTCCTGGACGTGGCGTGAGGGCTCCGTGCCTCTTTCTTCACCGGCGCACGGCTGGTCACCTTCCCTACTCGTGAGTACTTTGACGTGCACTCGGCAATTCTGTGGTCCGGACCGCAGCGTGAACGGCTGACGCAACCTCCCACCACCTGCGAGGAGTCCATATGAAGCTGACCTTGGGACGCGCCCGCGGGCCGCTGTCCGCGCTCGCCCTGACGCTCGCCGCCATCGCCGCGTTCGTGACGCCGGCCGGCGCGGCCACCGCGCCGTCCGCCGCTGAGGGAGCCCGTACCGCCGCCGTCGGCCGCGGCTGGAACGACTACTCCTGCAAGCCCTCCGCCGCCCATCCCCGCCCCGTCGTCCTCGTGCACGGCACCTTCGGCAACTCCGTCGACAACTGGCTCGGCCTCGCCCCCTACCTGGTGGCGCGCGGCTACTGCGTCTTCTCCTTCGACTACGGCCAACTGCCCGGCGTCCCGCTCTTCCACGGCCTCGGCCCGATCGCGGACTCGGCGAAGCAGTTGTCCGCGTACGTGGACAGAGTGCTGGCCGCCACCGGCGCGCCCAAGACCGACCTGGTCGGGCACTCGCAGGGCGGCATGATGCCGCGTCAGTACCTGAGGTTCCTGGGCGGCGCGGCCAAGGTGGGCGCGCTCGTCGGCATCGCCCCCGACAACCACGGCACGACGCTCAACGGCCTCACCAAGCTGCTGGACTACTTCCCGGGCGCGGCCGACGCGATCCACGGCGCCACCCCCGGCCTCACCGACCAGGTCGCCGGGTCCGACTTCCTGAACCGCCTCAACGCGGGCGGCGACACCGTGCCGGGCGTGCGCTACACCGTCATCGCGAGCAAGTACGACGAGGTCGTCACGCCGTACCGCTCGCAGTTCCTGAACGGCCCGGACGTCCACAACGTCCTGCTCCAGAGCCTGTGTCCGGTCGACCTGTCCGAACACCTCGCGATCGGCCTGACGGACCGGCTGGCCTTCCACGAGACGGCCAACGCCCTCGACCCGGCCCACGCGACGCCGACCACCTGCTTCTCCTGAAGCCTTTCCCGAAGCCTTTCCCGAAGCCACGGCAGACGGATGGTTTCTGCTGCCGCTCTCGCTCGTTGAGCCCTAGCTGATCTTGTTCAGCGGGATACGGGATATACGAGACGACAGAGGAGAACACCATGCGCAGAATGAGTGCCGCCCTGGCCCTGGCCATCGCCGTCGGCGGGCTCGGCGCGTCGGCGGCGGCCGCCCAGGCCGCCGCCCCGCAGGGACCGCCGTTCCCCTACGCGGACTGCCTCAAGGCGACCGCGAAGAAGGGCGAGAGCCCGGCGCAGGCGAAGTGGCACTGCGACCAGCTGGTCAAGAAGGGCTGGGTCAAGCAGCCGAACCGCTGACCTGCCGCGCTCCGGGGCCGTTCCGCTTTCGCGGGGCGGCCCCGGCCGTTGTCACGCCTGCCCGGTCTCGAAGCGGCCGACCTTGCCGTCGTCGACGGTGAAGACCCAGCGGGTGCGCATGGCGCCCCAGGTGTCGTTGCTGTAGAGCGCGGTCAGCGAGCGCCCGCCGTCCGCCTCGGACTCCACCTCCATGCGGCCGTGCGAGGAGAAGATCTCCCGGTCCGCCCACTCGCCCAGGGCGCGGTCGGTACCGTCGTCGGACATGGTCGCGCCGGGGGCGAGCGCCGCCCGGAACGCCTGCTGGTCGTTGGCGTTGAGGGCGGTGACGAAGGCCCGTACGGCCGGGTCGGACAGGCTGTCGGCGGCGATGCTCACGGAAGACCCCTTCGCTGGCGCGGGCGCGCGGACGCGCACGGCGGTTCCCCGAGGCTCTTCAGACTCACACCGGGCCGGCGGCCCCGCAACCGCGTGCCCTCGGGCCGGTCGCGCGTGCTCTGCCGGAAGGCTTGTGGGGACCCATATCGCTAAGTAGCATGCCACGCTATCTGATTGGTATTTCACGTAATGACAGTGGCCTCCCATCGGCTTGCCGTGGGCGTTGTCAGCGTGGATCAGGAGGCCTCAATGACATGGATGACACGGGCGGCACGGGCGGCACGGGCGGCAAGGGTGTCCGGTCCGCCGCAGGACGATCCGCTGCGGGCGCGCACCGTGCGCAGAATGACCCGCCGGATCGTCCCGCTCCTCGTGGTCGCGTACGCCGTGAGCCATCTCGACCGGATCAACATCAGCTTCGCGAAGTTCGGCCTGGAGCAGACCTACGGCATGAGCGGCTCCCAGTACGGGTTCGCCGCGGGGATCTTCTTCGTCGGCTACGTACTCGCCGAGATCCCCAGCAACCTCATCCTGGCCAAGGTCGGCGCCCGGTTCTGGATCAGCCGGATCATGGTGTCCTGGGGCATCGTCGCCGCGTGCATCGGCTTCGCGCCCAACGTGGAGACCGTCTACGTCCTGCGGTTCGTGCTCGGAGTCGCGGAGGCCGGGTTCTTCCCCGGCATCCTGCTGTACCTCACCCGCTGGTTCCCCAACAAGGAACGCACCAGGGTGGTCTCGACCGTCATGATCGCGATCCCGCTGGCCGGCGTCATCGGCAACCCCCTCGACGGCTGGATACTCTCCGCCTTCGACGGCGCGCTCGGGCTCGAAGGGTGGCGCTGGATCTTCCTGGTGGGCGGCGTCCCCGCGGTCATCCTGGGCGTGGTCTTCTTCGCCACCGTCACCGAACGCCCCGCCGACGCCCGCTGGCTCAGCCGACAGGAGCGCGACTGGCTGGTCTCGACGCTGGCGGCGGAGGAGCGCGAACGCGCCGCGACGGCCCCGGCCGGACACCGCGCCGTCTTCCGGGACAAGAAGGTCATCGCGCTCACCGCCGTCTACTTCCTGCTGATGTGCGGCGCGTACCCGCTGACGTACTGGATGCCCTCGGTGGTCAAGGACGTAGGGAAGTCGCTGAGCGACGTCGAGGTCGGCTGGGTGTCGGCCGTGCCCTTCCTGATGGCCGCGCTCTGCATGTACTTCGGCGCCCGGCTGGTCCGGGACGAGCGCTCGCCGAAACCGGTGGTCATCGCGCTCAGCGTCTCCGTCGTGGCCTTCATCGTCACCGCGCTCACGATGGGGACGCCCGCGCTCGCCTTCGTCGCCATCAGCGTCGCGACGATGGCGGCGCAGACGGCCAAGCCGCTGTTCTGGTCCCTGCCGACGGCGTTCCTGGCCGGAGCCGGGGCCGCGAGCGGCATCGCCCTCATCAACTCGCTCGGCAACGCGGCCGGGTTCATCAGCCCCTTCGCCGTGGGCTGGATCCAGGACGCCTCCGGCGGCGACGACGGCCTGTCGATGACCGTGATGATCCTCGCCAACATCCTGGCGCTGGCCGTCCTCGCCGCCCTGGCGCGCTCCGCCCGCCGCCGGCGCCGCGCGAGCGCCCCGCCGGGGGAGACGGACGGCGGGCGACAAGGGGAGGAGACGTCCCCCGCCGCACCGGAATCCCGGGCGATCGGGTAGCGGTTATCCTGGGGCCCCGGTCGTGGGCCAGGCGGGCCGGGACTTGTGCACACGGTCGCTCGGCCGGTATCGGGGAATGTCTTGACGTCAGACGGACGGGCCGACAGCAAGGCCGAGCAGATCGCGGCGGAGATCCGCGACGCGATCAGGCTCGGCAAGCTCCAGCGCGGACTGCTCTACTCCTCACGGGAGCTGGGCGAGCGCTTCGGCGCCTCCCGCACCCCCGTGCGCGAGGCCCTGCTGAAACTCGCGGACCTCGGCCTCGTCAGAATCGAACGCAACCGGGGCGCCCGGGTGCTGGGCCCGGACGGGCGCGGCATCGTCGAACTGTGCAGCCTGCGCGTGCTGCTGGAGCCGCCCGCCTGCCGCAGCGCCGCCGCCGTCATGACCAGCCGCGACGACGAGGCCATGGCCGCCGAGCTGGCGATCATGGAGGAGCGGGCGGACGGCGGCCCCGAGTACTTCGCCGCCGACGAGCGGCTGCACGACCTGATCATGCGCGCGAGCGGAAACCTGCGGCTCGCCAAGTTCGTCGCCGAGCTGCGGCAGACCCTGGCCCTGGACGGGCGGCACAGCGTTCCCGAATTCCAGCCGGTGGACACCGCGCTGAAGGACCACGGCGCCGTCGTGGAGGCGCTGCGCCGACGGGACGGCGCGGCCGCCGAGCGGGCCATGCGCAGGCATATCGTGCGCTCCGCGGATCTGCTGGTGGCCAACAGCAGCGAGGACAGCTGGGGTCTCGTCGCGGAGTGGCGGCGCTGGCTGGAGATCGCGGCGCCGGCCGGCGGCGAGGGTACGTAAGGCTCGCGGGGCTCGTGAGACCCGTAGGGCTCGTAAGGTCCGTAGGGCTGGTGGGGCTTGTAGCGTCCCGAGCCGCCCGTACCGCTCGTAGCGTCCACGACGCTCGTAATGAGCTGACCGCGCGCGGAATCGGACCTCAAGAAGGCTGAACAGGCCCCCGGTGCAAGGCCGCTGGGGCCGGCCCGCGCTCTGCGTGAGTGTTGCATGCTACTCAAAAGCAGTAGTACGTTACCTCTCATTGGTGATCAGCCACTGCCATGCGGCACGGCGGCGGTGGCTCCTCAAGACGGAAGAGACGGAAGGGGCATCCCTTGTCCTCACCCCCACCCACCTACGCGGCCTCGATCGCCGCCGGCATCTGGGCCTCCGGCGCCGATCTCGTCGGCTACGTCCCATCGGTCAGCGTCGCCCCGGTCATCACCGCGCTGACCGAGACCGAGACCGAGACCGACACTGACACCGGCAGTGGAATCGGCAGTGAAATCGGCGGCGACGACCGCCCCGGCCGGGTCTTCCCGCTCTCCCGCGAGGAAGAGGCCATGGGCGTACTCGGCGCCCTGCCGCTGGCGGGCAAGTTCGGGGCGATCGTCATGCAGGACAACGGGTTCGGCAACGCGCTGACCGCCCTCACCACGTTCAACGCCGCCTACCACCTGCCGCTGCTGATCGTGGCCAACACGCGCGGCGGGCTCGGCGAGTACAACTCGATGATCCACTCGCTCTGCCAGCACGTGCCCGGGCTGCTCGACCGGCTCGGCGTGCGCGTCTTCGAACTCGACCGGCGCAGCGGGCCCGACGACTGGCAGGCGGTCGTCGCCGAGGCCGGGACGCACGCCCGGATGACCTACCGGCCGGTCGTCGTCCTCGCACACTTCTGGGCCACCGACGGAAAGGGGGCATGAGCGTGAAACGCGTCGAAGCACTGGAGATCGTGGCCGGGCCCACGTCCGACCTGCCGGTCGTCGTGACCTGCGCGGCCAGCAGCCGCGAACTGGCCGCCGTCGCGGGCGGCCCCAACCACCTGTATCTGCTGGACGCGATGGGGCTCGCGGGCTCGGTCGCCACGGGGCTCGCCCTGGCCCTCGCCGACACGCCCGTACGGCGGGTGGTGGCCGTCGAGGGCGACGGCTCGCTGCTGATGAACCCCAACGTCCTGCCCACCGGCGGCTATCTGCGGCCAGAGAAACTGCTGATGGTCCTCCTCGACAACGGCGTCTACGGCGCCACCGCCGACCTCCCCACCTACGCCGGCCGCGTGGACCTCGGCGGCCTCGCCGAGGCGGCCGGCTGGACGGTGCGCCGCGCGGGCGACCCCGACGGACTGCGTACCGAACTCGCCGGGGCCCTCGCCGACGAGGGGCCCGTACTCCTGCACGTACGCATCGTCCCGGGCAACGCGGCCGGCGTCCCCAAGCTGCTGGAGGACCCCGTCGTCCTCGGGCGCCGCTTCCAGGACTGGCTGGCCGCGCAGACCGGCGAGGCGTCGGCCGGCCGGGAGGGCGCGCGATGAAGGAGATCACCACCGTCAACCCCGCCGACGGGCAGGCCATCGCCGCCTACCCGCTCACCACGGAGCGCGAGCTGGACGCGGCGCTCGACGCCGCGGTCGCCGCGGTCCGCGACCGGCGCGGCGAGCCGGCCGACGAGCGGGCGGCGCGGCTGCGGGCGATGGCCGCGCGGCTGCGCCTCGGCGCGGGGGAGTTCGCGTCGCTGATCACCGCCGAGATGGGCAAGCCGCTCGACCAGGCCGCGGCCGAGATCGAGAAGTCCGCCGCGGCCTGCGAGTACTACGCCGACCGCCTCGAAGAGCTGCTCGCGCCCCGGCCCGCCGACGTCGCGCCGGACACCGGCTTCGTCCGGCTCCTGCCGCTCGGCGTGGTGCTGGCCGTCATGCCGTGGAACTACCCGTTCTGGCAGGTGTTCCGCGCCATGATCCCCGCCGTCGCGATCGGCGACGCCGTCGTGCTCAAGCACGCCGACAACGTCACCGGCAGCGCCCGCGCCGTCCAGGGCCTCTTCGACGCGGTGTTCGGGCCGGGGGTGCTCACCGCCGCCGTGCTGCCGCCGCACCGGGTCGGCCCGCTGATCGACGATCCGCGGATCGCGGCGGTCGCGTTCACCGGCAGCAACCGCGTCGGCGCGATCGTCGGCGCCCGCGCCGGGGCGGCGGCCAAGAAGACCGTGCTCGAACTCGGCGGCTCCGACGCCTTCGTCGTGCTCGCCGACGCCGACGTCGACGCCGCCGCCCGCGCCGCCGTACGCTCCCGTTTCCTCAACACCGGCCAGAGCTGCATCGCCGCCAAGCGGCTGATCGTGGAGCGCCCGGCGCGCGACGCGTTCCTGGCGGGCCTGGTGCGTGAACTCGGCCGGCTCGTGGTCGGCGACCCCACCGCCCCCGGTACGGACCTCGGCCCGATGGCCCGTACGGACCTCCGCGACGAACTGCGCCGCCAGCTCGCCGAGACGCTGGCCGGCGGCGCCCGGCTGCTCGCGGGCGGCACGGCCGACGAGCGGCCCGGCGCCTGGTTCACACCGACGCTCGTGGAGGTGGCGGACACCGCGAACACCGCGTTCCGGCAGGAGACCTTCGGGCCGCTCGGCGCGGTCCTCGCCGTGGCCGACGGGCCCGCCGCCGTCGAGGCCGCGAACGCGTCCCGCTACGGCCTGGGCTGCTCGCTCTGGAGCCGCGACCCGGACCGGGCCGAGGCGCTCGCCGCGCGCGTCGAGGCCGGTTCCGTCGCCGTCAACCGGATCTCGGAGTCCGATCCCCGGCTGCCCGTCGGCGGCGTCAAGGCGAGCGGGCACGGCCGGGAGCTCGGCGCGTACGGAGCGGTCGAGTTCGCCAACGTCCAGTCCGTGCGCACCGCCGCCCGCACCCCCGCCTGACCCCCGTACCTCCCCTTCGCGAAGGACACGTTCCATGACGATCACGGACGTCCGTGCCCGCGCCGTCGGCATCCCGGTGGACAAGCCCACCCGCATGTCCAACCGGGCCCTCAACGACCGCCATTACGTACTGGTCGACGTCACCGACGACACCGGCCGCACCGGCACCGGCTACACCTACGCCGGCACCGCCGGCGCCTTTCTGACCAAGGCCGCCGTCGACGACCTCCTCGCGCCGGTCTACCTCGGCGCGGACCAGGACGACAGCACCGGCCTGTGGTCCCGCGCCTACCAGGAGACGCTGCTCGCGGGGCGGCGCGGCGCGGTCGTACGGGCCCTGTCGGCCCTCGACATCGCGCTCTGGGACCTCAAGGCCAAGCGCGCCGGGCTGCCGCTCGCCGCGCTGCTGGGCGGCTCGGCGGCGCCCCAGCCGGCCTACGCGTCGGGCGGCTACTACCGTCCGGACGACGGCGAGTGGACCCGGGCGGTCGCCGACGAGATCGCGTTCAACGCCGCGCAGGGGTTCACCGACCACAAGATCAAGGTCGGCGGGCTCTCCGTCGCCGAGGACGCCCGCCGGGTCGCCGCCGCCACCGCCGCGATCGCCGACCAGGGCGACGGCGGCCGGCTCGCCCTCGACGCCAACAACGCCTACCACTCCGTGCGCGAGGCCCAGGTCGCCATCGAGGCGTTCGAACGCGCCGCCGGGGACGCTCCGCTGTGGTGGTTCGAGGAACCCCTCTCCCCGGAGGCGATCGTGGGCCACGGCGAACTGGCGAGCCGCATCCGCACCCCGGTCGCCACGGGCGAGATCCACCAGACCCGCTGGGAGTTCCGCAGCCTCATCGAGGCGCGGGCCGCCTCCGTCCTCCAGACGGACGCGGGCGTCGTCGGCGGCGTCACCGAGTGGCTGCGGGTCGCGCACACCGCCGACAGCTTCGGCCTCCGGATGGCCCCGCACTGGCACCACAACCTGCACGTCCACCTGACGGCCGCCGTGGCGAACGCCCTCGTCGTCGAGTACTTCGCCGCGGAGAAAGGCATCTACAACTTCGAGACGCTGCTGACGCCGGAGACCCGGCTGACGTACGGCGACGGCCAGGTGTTCGTGCCCGACCGCCCCGGAATCGGCATCGAATTCGACGGGGAGGCCGTCGCCAAGTACGAGATCGGGGTCTGAGTGGTGTCCGGCCCCCGGGCGACGGCCGGGGGCCGGACGGCCGCCCTCAAGCCGGTGGCGATAGGGTCCCCGACCATGACCGAAGCCGACTTCCTGACCTCCACCCGCGCGTCCTACGACGCCTTCGCCGACGACTACGCCGCCTGGCTCCGCACCGAGTTGGAGAGCAAGCCGCTGGAGCGGGGACTGCTCGCCGGGTTCGCCGAGTACGTACGGTCGGCCGGCGCCGGGCCGGTCGCGGACATCGGGTGCGGCACGGGCCGGGTGACGGCGCATCTGCACGGGCTGGGCGTGGACGTGTTCGGCATCGACCTGTCGCCGGGGATGCTCGCGGCGGCCCGGCGGGAGCACCCGGCGCTGCGGTTCGAGGAGGGCTCGATGCTGTCGCTGGACCTGCCGGACGGCGGGCTCGGCGGCGTACTCGCCTGGTATTCGACGATCCATGTGCCCGGGGAGCGGCTGCCGGAGGCGTTCGCCGAGTTCCGGCGGGTGCTGGCGCCGGGTGGCGAGGTGCTGCTCGGCTTCCAGGTCGGGGACGAGTCGCTGCGGCTGGAAGAGGCGTTCGGCCACACCGTGGCGCTCGACTTCAACCGGTGGCAGCCGGACCGCATCGCCGAACTGCTGACGGAGGCCGGGCTGACCGTACGCGCCAAGATGTGGCGCGACCGCGACACCGACAGTGAGTACCCGGAACGGACGCCGCAGGCGTTCGTACTGGCCCGCAAGCCGGCCGGGGGCGGGCAGTCGGGCTGAGCCGGCGGTCGGGCCTCCGCGCCCGGCGGGAACGTGCTGCCGACCGAGTTCGGCAGGAATTCGGCAGGAATTCGGCAGGAAGGCGTCCGGCAGCCGGGCCGCCAGGGCCTGCTGGGTTGCCCGGCTGGTGCGGTACGCGGGCACCACCACTGCGGGCCGCCCCGCACCCCGTACAGCCGCCGGACGCCGGGCGTCAGCTTCGTGCCGGTCGCGGGGCACGGTCCCAGCCGCGTGGTGCTCGCCTGGCGGGCCGGAGAGTTCGACCGGCTGGTCCTCGACCTGATCGACATCGCGGCCGGTGACATAGGGGCCGGTGACATGGGGAGCGGGTCGCCCCGCGCGACCGCGCCCCCTCGGGCCGTCGGCCCCGCCCGGCGCGTGGCAGGGTGATTCCATGACCGCACCGAGCCCCCGCACGCCCGCGCTGGAACTGATCGAAGCCGTCGTGGACCCCGGCAGCTGGCGCTGCTGGGACGAGCCGGCCGGGGCGCTCGGCGAAACACCGGACCCCGCCTACCGGGCGGATCTGCTCGCCGCGCGCGAGCGCACCGGCCTGGACGAGTCCGTGATCACCGGCGAGGGGCGGCTGCGCGGGCGCCGGGTGGCGGTCGTCGCCTGTGAGTTCCGCTTCCTGGCAGGGTCCATCGGCGTGGTGGCGGGGGAGCGGCTCGTACGGGCCGTGGAACGCGCCACGGAGCTGCGGCTGCCGCTGCTGGCCGCCCCGGCGTCCGGGGGCACGCGCATGCAGGAGGGCACCGTCGCCTTCCTCCAGATGGTCAAGGTCACCGCCGCGATCACCGACCACAAGGGTGCCGGACTCCCGTACCTCGTCTACCTCCGCCACCCCACGACGGGCGGCGTCCTGGCCTCCTGGGGCTCCCTCGGCCACCTCACCGCCGCCGAACCCGGCGCCCTGATCGGCTTCCTGGGACCGCGCGTGCACGAGGCCCTGTACGGCGAGCAGTTCCCGGCGGGCGTCCAGGTCGCGGAGCACCTGCTGGCTCACGGCCTCATCGACGCCGTCCTCCCGGCGGGAGAGCTGGCGGCCGTCGCGGCGCGGGCGCTGGACGTCCTGTGCGCGGAAGGGGCGCGGGACGGTGCCGTGGCGGGGGAGGCCGCTGAGCCCGGCGCTCGGCCGGGAGACCCGGTTGGTGAGGCGGGAGGCCCGGCTGGTGTGGCGGGCGAGCCGCGTGATGCGGTGGGCGCGTCGCCCTCCGCCGCCGAGCCGCCGACCATCGCCGAACCGCCCTCCGCCGCCGAGTCGATTCGGCGGTCGCGGTTGCCGGGACGGATCGGTGTCCGGGAGCTGTTGGACGCCGTCGCCGCCGAAGTGACGCCGCTCAGCGGTACGGGCGCGGGGGAGCGGGACCCCGGGCTGCTGCTCGCGCTCGCGCGCGTGGGGTCCGTGCCGTGCGTGGTGCTCGGGCACGAGCGCGGCAGCCGACGCGCGGGCGAGGCCCCGGCGGCCGGGCAGGCGCTCGGGCCCGCCGGGCTGCGGGCGGCGCGGCGGGGCATGCGGATCGCCGCCGAACTCGACCTGCCGCTGCTCACCGTCATCGACACGGCGGGGGCCGCGCTGTCGCGGGAGGCCGAGGAAGGCGGGCTGGCGGGCGAGATCGCGCGGTCGCTCGCCGACCTGGTGACGCTGCCCGCGCCGACGCTGTGCCTGCTGCTGGGGCAGGGCGCGGGCGGCGCCGCGCTGGCGCTGCTGCCCGCCGACCGGGTCGTGGCCGCCCGCCACGCCTGGCTGTCGCCGCTGCCGCCCGAGGGCGCGTCGGCGATCCTGTACCGGACCACGGAACGGGCGTACGAGGTCGCCGCCCGACAGGGCGTACGCTCCGCCGACCTGCTGGCGGGCGGCATCGTGGACCGGGTGGTGGAGGAGGACGAGGGGGCCGATTCCTTCACGGCCCGCCTCGGGGCCGTGCTCGGGGGCGAGTTGGCCGCGCTGCGCGCTCAGGAGCGCGGGGAACGGCTCGCCGCGAGGCGGGCGCGGTACCGCCGGGTGGGGCTGCCGTAGGGGGCGACCGCCGAGTCTGAAGCCGAGCGCCAGGCCGAGGGCGGGGGCGGTCGTCCAGTCGCGCGCGAATCGGTGCATCGGGGGCATACACCTGGGGCAAATTGACAAGGTTAGGTATGCCTAACTTAGTGTCTCTCCTGTGAACCGGACCGATCTCGGAACCGCCCGGCATGCCGCCGTGCGCCCTGCGGCAACTCGCGGGTTCCTCCCGCCGATTGCGGTGCTCGCCGCGCTCGCCGTCCGTACGGGCCCGAGTCCGGCCGCCACCGGCTCACGCACCCCGCAGCCCCCCGCCGCGACCCCGGCGGCACCTGCCCGCGCCGCTGTACGTACGCCCGGCAGGCGCGAAGCGGGCGGTATGCCCGGCCCCGCCGCGCATACGCCCCGCCCAACCGCCCGTACGCCCAAGGGAACCCGGGCGTCCGCCGCGCTCTCCGCGTCCGGCGGAGCCGGAACGTCCGGCGCCGCCCGTACGCCCGCCGTCCGCCGCCCGTACGGTGGTGGAACGCGACCACCCCGCCCCGCCGTCAGCACGCCCGGCGAAGCCCGAACACCCGGCGGCGGAACCCGGACGCCCCAGGCCGACGGCCGCGCGGACGCGACCGGCACCGGCCTCCCGGCGCCCCTGTAGCACGCACCACCCCGGCCCCTCCTCGGCCCCCGGCCCTCCCGCGCCGCCCCTTCAGCCGCACGCACCGAGCCCCCGCGCGCCGCAGGCTGACGCTCCCTTCGCTCGAAAGGCACGCATCCCGTGCGCCTCCACCTTCTCGCTCTCAACCCCACCGACTCCGTCACCGAGGGGTTCCTGCCCGCCGCCGCCCGCCTCGGGCTCGATGTCACGCTGCTCACCGACCAGCCCGACGCCCACCGCGCCGCGTACGACCGGTACGCGGCGGCCGGGGGCGCGCTGCCCGCGCTCGACATCCAGCACTGCGACGTACGCGACTTCCGCGACGTCATCAGCCGCGGCGCCCACCTCGGCCCGGCCGGCGCCGTCTTCACCAACAGCGACCACCTCCAGGCCCAAGCCGCCCTCGCCGCCGACTACTTCGGGCTGCCCGGCAAGGACTGGCGAGCCGCGCTCCGCACCAAGAACAAGGCGCACCTGCGCCGCGCCCTCGCCGCGTCCGGACTCGACGCCGTACGCGCCGCCGAACTCGCCCCCGGCGGCGACCCCGAGGCCGCCCCCGCCGCCATCGCCGCCCACGGCCTGGCCTACCCCTGCGTGCTCAAGCCGCGCGAGGGCGTCGCCAGCGAGGACGTCGTACTGGCCGCCGACGCCGGGGAACTCCGCCGCCACTGCCGGGAGATCGGTGCGCGGCGGCCCGGCGAGGCGCTCGTCGTCGAGGAGTACCTGGCCGGTCCGGTGCACACCCTCGAAACCCTGGGGGACGGCCGGACCCTGCACACCGTCGGCTCGTTCCGCACCGACATGTCCCCGCTCCCGTACTTCATGGAGGAGCGGCTCACCCTGCTCCCCGCACCGCCGCAGCCGCACACCGGCCAGGTGCTCGCCCAGCTCGAAGCCCTCGGCGTCGGGTTCGGGGCCTGCCACACCGAGTACGTCGTCCAGGGCGACCGCGCCCGGCTCATCGAGGTCAACTACCGCGCCATCGGCGACCAGTGCGATCTCGTACTCGCCGACGTGCTCGGCGTCCCCCTCTTCGAACACATCCTCCGCACCCACCTCGGCACCCCGCTCCCCGCCGACCTGGACGCCCGTACCGACGGGCGGGCGCGACTGGAGTACATACGCGCCGAACGCGGCGGACGGCTGGTCGCCGCGCCCGCCGCCAGCGACCGTACGACCCCCGACGGCGTGCGCCTGGACTACCGGCCGCTGCGCGACCTGGGCGAGGACCGTCCGCTGCGCCATACCAACCGCGACTATCTGGGCGTGCTGCGCGCCACCGGCCGAGATCAGGAACGCATCGACCGGGCCGTCGAGGAGTTCCTGGCCGCTCACCGCTGGGAGATCGCCTCATGAGCGCCGCGATGCCCGACATGGGCAGCCCCGCACCCGAGGCCACGGCACCCGACGCCACCGCCCCCGAGACCACCGCCCCCGAGACCACCGCCCCCGACCCCTTCGAGAGCGAGCTCCTCGGCCGGGTCCTCGCCGCCCTCCTCCGCGAGAACGCCTACGGGCTCCGCGCCGCCGCGCACACCGAGCACCGCGCCGACGGCGACTGGCTGCGCCTCGACGTGGCGGGGGAGGCACTGGCGCTGCCCATACGGCCCGACGGGTTCCAGTGCGAGGTCGGGCCGCGCAGGCCCGAACTGGAGACGCCGGGCGGCACCCTCACCGGACTGCGCCCGGTCCTCGCCCGGCTGCGGGAGGCCGCCGAGCCCGAGGACCGGCCCGGATTCGACGCGTTCGCCGTCGAGTGCGACGAGGCGCTCGACGCCATGCGGCTGCACGGCAGAGTGCGGGAGAAGACCACCGCCGCCCTCGCCGACCGCTACGGGCCCGACCCCGCCCGCGACTGGACGGGGCTGCGGGCCACCCTCGCCTACGACACCCTCGCCGCCTTCCGCGACCACCCCGTCTACCCGACCGGACGCGGCCGCTCCGGCCTGACCGAGCCCGAACTGCGCGCCTACGCACCGGAGTTCCACCCCTCCTTCGCGCTGCGCTGGCTCGCCCTGCCGCGCGAGGCGGTACGCGGCGACCCGGCCGCGCTGCCCGCCTGGTGGCCCGCCCCCGGCGACCTCGGCCTGCCCTACCTCGACGCCACCCACCTCGCCCTGCCCGTCCACCCGCTCACCGCCCGGCGCTCCCTCACCGACGCGCTGCGCGCCGCCGGGCTCGACGGCTCCGCGCGCCTCGCCGGCCGGCCCTGGCTGGACGTCCGGCCGACCCTGTCCACCCGCACCGTCGCCGTCGCCGACGACCCCGCCGTACACCTCAAACTCCCGCTCGCCACCGCCACCCTGGGGCTGCGCAACCGCCGCACCATCAAGCCCGGCACCCTCGTGGACGGCGCCACCGGGCAGCGGCTCCTGGAGTCGGTCATCGCCCGGCAGCCGCGCTTCGCCCACTCCGTACTCCTCGCCGACGAGCGCACCCACCTCTCCGCCGGGCACGAACTGCTCGCGGCCCTGGTCCGCCGCTACCCGGCCGGGCTCGACGGCGCCCAGGTGGTGCCCGTCGCCGCGCTCCTGGCGCCCGGCCCCGACGGGACGCTCGTCATCGACGCGCTCGCCGACCGCTACTACGGCGGTTCGCTCACCGCCCTCCTCGACGCCTATCTGACGCTGCTCCTCGACTGGCACACCACCCTCTTCGGCTACGGCATCGCCCTCGAATCGCACCAGCAGAACACCTCCCTGGTGCTCGACGAGGACGACGCCGGCCGCACCCGGCTGCGGCTGCTGCTCAAGGACAACGACGGGCCGCGCGTGCACTCCGTGCGGCTCGCCGCCGTCACCGGCGGCGCCGCCGCCGACCTGTGCGGCTTCGCCGACCGGCGGATACTGGTCGGCGCGGACAAACCCGTCGCCGACGTCTTCGCCACCATCACCGTCCACCTGTGCGCGGGCGCCCTTGCCTTCGGTCTCGCCGACGCCGGCCGCGCGCCCCTGGACGTACTCCTGCGGCAGCTCGCCGACCGGCTCCGCGAGGCCGTGGACCGGCTGGAACACGCCTCCGGGGTGCCGGGCGCGCCCGCGTCCGTCCTGCGCGCCCGTGTGCTCGACGCCGACCGGCTGCCCATAAAGGCGATGGTCACCGCCGGAACCCTGCTCACGAAGGAGCGCTCCGGCGCCGCCGACATCAACAAGTTCTATGTGAGCGGGCCCAACTACCTGCGGACGGCCGGCTGATGACGACGGCTTTACCCGGTCGTCGCGGCGGCTGCACGGGGGATCAGAGGCGGGCGGGGCACGGCCGCACGGGCCTCGTAGCGGTGTCGGCAGGGCGCGGCCGTCCGAGCCTCGCAGCGGCATCGGCGGCGTGTGACCGTCCGAGCCTCGCAGCGGCTCCGGCGGCGCGCAGCCGCCGGGAGTCCATACCCCAGGCCGGGCCCGCCGCCTCCCAAGGCGGGCGGGTCCCGGCCGCCCCCCCCCCCCCCCCCCCCCCCACAACGGAAGAGCGGCGGGGAGGGGAAGAGGGTTTGAAATTGGGGGTAGATATAGGGTGGGGGCGGGTGAATAAAA